>QNDR01000006.1 GCA_003646025.1 Candidatus Fermentibacterota bacterium
CGTTGTATGATTATAAGATGTATTGGCTACGTCAAGAGGATGGGTGCGTTATTAGTGGCAACAATTGTCTACTTATACTGTCTTTTCGGGTGGATAGGTTGAGTCGAGTTATACCGGTAATTATTAGTGTCATGTTTGTTTTCTACGAGGGGATATTGCAGTTAATCCTTCAGGTGCTGTTTTCTGCTGAATCTCGTTATGCAAACCCTTAAATACCGTACGCTTGAAAGAATCAGAGCGGAGCCTATGGCACAGTACAGCGCTGCCAGGTGGTGTTTGGGTATGCTTGAGTGGCGGAGCAGGATGCCGGCGGTAACCATTATCGCTATGGTGAGATAGCTCTTCAGGGGAATAAAAGAGGTTACAGGTGCTTTGTCTCCCAGTTGTTTTATTCTGGTCAGGTTTTTGTTTACAATCTTCAGAAAGCCGAAGTGGTGTATCAGCAGACCGGCGAAAACACCGCTACCGGCAAGCAGCAGCCAGTTGGTTCCTGCTGGAGCTGCAGTCAGCCATAAACAGCCCCTGTAAACCAGCATCAGACCAACGGCAACCCAGGTGTACCCGGCCAGCATAGCAAGAAAATTCCCGGTAACATGTGGAATACGTATTCTCACTCAGTATCCTCTGCTGCCAGTTCGTCCTGCTGCCTGCGCAGACGCTTTACTGTTCGCAGAACCCATACGATCTCAAAGGCAAAAACTATGAACAGAAGGTGAAGCATGGTAATTATCACAAAACCGCTGACGGAATCCGAGTACGATGTGCTTCCCTCTATTGTTACCAGAAGAGTATTGAACAGACCATGCAGCACTGAAGAAATCAGCAATCCCATCAGGATAAGGCCCCTGCCTCTGTTGTTGAATCGGACCTGACCAACGGTATAGCCAAGAATTGCACCCCAGAACGCATGGCTGGGAATAGACAGTATAGCTCTGGTTATGGCAGTTCCCAGACCACCATCAACCACGTAAAAAACATTCTCGAGAGTTGCGAAACCAAGGGCTGCTGTAACTCCGTAAACAACTCCATCCATAGGCTCGTCGAATGCTGAAGTACGGGCACTGTACAGAAGTATGACAAACAGCTTGAACGACTCTTCTGGCACGGCTACATTCGTGAACATATCGTAAAAGTTGAAGAAGAGAGGATTTGCGTCGGATAACACCCCAAGTGAAGAAAGAAAGTTCTCAACAAAAACCACAGGAAGAAACGACAGAGTACCAAGAAGAAAGGTTCCGATCAGTACTTTACGAGGTTCTCTGTTTCTGTCCCTTCTGTAGAAAAACACCATAAGCAGCACAGTTGGAAGAAAAGTAAGAACAAAAGTAATCACGGGCAGCATAAGCACATCCTCCCACTCTGTCTGCTGCTGAATACGGCAGTTGTCCATTTAAAATGCAGAGGGCACCTGTCAGAGTCAATAACCGGAAACGCAGAGGCCGCAGAGCGAAGTCCGCAGCCTCTGTCTGGAATTGAAAGGGTCTACCTAGTTGATCAGACTCTCAATATCGTCCTCAACAGTTGAGATACCAGCTATACCGAAGTTCTCAACCAGAACATTCACAACTGCAGGCGACAGGAATGCCGGCAGTGTTGGTCCGAGATGGATGTTCTTTACGCCGAGGTAGAGAAGGGCAAGAAGAACTGTAACTGCCTTCTGCTCGTACCAGGCAATGTTGTAAACGATCGGCAGCTCGTTGATATCATCAAGCTCGAAGACTTCTTTGAGCTTCAGGGCAATAAGTGCCAGAGAGTAACTGTCATTGCACTGGCCCGCATCAAGAACCCTTGGAATGCCACCTATATCACCGAGATTGAGCTTGTTGTAACGATACTTCGCACAACCTGCTGTAAGTATCACCGTGTCTTCAGGCAGTGCCTTTGCGAAGTCTGTGTAGTAGCTTCTGGCCTTCTGGCGACCGTCGCAGCCAGCCATTACAACAAACTTTTTAATGGCGCCTGACTTCACTGCATCAACAACCTTGTCCGCGAGGGCAAATACCTGCTCGTGGGCAAATCCACCAACGATACTTCCCGTTTCAATTTCAGTTGGTGCAGGAAGAGTCTTAGCCATTGCTATCACCTGAGAGAAATCCTTCTCGCCGTCTTCTGCTCTGTCTGCAATGTCCTTTACTCCGGGGAATGCCACATTTCCTGTTGTGAAAACACGGTCTTTGTACTCTTTCTTCGGAGGAACCAGGCAGTTTGTTGTCATCACTACAGGGCCGTTGAAAGAGGCAAATTCCTTGTCCTGAAGCCACCAGGCATTACCGTAGTTTCCAACGAAGTTGTCGTACTTCTGGAATGCAGGGTAGTAGTTTGCAGGAAGCATCTCACCGTGTGTGTACACATCAACACCTGTACCCTGTGTCTGCTTCAGCAATTCTTCCATATCCTTTAGATCATGGCCTGAAATAAGAATACCGGGATTGTTTCTTACACCAATATTCACTTCTGTAATTTCAGGGTTGCCGTACGTCGCTGTGTTTGCCTTGTCGAGAATAGCCATGGCTCCAACGGCAGTTTCGCCTGTTTTCATAACCAGAGCGATCATTTCATCAACGCTGAAGTCTTTGGTTGTAGATGCAAGACCTTCAACCATGAAATCAAAGACAGCCTGGTCTTCAAAACCCAGAACAGAAGCGTGATCCGCGTAGGCTGCAACTCCCTTGAGACCATAGGTAAGAAGCTCGCGCAGTGATCTGACATCTTCATTCTCTGTGGAAAGAACACCCACAGATTCCGCCTTCTTCAGAAATTCCTCTTTTGTGTCAGCTGTCCACACTGCGCTGTCGTGCAGTTCACCAGTTACGCCGTATCTGGTCTTTACTTCGTCTCGGAGGGCAAGGCCCTGTCTGATAATTCCGATAAGGCTTTCATCGTCGAAATTCACATTGGTAATCGTGGTAAAAAGAGCCTTTGTGATAAAATGGCTGATATCCTTATCGTTTTTGCCAGCTTTATCTGCAACAACAGCAATCCCCTTTGCTGTGTAGATAAGAAGATCCTGAAGAATCGCAGTGTCTCCCTTTTTACCGCAAATACCGTTAACTGTGCATCCTTTGTTCCCCAGTGTTTCCTGACACTGATAGCAGAACATACTCATTGTCTCCTCCTTATTTCCTCCGGATTCTTTCCGGAATTCTGTCTACATCCAGGTAACTGATTTTACTTTGTAAGAGCGATATCCTCGTCCATGTAATCGGCAAGGGTTACCGACCCCAGGTGTTTCTCTATAAGCCCGTCTGCCTCGTATGTCAGCCTTCCGAAAAGACATACCGGCAGTGAACAATGTTTCTCTTCGCCAAAAAGGCACCCGGAAGTACTGGGCTTTCCGTCAATAGTGATATATACGTCAAGAAGGGTTACAGTGGCAGGATCGACAGCAAGGGTATAACCACCACCAGGCCCTCGAACTGCATTGACATACCCACTTTTAAGCAGCCTTTGCATTACCTTCGACGAATGGTTGGCACTGATAGAAAAGGCTTCGGCTATACGGCTGTTGCTGACAGGCTCTTTCATATTCTCCGCGAGAAGAATGAGAGCGTGCATTGCGATCGAAGCAGCCTCTGATATCCGCAGTATGTGAGCCATGCCTTCCTTTCCTTTTCGTATAGTGGTACTCTAATGCCACTATACGAAACTGTCAACCCTAAGAGACAGGTCAGTTTTTAACAAACCAGTTCAGGTATTCAGACAGTTCCCCGGCAAGAAAGTGTGGCATGTTCAAGAGACTGTAATCTTTCCCGGCAGGTGTACGAAGATCATCGACCTGTACCGGCCCGGAGTAAAACCTCACTGCATATCCATGGGGACATTCATCAATAAACCTGTGCAGAGAGCGAAGCCTGCCCGTTGCTCCCGACTTGACCTCCACCGGGATCAGTTTTCCCCGGTGCTGAACAACAAAATCGACTTTGGAATTTGACCCTCTGCTGTCCCTGGCCCAGAACCTGAGAACAGTATCAGATTTCACCAACGCCTGCGCAATACATTGTTCAGCCAGAACCCCATTAAAAGCCCCGTTTAGATCCATTGTACCAGCCTCACTCCATTGTGCCCCAAGTGAATAAGCAAGAAGACCGGAATCAAGATAAAAGAGTTTTGGAGATTTTCGAAGGTTTGGCTTCGGAGGAGGTTTAATGTTACTGGCAGGGTAAACAATGGAGACAAGCCCTGCTCTCTGAAGCATTCTCATTGCTTCACCGACTTCTCTCGATCTGTACTGCGAGTTTCCGAATCCGGCAAACTTTATTCTTGAACCTGTTTCCACAGGTACCGACTCCAGACAATGTCTGATAACTTCTGTCATTGTTCTGTTTGACGCATATTTGGGGATATCGTCAAGGAAAGAAACAAGCAGAGAAGAATACAACAGTTTCATCTCACCAGCGTCTGCACCGCCAAGAACAGCCTGTGTGGCCTCCGGCATTCCACCGGCAAGAACAAATTTTACATACTCTTTGTAAACCACGGGAACAGCGTAATCAGGGATAGGAACAGCATTCAGCAATGCCGCAATATCCTCCCTGTGGAATGCGTGTAGATACTCCCTGAATGATAGTGGGTGCATGGATATACTGGTTACCTGTCCTACCGGAAACTCAATTCCCGAATGCTGAAGATAGACCTCAAGCAGCGACCCTGAAACGATCACCGCAAGCTCCGGTATCTGTTCATAAAACAGCCTGATATATCTGATAGCCGCAGGGCACGCCTGTATCTCATCAATAAACAAAAGAGATTCTTTCAGAGGAGCTGTTCTGTTTCTGGAAAGCTGTATTGATTTCAGCAGATCCTGAACAGATAATTGCTGCTCAAACACACGTTTCTCTCCCGGGTACTCCATGTTTAACTCAATGTATCCCGGTATATTACCGGCAAATTCTCTGACAGCAGTGGTTTTGCCAGTCTGTCTTGCTCCACGAATAAGCAGGGGCTTCCGCCTTGCCCCATTGAACCACTTCTGCAAAAAACTGTTTATGCTTCGCGAGAACACTATACCTCCCTGGGTTATTTATGTTACGTAGTTTGTAACAAAGTCTACCCATTCTGTTACAAAGTTTGTAACATTGCATAGGCATTTTGTCGATTGTCATCACAGACAGGAACGGTCATATTGCAGGCAGGCAAAGGAGATTGCATGGAAGATTTCCTGGATAACATGCGCAGCAGGGTTCTGCCTGACTGTTTTGATATAGCAGCTCTGGAATATCAGTTTGAGAATGAAGAAGAATTCTTCTCAACAGTGTCCGATTCAGACAGGTTTCTGAGCTTTATCAAGGAAAGGTGGGGTATCCCCTGCGCAGGGCACTACATTGATGTGTTTAAAAGCGGGTTCATTGGCAGTTATGCTTTCGCACTCTGGTTCCTGGAGTTTGATGAGGACAACTGGTATTCCTTTGAAGCAGTGCACAAAGAAACACTGAAATATCTCAACTCGAACATATCAGTCACTGACAGAAGGGAACTGCTGCTTATAAAAGGAACTTTTGGCCCTATGAATCTGGACCTGCCTGTAGTTGCAGATTACGCTAATATGTCTGTTACCGTATGGACGGGCGAACTCAACGATTGATCTTAAACGGTAACCATATACCTGCTGCGATCCTCGGAACTGATTCTTTCTGCGGTAACTGTTTCGTCTCCACCTGAAATTACCAGTGCTGTTACTGGTTCAGTAGCCTTGGTGTAGGAAGCCATAATGGCAGTGAGCAGTGTAAGGTTCTCTCTGGTTTTTCTGCCAACAAGCACACCAAGAGGACCGGGGATTTTTTGAATATCCAGCTGGATACCCGTGCCTGCTTCAAGCATCCTGTCATTCTCTTCTGATGACCGCCCGACAAGGCCTACAGCACCGTCAAGAAGAAACATCCTGCCTGTTCTTATCATACGGGCATTTTCTCCATTCAGAAGCCCGGTGTCCCTGAGCACCCTCAATCTGTTTGCATACCCCGGGTCTGTAAGCAGACATCCTCCGCCTGGGGAAGGAACAATGGAAAATCCGTAATCTTTTGCCATCTCAAGCTGCCTGGATCGCCCTCTCCCGTTAAGGTCCAGAAGTTTCTCTCTGTCCACAAGACCTTCCTGCTCCATGGGAGTAGGATCAAGAATTCTGGCGGAAAGGGGACGGAGCAGAATATCGGTTGTTAAAGAAATATTCCTGACCCGGTTCAGAGAACCTCTGTTCTGGCTCATAGGCCTCTGACCCACAACCTCGCCGGTAAAGATAAAATCAAACCCTTCTGCCTCTGCAATATCTTTCAACTTTCCAAACATGGCAGCATGACAGTCAATACAGGGGTTCATGTTCTTTCCAAATCCACTGGGCGGGTCAAACAGCAGGTTGACTATATCAGCGGTAAAGTCTACTACTCGCCAGGGAATGCCGAGAACAGCCGCTGCCTGTTTACCGGCCTCAGCATCAAAAAACGGGCTGTTGAATGTAATTGCTTCCACATGGATACCCTGATCCATCAGCACTCTGCAGGCAAGCATACCATCCAGCCCTCCGGATATTGCCCCAAGAGCTCTGACCATCTTACCTGCCATCGAGAATTGTCCAGTCGTTCTGAATAGCCAGTTTCCTGAGCTTCCTTACCGGGTGCACTGCAATTGCAGACCCGCACAGCCCCAGAATGAATCTGTCTCCCCACGAGTCTCCAAGGGCAAGAGCCTGAGAAGGTTTAAGACCAAGCTGGTCCATCATGGCCATTGCGGGGGGGATCTTGGCTTTCCCGTAGGGTCTCTGACCAATGAGATGGCCTGTGCATTTACCGTTCTTTACGACAGGGATACTTCCCCTGAAACTCTTGAAGCCAAGACCTTCAGCCACAGCCTGCACCAGAGGGGAAAGAGAGGCAGAGAGAATAAAAACCTCAGCGCCTGCCTGCTTGTGTTCGTTGAGAATCTTAAGGACCTCTGGCCTTACCTTTTTCAGCAGGTGTGGAGTACAGTCTTCCACCTCATCGTGAAGAATATCTACAGGCAGACCGGCAAAGTACCCTCTGTTCCACCCTCTGCCCTCATGCATTGTTCGGATTGGGTGTCTGAGATAGTGGTACAGAAACCTGATCACAACAGCCCTGGACAATACCTTTCTCCGGAAAAGGCCAAGAACAAACTCCAGCTCGCTTGAGACCGAAATAAGAGTTCCATCCAGGTCACAGATAACAACGCCTGGGATCAAACGCGCACCAGAACTCCGCGGCCTGTGCCCGGAGTGTTGTCAAATGTTTCAAGCACATGAACAAGTATTCCAGGGAAAAGCCTTGGAAACTCTCCGTGGAAGAAAGAATGTGCAAGGTTTGTGTACTCCACTATCTGAGTGGCGTACACTCCGCATGAGGTATCCTCCGGGTCTACAAGCTGACCAATTCCCCTGACCTCGTAAGATTTGTTGTCGAGGAATACGAGACTGGTAACCGGTTCCTTCATCAGATTGATGAATGTGTGTGTTTCGAATGTCGGCGTTGAGTAAAGCTCGAGACTGATCAGTTTGGTCAGGTCGAAGTTTGCAGGGTCAGAATACATGTCTTTAAGAAAATCAATCTTTGCCGGCATCGGGGCATCTGAATTCTCCCGGAGGAAAGTAATCTTATCGGCAATGATCTCCCTGTGCGGACACAGACCCATCCCCTTGAAGGCGTTGTTTATGGACAGAATGCTGTCATTTCTTCTGGAACCTCTTGTGGCCATAGCGGCATTGTGCGGCCCTGCAAGAGAAGGAGGTTCTCCCCCCTGACCGGTCATCATTCCCATGATGTTGTCAAGAACATCTATTCTGGCTGAAAGGTTCCACTCAAGAAACTCGTCCGGCAGGTCAGAGGTGGAGTAGTCTCCCCAGACACCGTCAACTCTGGCCCTTACCATTCCCTGTGCTTCACCGGAAACATCTACACAGTCCTGAAGAAACGAACCGTTGCTCCATAATTCATCAGAACTCTGCTCCATTTCTCCGGCCATTGCTTTGCCGGCAATCGAAGAAAGCAGAAGCGCTCCTCCGGCCTTTCCGGCTTTCTCTAAAAATTCTCTTCTGTCCACTGAGACCTCCCTGGAAATAAGACTAACACAAAGGTGCGGCAGATTGTTATTGTTGGCACTATTGTAAGAGCAATACTACCGGAGAGGAAAGTCTATTGTCCAGACTCTATGAATTGGCGGAAAGTTGCAATTCCGATGCTTTTAAATCTGCATGGGAAAGTGCGCTTGACAAAGGAACACCAGCTGAAGAGCTGATTGAAGCCGTTACTGTATTTCAAAACAATGCGAAGGGGAATCTGCCTCTGCGCCTGGCAGAGCTCGCCGCAGAAAGAATGGATTCTGAAAACAGAGATGATGTTTTTGAATTCGCCTCAGGTGCGGCAGAACTGTTCGAACACTCCTCCGTAATAGCAACAGTACTTGTAGAAGCTCTGAGAGACAGATACCTTATGTTTGAACCGCTGGAAATATTTATTACTGCAAGCGGAATACTGTCTGAGAAAAAGCCTCTGAAAGAATCCTGGAAAAAACTTAAAGAACTGATTCGATACCAGGAGGGCAGCTTTGTTTATCACAGGGATTTTGGCCCGGGCAGAATACTCCGGGTGTCCAGAAGCTCGTTTACCATTGATTTCCAAAGGGCAAGAAACCACGACATGACGGTTGAAGCAACAAGGAACTCAACGCGCCCGGTGCCGGAAGACTCTCTGCATGTTCTGAGATGGAAAAACCCGGAAGAATTCTCAAACCTCCTTCATAACGGTGGAAACTCACTTCTTGAAAGAGCCTTCCGTGACCTGGCAACAGACAACTCTCTCAAAGAAATAAACCTTCTCAAGCTTCTGGACGGATCGGATTTCAAGCCACGTCAGATGTGGAAGATACTTAAGGCTGCAACCGTCAACTCCCCGGACTACATGGATATGGGAGACTCTATAATACCTGCGGACAGTTCTTCACTGCTCAGCCAGGTCGAAGCTGTGATCGCCCTTAAAAAGCTTCCCATGTCCGAGAAAACAAAAATTGTCGCCTCTCTGCTAAAATCATCAACAAAAAAAGAGGAGAACACCCTGGTGCAGATCTTTGACCGGGTTGCAGCTCTGGAAGATATTGAAAAAGGTGCTGTTTTCGAACTTGCATGGCTCTGCTCCGGCAAAGGGAAGACAGAGAACTTTCAGGAAAACACAGTACAACTACTTGAAACAAAGGCGGCAAGAGTACAGAGGAGTATAGAGGAGATTCACTCTGTCCCCTGCAAAAAGCTGTATCTGAAGCTGTATTTTGAAAGCTCTCCCGATGAAAAAGAAATCTGGACTCTTCTCGACAAGCTTCCAAGAACCATGAGGGAACAGGCAGCTGAACATGCCCACGAGTTCTACCCGGAACTCCATGAAAAGTATATCCTTGAGGCTCTGGATGACCCGGGAGAGACGGCACATTTCATGTGGGCTCTGGAGCGATCGGCAAAAATGGAAAACTACATGGAACCGGGTAAAATAGTTTTCCTGGCTCTGAAGAATCTTAATTTTGCCAAATCTGAAATACAGAGACGAATCTGTATGATTCTTATGAACAAACTCAGACCACAGCTTGAACAGCATATCTCACTGCTTGACACAAGAAGACTGGAAGCCCTTACAGAGAATCTGGAGCAGAGTCTGGGTGCTCAGGAAACAGGACTTGTTCTGCTGGCCAGACGGGAACTTTCAGGCAGACGCACCGGAGGCTTCACAAACATCAGAAGGTTCTGGGAAAGTGATTTCCTGTTTAACAGCCGTGAAGGAATTGCCAGAAGAATAGAGGAGATAGAGGACATCAGAACAGTACAGATACCACTGGCAGCCAAAGCAATCGCCGAAGCGGCTTCCCATGGTGACCTGTCTGAAAATGCCGAATACACAGCAGCTCTTGAAAAGCGGGATTTTCTGCTGGAGATGCTTAACAGATACCAGAAACAACTCAAGCTGATGAGACCGTATCCAGTGGGACAGGTAAGCATAGATGTTGTAAGCCCGGCAACCAGAGTGATTATTGAGTCGATGGGAGATGACCCGGAAATCCGCACAGTGTTTGTGGTCGGGCTCATGGATGCAGATGCGGACAAAGGCTATATCAACTACAAAGCACCACTTGGAGCTGCTTTGCTTGGGCTGGCGAAAGGTGACACAGTACAGCTTCCCGGCAGCACTGGTCCTGACTGGAGGATAACAGAAATCTCTCTTATGGAAGAAAAGATCTGACACTATGAATTGTATCCTCTGCGGAGAACACTGGCCGCAGAAAAATGTACCTTTCAGCGCAGTCTGCGAGAAATGCCACTGCTGGCTTCACTCATGTATCCAGTGCGGACTGTGGGATGCGGAGGCGCAGATGTGCAGGTCAATGACAACAGATGCGGTGGCCGACAGGCAGGGTAAGAATTTCTGCGAAGAATGGAAGCCGGCCACAACAGGAGCAAAAGACGGCAATCCAGGGGAATACAGGGATAAATTTGATTCTCTTTTCGGAAACTGATCTGTGAGAATTATTGTAGCAACTACCCACACTATTCCGGCATTCTCCGGAGGGTGGACAACACCCCTTGATCTTCTGGGATCTCGTCATCAGGCAATGTATGTGATTCGAAAGCTCAGAGCCAGTTCAAGAACAATTGAAGGAATCAAGTGTGTAGGGACAGGAGATGTTGGCTTTCTTACCGGCCCGTGGAAAAGAGCGGAAAGATACAGACATACCTTTGTACGACAGCAATTCAGAAAATCGCTTATAAAACACTTTCACAAATTCAAGGCGGATTTCGTTCTGTGCCTGGATTCTGATGCCGGGTATGCGGCAATGGAATTACAGCTCCCGTATGCAATGCGATTTCATTCCAAGTTGTGCGATACTGATCATACGACTCAATTCGATCTTCTGATGAAAAATGCTGTCTTCGCCACTTGCTGCCCCGAAACACACATTCCCGGAGTTGAAGTTCTGGCCCACAATCAGGATCTCTCAAGATTCAGGTTTAATGAAAGCAAGACGGCAGAGAGAGCGATTCTGCTTACCAGCATTGACCGCATCCATGAACCGGAATTGTTCATTGAAGGAATAATGCTTTCCAGAACTATGAAGGGAGACATTGTCGGTACAGGCAGCGAAAGGGAGAGAATTGCCAGAATCTGCAGCAAAACCGGTGGACGTGTACGCTGCCTGCCACCTGTTCCAAGGCTGAAGGTACCTGATCTTCTTACCAGCTATCAGGCTGGTGTTGCTACTGTTTTGAAAGTGTCACCAGTGGTTTATCAGATGAAGGTAAATGCCTACATGGCTTCCGGGCTGTACACTCTGGCAAAACCATGGACCCACATAGTTCACGAAGCACCCGACCTTGTCAGTACTTTCGTTACAGCGCAGGATCTCGCGGACCAGTTCAACTACCTTAGTGAAAACTGGATGGAAACCCTTGAAACACGCAGAAAAGCAAGAGACTGGATAAACAAATACTACTCGGTGGAGATACCCAGAAAACGCTTTGACGAAATATTGAAAGAGCACTTCCCGGAGGCAAACTGACTGCTACTCTCCCGTTCTTCTGCTTTTGATTTTGTCTGATATTTGAGATATGAAACCAGACAGCGTAGTGCTGCCCATACCGCGGAGAGCCACAACCATTAATATCCCGCCACCGGCGGTATAGGTAACAAGCTGAGCAAATCTCGTTAACAGAGGAGCCTGTATGGAGAATGGCCACAGGTGCAACAGCACCAGACTGCTGACGACGAGTATTCCGTTAGACGCAAGAATCACAAGCTGTTCTCTTACAATCAGACGCAGGTTCAATCCTCCCATTTTTCTCGAGAGAGACCATATCAGATAAACAGTTTTGCCGGTAGATGTTACAGTTGTAGCAAGAGCAAGGCCGCCAATGCCAAGAGGCCCCACCAGTATTACATTCAGTAAAACATTGGTAACTATTCCGAAAATGCCGATGACTACTGGTGTTGTAGAATCCTTCTGGGCATAAAAGGCTCTGGAAACCAGCGAGCCTATACCGAACTGTGCCAGCCACGGAGCATAGAACGCCAGAGCATAACCGATGTACCTGGAATCCTCACCGGTGAAGTTACCTCTCTGAAAAAGCACCGACACAGCCGGAACAGCCAGAACCGTTACCAGCGCGGCGGTGGGGAACATCACAAGTGATGTAGTGTTAATGCTCTTTCGAAGAACGGCAAGAAGCTCTTCCTTCCTGCCTTTTGCCGCTTCTGCGGAGAAGCTGAGATCTGCAAATGTGAGGAAAGGGAAGAATACAACGGCTAGAACTATATTTTTTATCCTGTTTGCATAATCAATGGCTGTTACTGAACTCTCCTGAAGAAAGGAAGCCAGCATCTTGTCTGCCACGGGAGCAAAAAACCCCGCCAGGGTCCCTCCGACCACAGGTACAGCCATTCTGGCTAGTTGAGCCATGAAGGGATCACCCTGGAGCGACGGTTGAATTTTGAAACCGCTTCTGAAACTCTGAACAAGAAGGAAAACGAAGGTAACCAGACTTCCCGCAAGCACTGATATGGGTAGAATTACAATACCTATCCGGTCCCCGGCAACTAACAGAACAGTGAAGGACAGAGCTAATCCAAGCAAACCGGAAATGGAAAGAGTGACAAATCTTCTATCGTACTTGATAAAATTTGACAGTATCCCACTGGATGTACCTAGAATCACCACAGGCAAAAGTATCTTGAGAAGGCTGGAAGCTAGAAGCAGCAATTCAGGAGAACCGTTGGGACTTACTATTCTCACAAGATATCCACTGGTAAACCAGAGTACAGCTACAAGAAGTGAACTGGTAAGAAGCAGCCAGGATATGGTTTTATTTACGAATGCAACGGCACCTTCGCGGCCTCGCTGCTCCATAACCCTGGAATAGATAGGGATGAACGCAGAGCCAAAAGAATGGGCGACTACTCCCCGTACAAGAAACGGAAATACCATTGCTACTGTCAGGGCATCTGTTTCCCAGTTTGTTCCAAAAACAGCTGTTATCTGAGCAAATCGGAGATATGTCAACAGTGCAGTGAGTATGCTGCTTAAAGATAGAGCAGAAAGCCCCAGCAGTTTGCTGTCTCCCGCCGGGGTTGCCTTGCCGGTCACTGACCCCGCCCCGGCAGCACGGGAGCTGTTGAGCTGTAAACCGACTGAAGTGCTCTGTAGTATCCCTTAAAAGCTTCCCTGTCAGTCGGTGCATACACAAACAACCTGAGAATACACTTGGCAATAATTATTCTTCTTACAAGGGCGGCATTGACAGAGTCGTTGCTTTTAAAGAATTCCAGCATACCCCAGTGAAAACAGGAAAGCCTGGATGAGACAGCCTTTTCGGAGCCCGATCCCTCGTTGTGTATAAAACTGCTCTCTTCGCAAAAATCAACTTTCATCCCCTGTTTTCTCGCCCTGAAACACAGATCCACATCTTCAAAGTACAGCGGATAGTTTCTGGCGAACCCGCCAAGTTGTAAAAAGTCATCTCTGTGTACCATTATTAGAGAACCCTGAAGCCAGTCTATACTGTCTTTCCGCCACAGTGTTCCCGCCGGGCGGAATACCTGCGATCTAACCCACTTTACAGTTGGCCAGGTGCCTGTTGAATAAACTTCTCTTCCGGCCGAGTTAACTGTGCGACTACCTGAAAGACTGCCCCTGGTGTGAAAATCCGTGAGTGTTTTAAGGGCGTCTGGAGCAACAGGTAAAGTATCGGGATTTGTTATTAGAACAACAGGAGTCTCCGCACGCTGCACAGCAAGGTTTATGCCTGCTCCGAAGCCGCTGTTAACAGGTGATTGCAGCACGATAGCATCACCGGTTACCCCAGCTGGAACAGCACTGCCATTGTTGGTTATAATACAGTTCGCGCCGGCGCGGGACCACTGCTCTGTCCACGTTTGAACAACCTGGCGGTTGCCAAATGCAACTGTTACAACCGTTACAGGTAAAGCCAAAGAACCCTCCGAAATATCTTGATGAATCAACTGAATAGAACACAGTATAATACATTTGAATACACAGATCATGCCCGGATCACCAGCACTCCGCCCCAGCAGCAGTACCTTTCTTTTTGCAGCCGGAAACACTATTCTACCTGATTCAGCATACAGTATCACAGACAACGGGCAGGAAGAAAATGATTGGTACCACATATCCAGTAAAAGCACGGGTGGGAGTACTTCTCGTTAACTACAACCAATGGGAATTAACAAAAAAGTGCGTGGATTCTCTTCTTGCCTCCGATGGTGTTTCTGTTGTGATCGGTCTGGTTGATAATTCTTCCGGGCCTGTACCTGACTGGGTCGAAAATACAGATGAACTGGTTTTTCACAAAAATATATCCAACGTCGGGCTCACAGCAGGCAACAACAAAGCATTCGAGATGGTGCAGAAGAAGAATGTGGATTTTGTGTTCATCCTTAACAACGATACCGAGGTCTTTCCAGATACTGTCAGTCTGCTTGTAAACTACCTTCAAAATCATGATGAAACAGGGATCACCGCACCAGCCATTCCATATGCTAACAGGCCGGATACTATCTGGAGCGCAGGTGGCAGATACAGTTATGCCAGAATGTACCTGTCTCAAATTTACAAAAAGATCTCTGACCTCCCGGACCATCCAGTAGAAATGGAACAGGTAACCGGATGCGCCATGATGATGCGTGCAGACGACTACAAGAAAGCCGGCAGGCAGGACCCAGACCTTTTCGTTTACTACGAAGACACCGATCTGTGTTTCCGTGTGAAAAAAATGGGGTTGAACATACAGCTAATACCCAGCGCAATTGTACTGCACCATATATCCATAAGCGTCGGTGGAATCTATTCCCCGTTTGCTATATATTTTACTCACAGAAACCGCTTTGTAGTTGCCCGTCGCCATCTCAGCCGTTTCTCATTTTTCCTGTTCACCCTGTACTACTTCGCGGTTACCCTGCTGAAAACAGTGCTGTACCCCGCAGGAAAAAAAGGGAACCTGGTGTACTGGATGTGGCTGGGACTGATTCACGGTGTTAATAATCGACCGGATATCAGACCGGAGAGGCTTTTCCCCTCGGAGGAACAACCATGACCACTTCTGTAATTGTACCTAATTACAACGGAATAAAAATACTCCGAAACTGCCTTGTTTCTCTTCAGGAACACGACAGAAAACCCGATCAGATAGTTGTAGTAGACAACGGTTCAAGCGATGGATCTGTTGAAATAATCAGGAGGGATTTCCCCGATGTAACACTGATTTCCCTGGAAAGTAATACAGGATTCACCGGGGCGAACAACGCGGGTATCACAGCCGCGTCAGGAGATCTGCTCGTTCTTCTGAACAACGACTGTATTGTAGAACCTGGCTGGCTCAGCAACCTGGAAAAACGCATGGATGACCCCTCTGTTGGCGCTGTAACCAGTTCCATAAGAAACATCAGTAACGTTAATACGATGGACTCCGCCGGAGGCGAAATTGACTGGATGGGTTTTTCCAGAGACATAGGTAAAGGAGAACCTGCATCACGCTTTACGGAACAGATGGATCTTGCTTTCCCCTGCGGAGGAGCTGTTATGGTAAGACGGGCCGCTCTGCCGGATCCTTCCAGGCTCTTCTGGGACAAGCTGTTTATCTATCAGGAAGACCTTGATCTAGGTTTCGAACTCAACAGAACAGGGTGGAGAATAGTATACGAACCAGCAGCCGTGGTCAGACACATGCATTCAGCAACAACAGGCAGAGGAAGTTTCTTCAAAGAACACCTGTGCATAAGAAACAGGATTCTCGTACTGAGAAAACACCTGGACAGGAAAACATTTACGGAACTGGCTCCAGTAATCAGAAAATGGCAGAATCTCTGGTTCATTGCCAGCGTTTTCAGAGGACGCTTCACCCTTGCCAAAGCTATTTTAAAAGGAACGAAAGACGGGTTTGCAATGCCGGTAGAAACTTTCACCGCGGCAATTCCGGCAGAGAATGTGTTTACTCGTTTTGCTGTACAGAATAAGACAGGGCACACAAAGCAAACGCTTTACAAAAAGGCGGAAATCATCATTCGACGCGGCGGTCAGGTAATCGCAGCACCTTCCGAAAAACCCTCTTCAGCGCATAGATAAACCCTGCGGAGCCCGCAAGCTCCCTGTATATCCTGCTCAGATAGACCGGACTGTTCATCACCGGTACTGTGGGTTTCCCGTACTGTTCTTTTCGAACAGCACAGGGATTCTCGCACCACTCGAACAGAGGCTCGAACACCTGCGAAATAGACCCCTCTGAGTTACTCCATTTTTTTTGGTTCTGTGAAATTCTCTGTCTGACCGAGTTATCTGCCGCGAGAGCAAGAAAGGCCTCTGCCATTGCGGCACTGTCTCCTGGGGGCACAACAACTCCCAGATTATGCCTGCTGATGTCCTCTGATATCTCGGCTCCATCGGTACAGACAACCGGAATTCCTCTGCTCACCCAGTCCAGAACTCTTGTTCTTGCTCCAAGCAGAGTTTCAGCGCAGGGGATATCTGTGTATGCTGCAATAGAAGCCCTTGAGTACACGCCGGCGAGTTCCTCTGTGGAAACCCAGCCGTGAAGAAGAAATCGATCCTTGAACTTTGATGCAGCTACCATTTCGCGAAAGTTGTCGTACTTTTCCGGAGAAAATGGGATTCTGCCGCCTGTAATTTCGGCAATAATTGAACCGTTCCTGTCCATGGCAGACTCAAGAGCTTTAAACAACATGATTTCATCAAACCAGAGGTTGAATGATCCCGTTGAAATAATTCTGAAAAAACCGTCCGGATCGCTCCTTACATAATCTACTTCGTTCGAACAGTGTGGAATTGGGGAAACTGTCAGCCGGCAGTTATCGGACCGCAGGCCACGTCCAAGAAGAAGCAATTCCCCGTAAACCGCATACGACTGTCTTCGAGAAGGGGCTGAAAACGCATCACCCCTGGCAAGCAGCATGTTTTCGAGGGAAAGCATTCTAAGCATTCTTTCCCCCGATCTCCCATCGTCACGCGATTCCAGTTGAAGCTCGGCAGGATGTGTACCGTTCATATCTATCCACATGGGAAGTTTCGTATCTGCCATAACAACAGCCTCAGCTGGAAAAGGACTTATAGCCACTATACAATCGAACTGGTGTTCGGCGAGAATTCCCGTTACCTCGCGCGCTCCTGACCTGCCCTCACCAGGAGAGCAGACAGAAACGCTGAAGCCACGGCTGACCAAAGCATTCCTGAAACGAATTGTTCTGGCTGTACAAGCGCCGGTACCCGTACTGGCGGAGGTTCGGCTGCCATCGTTTCCAACCAGAAGAACATTGTTCATGGTACTGCCTTTCGTGACCTGTTACCGGACCTTTGAAAATACAACGGAAGCGGCCTGTTTGAAAGACCTTTCCATTTTGTACACCATGAAATATCTTCGGGAAAAGAAAAAAGACACCGGGGAGGCTTCTTCTGGGTTTTAAAAAAAGAATAGCTGTTTTTCATATGCTTCCGTCTGGAGGAGGGATAAGAGTTGTAAAGCAGTTCACAGAAGGGCTGGCCGAGAGGTTTCATGTTCATTTGAACCGTCCGGATGGTGGTTCCCGACTTAAGAATCTCAAAAATATTTCGGAGACTGTCTATCCGTACCCACTGTGGAGAAAGCCCTCGGGGATTCTGCGCCCGGTTGCTCCTGTTTTCCTGATAGCACGGCTTATAAGTTTCAAAAGTGTGTGTGGAACAATAGCAAAAAGCATCAATTCAAATGCTGACGTGGCTCTTGTTCATAATTCTATGCCGATAGCGGCCCCTCCTGTTCTTGATTACCTTAAAATCCCTGCCCTTTACTACTGTTTTGAACACCCGAGACATATCTACGAATCTGACATCATTAAAAGAACAGGATCATTTGTTTCAGAGCTGGCACTGAAGCCTCTGTGTGCCGTTGAGAAAAGAATGGACAGGGTGTCTGTGCGGAACGCAACTGCGGTTGCCACCTTTTCCAGATACATGAAACAGAACATAAAACAGTACTATCACAGAGACTCTACTGTTATCAGACCGGGTATTGACACAAATTTCTTCTGCCCGGCGGAGAACACAGACAGCAGAGAAAATTTTGTACTGTCGGTTGGAGCTCTGTGGCCGTACAAAGGCCACGAAACAGTCATAAGAATACTTGGGAGCATTCCACCGACAGAAAGACCGTCTCTGCGTATTATTGCTGACAGGGAATATCCCGGATACTCCGCACAACTGTCTGGCCTCGCCGACAGGCTGTCTGTGGAAATGCGTATTGAAAAGTCTATTACCAACACTGAACTAAGAACTTTGTATCAGAACGCCACAGCCGTTCTCTGCTGTCAGAGGCGTGAACCTTACGGTCTTGTTCCCCTGGAGGCTATGGCGTGTAGAACACCGGTAATCGCTATTTCGGAAGGTGGCTTCCCAGACAATATTATTCACGGGGAAACCGGTTTCCTGTTTGATGGAACTGTACAGTCCGGAGCGGAACTTCTTGCAAGAGTTCTTCATATTCGGAATTCAGACATGGAAGAAAATGCATACGCGTTTGTTACCGGCAAAAGAAATCTCAAGTCAGGAATACAAGAGCTGACCACGATTTTGGAGGAATTGTGAAAATAGCTTTCAATATCGATTACGATGCACGTATGAACACCGGAATCGGTAGATACGGAGTGGAACTTATCAAGGCGTACATGCGATCCGGAACGCCAATTGAGATCTGGATGTCACAGTTTAAGAAGAAGCTGCCTCCCGTTGCAAACGGAAGCCTTGACAAAACCGTGTTCTACCCCTGGCCACGCCGGATAACAGACTACCTGTGGCCTTCAATCCGTGCATCAAGAGCTGAAATCAGCTGGGTTCACAGCGCAAACTGCAGCATGCTGCCTGCAAGTTCAACTTTCCGCCAGGTCTGCATGATACACGACATGGGTCCATTCCTCTACGGCCACATGAAAACAAAAAAAGATACACAGCTCTGGGTTAAGCGAATAAGAAGAGTGGTCAGAAACGCGGATTGCATAGTTACCAATTCAAACTCAACAAAAGATGACCTTCTAGGCCTGTTCCCTCAGGTTGAAGACAGAGTTTTTGTTACGCCGCTTGGTATTGATCACTTCTCATCGGAAGAAAGCAGAAAAGGTCCCGGGAGACACCTGTTGAATGTGGGAACGGTTGAACCAAGAAAAAACATTGACGGTTTGCTCAGGGCTTATTCCATTCTTGGTGCCAGAAAAGAAATCCCGCCCCTGGTAATCGCGGGAAAGGACGGATTCAGAGCCGGAGAGTACAAAGAGCTGGCGATTAAGCTGAACATCGATCAAAAGGTCAGGTTTACCGGATACATCTCTGATGAGGAACTGGTAAAGTTGTATTCAGAAGCAATGTGTCTGATTCATCCTGCCCATTATGAAGGTTTCGGATTTACTGTTCCAGAAGCCTTTACCTGGGGGCTTCCAGTGGTCGCGTCAGATACCAGTGCTCTGGGCGAGTTTTTTGCGGAAACGGCGTGGATGGTAAATCCGGATGATCCTGAATCAATTGCGTACGGCATCGAGCTTGCTCTGGACTCTGGAGTAACCGATAGACAGAAACAGAAGAGACATGAACTCATAAAAAAACTGACCTGGCAGAACTGTGCGGAGAAAACAAAAGAGGCTCTGCGGTCCTTCGGGAACTGACATTACCATCAAGGTGTACGAAAAAGACAATTTCTGTTATTTTAGACCGTTCACAGGTATTGTGTTCAGGGGGTAGTTATCCCCTTGTGTTTAAATGAGGGGAAGCTATGGGCAAAAAAGTACTGATCACAGGCGGAGCCGGTTTTATAGGATCACATCTGGGAGATCTGTTTCTGTCCAGAGGATACGAAGTTACAGCCTACGATAACCTGGATAAACAGGTTCACGGAGAGAACCCCGAAAGACCTGCCTATCTGAACAGGGAAATAGAACTCGTTGTTGGAGATGTGAGAGATGCTGATCTGTTTTCGCGCACCCTGAAACAGGCAGATATTCTGGTCCATTTTGCAGCAGCAGTAGGCGTTGGACAATCCATGTATGAAATAACCAGATATACATCCATAAACACCATGGGCGCCGCAGTTGTGCTGGAACAGGCAGTTCAGCAGAAAGACCACATTGAAAAAATGCTGGTTGCCAGCTCAATGTCCATTTACGGTGAAGGCCTTTACATCTGTCCATCTTGTGGAGAGGTCAACCCAAAACTGAGACCGGCGGAACAACTTGCCAGTCGCAGGTGGGATATGCTGTGCCCTGTCTGCTCACAACCCTGCATTCCAGCACCCACTCCGGAGACCAAACCTCTGTTTCCCACCAGTGTTTACGCTGTAAACAAAAGAGACCATGAAGAGCTGTTCCTTGCCGTTGGAGATGCCTACGGTATTCCAGTAACCGCAATGCGTTTTTTCAATGTGTACGGTGAAAGGCAGGCCCTCTCCAACCCCTACACCGGAGTTGGTGCTATTTTTGCTTCCAGACTGCTGAACGACAAACCTCCTGTGGTTTTTGAGGACGGAGGACAGAGCAGAGACTTCATTCATGTACACGATATTGCCAGAGGCTGTCTCGCCGCCATTGAGAGCGACAAAGCAAATGGCGAGGTCTTCAATCTGGGTACAGGACGCAAATTGTCAATAATGGATGTAGGAACGGCAATCGCGCGAGAGCTTGGAAAACCTTCAGACAACTTCATAGTGAACAATCAATACAGAGCGGGAGATATCCGTCACTGCTACGCTGATATTTCCAGGGCCGAAGACCTGCTTGGTTTCCGGGCATCTATAGCCTTTGAAGATGGCGTAAGCGAGCTCTGCAGCTGGGTCGGCAGCCAGACTGCGGTGGATATGGTTGACAAAGCCACGGAAGAACTGAAAAAAAGAGGGCTTACCAGATGAGTATTCACCTGGTTATTGATGCCAGAGCTGTACAGAAGAACATTGACGGTATCAGCAGGTTTTCTCTGAATGTTACAAGGTGCATCCTTAACAAACGTCCAGACTGGAAAGTAACTGCACTTGCAGGGAAAAATGCCGCATTTCACCTTGATGATACCGGAGCAGAGGTAATAATTGATGACTCATCAAGATTCAGCTCCCGCGCGAACAAAAAACTCACAAAGCGCATAGACAGCATTTCCCCCGATGTGTTTCTCAACTTCTCCATGGCCGGGCCACAGCCGGAAGCGCCCTCAATAATAACTATACACGACCTTATGGTTCTCAACCTGCCCTGTTATTTCGGTAACAGTATTATCAGAAATGCTTTCAGTCGATTCCTTTTTCGAAAGGCGTTAAAGACTTCCACAAGCCATGCGTCTGCTATTGCGGTTCCAACAAGGACTACGAAACTGGATGTGATGAGAAGTTTTAAGTCGGTCACCGATATAGTTTTTATTACAGGCGAGGGGCAGGCCCTATTCTCGTCTCCGGTGTCCGTAAGTAAGGATAGAGAGAACTTCTTTCTGTATGTAGGCAATGCACGGGGCTACAAGAACATACCCCGGTTCCTCACAGCCTACGGCCGGCTATGGGCTCTCAATAGAAACACTCCGCCCCTTACCATGGTTGTGAGAAAAGACAGGGCATACGGTCATTTCCGTAAACACCTCGATTCTAATCCGGCCAGATCAAATATCAAGGTTCTGACCCATATTTCCGATGACAAACTACGGAACCTCTACAAGACCTGCAAAGCTCTTCTCATTCCCTCGGTTTATGAAGGCTTCGGACTTCCGGCTCTTGAGGCAATGGCGACGGGAGCCCCTGTAATGGCATCAAAAACTACAGCCCTTGAAGAAGTTGTGGGAGATACAGGTGTTCTGATCGATCCCTACTCCATCATTGATATAATGCGCGGCATGGCCGAACTTTCAGCAGCCTCACCGGAAGAGCTGAAGAGGCTTGGTGATCTTGGTCAGAAAAGGTCAACTGTTTTTTCATGGGAAAAAACAGCTGACCGGTATCTCGAACGAATAGAATCTCTGGTATGAAAGCTGCAGTTGTAAACCCGCCTTTCATGGATGGCCGATTTTCAAGGACATCAAGATCGCCGGCAATAGTAAAAAGTGGAACAATGTACTGGCCATTCTGGCTGGCTTACGCAGTTGGCACTCTTGAACAGGCAGGACACGATGTTGTTTTTCTTGACTGCCCGGCTGCTGACATCACCAGACGGGATCTTCTTGAAAAGCTGGCTGAAGTATCGCCGGAACTTGTTGTTATGGACACAAGCACGCCTTCTATCCACAGCGACCTTGAGGTTTCAAAGGAGATTGCCGAAATTCTTCCCGATTGTTCTATCTTTCTTGTGGGTACCCATGTAAGTGCACTCCCTGAAAAGGTTCTACAGGAGGCACCGCATGTTACAGCTGTCGCCGCGGGGGAATACGACCTTACGGTTTCCCAAGCCGCAAGCGCTCTGCAGAATGGTACCGATCTCCGCGATGTTCCCGGACTGTGGCTGAATACGGAAGATAAACCTGTTTTCACAGGAAACAGGGAAGCCGTATCAGACCTGGATTCCCTTCCCATGCTTGCGGATGTGTACAAAAAACACTTGAAACCGGAAAACTACTTTTTTGCCGCTGCCAGGTATCCTTCGGTAATGATAATCACAAGCAGGGGCTGTCCTTTCAAGTGTTCCTACTGTGTGTGGCCTCAGGTTCTTCATGGAGGAACCTACCGCGCCAGATCAGCCGAAAATGTTGCGGAAGAATTTTTGAAGATACAACGGTATTTCCCACAGGTTCAGGAAATAGTCTTTGAGGACGATACCTTCAGTGTAGACTCCAGAAGGGTTGAGGAAGTTTCCGATGCCCTTATTGCCGCCGGCTGCAAACTGCCGTGGACGGCAAACACCAGGGCTAATCTCTCCCTTGAAGCCATGAAGAAAATGCGCCGCGCCGGTTGTAGAATGATTATTGTTGGATACGAATCCGGAAGTCAGTCTATTCTGAACGGAGTGAACAAGGGAACCACTGTAGAACAGAACCTCAGTTTTGCAAAGAGAGCCAGAAAGGCGGGATTGCTTGTTCACGGGTGTTTCATGGCCGGGAACCCCGGAGAGACAAAGCAAACTCTTGCAATGACACTGAAAATGGCCATAAGACTGAAACCGGACACAGCGCAGTTCTTTCCCATTATGGCCTATCCGGGAACCAGGCTGTACCAGCAATACCGTTTGTCTGGCAATCTCAGAACAGAAGACTACCGCCAGTGGCTCACAGCAGATGGGCTCCACAACTGTGTGGTTGATCTGCCCGATCTGTCGTCTGACGATCTGGTTGAGTGGTGCGATTACGCCAGACGTAAATTTTATCTCAGGCCTGGATATCTTTTCTACAAAGCTGTTCAAACCATTCTTCACCCCACAACAGAAGGTCGTCGGACCCTCAGGGCATTCTCCACTTTCAAAAAGTACCTGTTTGGAATGAAGTCGTGAAAAAATTCAGTATTTTCCTGGGAATGTTTTTTGATGCTGTCGCCGTCTTCCTGGCTCTTTACCTGTCTGCTGTTGTCAAGTTCAACCTGAATATTTTCCCCGGCACTTCACCCGTCTCCACACACATAATAATCTACGGCAGCCTCGCTTCAATTGTGTACTGGTGGATAATCTTTGCTCTTACCGGAGCATACCGACTCCACTGGGATCGAAGCTGGGCAGACGAAATAAGAATGGTTTTCAAACCTGTGGTTGCCGGATTTGTGATTCTCTCCCTGTTCTCTTTTCTTGCAACACCCCAGGCATCCATAGGTCGCTGGATATTCTTTGTCTACTTCTCTTTTATGAACTTGTTTGTATACACCGCAAGAAGCTTCTCGAGACTGCTGGAGAGAAGGCTGGCAAAGAAATCTCTGCTCCAGCGAAATGTTCTGGTTATAGGCCTTGGCAAGTCTGCAAAGGAACTGGTTGATTATCTTGCAATCAACCCGTCTCTGGGATACAATGTAATCGGGTTTGTCAACCCTCCACATCCTGTAGACAACCCTGCAATTACCGAACCTCCACTGGGCGAAATCAGTGATATATCAGCTCTTGCGGAAAAACATGGTATCACAGACCTTCTGGTTACTATTGCATCCAATTTCCACGATGACATTCTCAGCCTGCTGCTCCCCGCTGTACAGAGCGGAATAAGGGTTAAGCTTGTGCCCGACCTGTTTGATGTAGTAGCCGGCCATGTACACAACACACAGATTCTTGGACAGCCTCTGATGGAACTGGTCCCAGACAGACTTTCATTCTGGGAAAAACTGGTAAAAACAACCGGAGATTATGTTGTAAGCCTTCTGGTGATCATTCTGGGACTGCCTTTGTGGATCATTGTAAGTCTTCTGATTGTAATCGATTCACCGGGAAGTGTGTTCTACCGGCAGAAAAGAACAGGTAAAGGCGGTAAAATTTACAGAATCTTTAAATTCAGATCCATGGTGACCAATGCCGAAAAAACCACAGGTGCTGTGTGGGCAGGAAAAGATGATACAAGAATTACAAAGATAGGCGGTCTGCTGAGAAAAACCAGAATTGATGAGGTTCCCCAGTTTCTTAACGTTCTCTCCGGAGACATGGCCGTGGTAGGGCCAAGGCCGGAAAGACCGGAGATAATACAGGAGCTTCGAACCATCTATCCGTTTTACGACAAACGCCTCACGGTTAAACCCGGAATAACAGGATGGGCTCAGGTCAACCTTGAGTATGATACCAGTATCGAAGATGTTTCGAGGAAACTGACCCATGATTTTCAATACATAGAAAACCAGTCACTCTTCCTGGACCTGGAAATTCTCGCAAGAACTGTTCTTGTGGTTCTTACAGGAAAGGGAGCGCACTGATTCACTGGCGAAAGGAAAATACAAATGCGGGTACCACTTCTGGACATAAACCGCCAGCATGCTGATATAAAAGACGAGCTTACCCGGGTTTTCACCGATGCTCTCTCTACATCACGCTTTATAAAGGGCCCTGAAATGGAGGCATTCGAAAGAGAATTTGCAGAGTATTCAGGTACTGCGGATGCAGTTGCATGCGCTTCTGGAACCGATGCTCTTATTCTTGCTCTTCAAGCGGCAGGGCTGAAGAGGGATGAACTTGTTATCACTGTACCCTTTACTTTTTTCGCCACTGCGGGATCCATTGTCAGGGCCGGCGGTACTCCGGTTTTTGTTGATATTCTTCCGGATACATTCAACATGGATCCAGATCTTCTTGAAGAATGGCTGAACACCAACTGCGCGATAACAGACCGTGGTGTTGTACACAAGGGAACGGCAAGGCGTGTTGCGGCAATCGTGCCTGTTCACATCTTCGGACAGATCTGTAACATGGATGCCATAAACTCAACTGCCTCCAACTGGGATATTCCAGTTGTCGAAGATGCCGCTCAGGCTGCCGGCGCTAAATGGAGACAGTCCAGAGCAGGATCCACGGGCACCGTGGGATGTTTCAGCTTCTTCCCGTCAAAAAATCTTGGAGCTCTCGGTGATGGCGGAATGCTTACAACAAATGATCTGAAACTCGCTGAACGGCTTAGAAGCCTCCGTGAACACGGAGGAAAGGGCTACCTGCATTCCGAAGTTGGAACCAACAGCCGTATGGATGCCATCCAGGCCGGTTTTCTCAGGGTTAAACTTCGCAAACTTGAACAGTGGCACGCTGGAAGAAGGGCAAACGCCGAAAGATATGCCGAGGCTTTTGCAGATCTGCCCCAGATAAAAACTCCGGTTATCGACCCCAGAGCCTGGTCTATCTACAACCAGTACACGGTTCTGGCCGAGAACAGAGACGAACTGCTCGCCTTTCTCCGCAAAAAACAGATCGGATGTGCTGTCTACTACCCGCTGCCACTCCATCTCCAGCAGTGCTTTGCCAATCTCGGATACTCAAAGGGAGACTTCAGGGTTTCAGAAGACTCAAGTGAAAAGGTTATTTCTCTGCCTGTGTTCGGGGAACTGACCGGAGAAGAACAGAATGAAGTTATCACAGCCATCAGGGAATTCTACGAAAAATAGATTTCTGATAGCAGTTTTTGTCTGTTCCACCGCCATTGCCGGTGAACTGACAGACAACACACTGGAAACTGGCCGCAACCTGTTCTCTGCAGTTCCTGCTTCTGTTCTGGCGGCAGGGGCTGCCGGTTCTTTCTTTGCATACAGAACAGAAGACCCGGAGGGATACAGCGGTTTTATGCCGGAATCGCCCTTCAACACTTTAGACAGGGTAGATGATTTTCTCTTTGGTAAAGCTCTTCCTGTATCTTCAGCCGTTGTGTGGATTGCAGGAAAAGCAGCGGGCTCTGACGATCTTGAAGCTACTGGTGAAGAGCTGTGCCGGGGACTGTTGTACTCCTACGGTATCACTCTGATAGCCAAGGTTTCCACTGGAAGAACAAGACCGGATGGAACCGACACTACAAGCTTTCCTTCCGGACATGCAGCCGGAACTTCATGCGCTGCCGTTGTTCTGTGGCACAGATACGGTGCCGAGGTTGGAATACCGGCCGCCGCGGTTGCTGTGTACACCTGCCTGTCCAGAGTTAATCTCGGCAGGCATTTCCCTTCGGATGTTTTGATGGGAGCCGCAGTGGGAACAGCATGCGGTATCGCTGCCTCGATGGTAGATAACGACCATCCTGCAGGTGGTGTAAAGTTTTCGTTATCAATTGACACAGAAGGAAGGATAACTCCAGGGCTATGGTAGGAAAACAACTGGACAGTTTCAAACACGCTTTTCGTGGACTTGTCGTTCTGGTAAAAACCCAGAGAAACGGAAGAATTCATCTTGTTTCCACCATTGTGGTTATTGCCCTGGGCTTTGTTCTTGACATCACCACCGTTCATTGGGCAATAATTTCTCTTGCCATCGGGGCGGTATGGGCGGCTGAAGCCATTAATACAGGACTTGAATTCCTGGCAGACCGCGTGGCGCCGGAATGGCACGAACTGACCGGCAAAGCAAAAGATGTGGCTGCCGGTGGTGTTCTGGCTGCTTCAATTTCGGCGGCAGCCACAGGTTTCCTTATATTCCTCCCCTATATTTTATAAAATTTACTGAAATTCCGGAGATGAAAAATGCTTGACAGAAAACTATTAAGAAAAGAGCCTCAAACAGTGGCGGACGCCGCCACCGCGAAGAATGAAAAGATTGACATACAGCAGTGGCTCGATGCGGACAGATCAAAACGGGAGCTCATGCTTGAAATAGAAGCGCTCCGGAAACAAAGAAATACGCTTTCAAAGACAGTTTCAATAAAGAAGCGAAACGGAGAAGACGCTGAAGAGGAAATGCAGAAAAGCCGTAATACCGGGGCCGAGCTTGCCGATCTGGAGCAGAGGGTTTCTGAATTCAACTCCCGGCTATCTGAAATGGAATTGAGCTTCCCGAATATTCCCGACTCTGATGTTCCTGAAGGCACTGAAGATAACAATGTAATTGTGCGCTCGTGGGGTACCATTCCTGAATTCAGTTTCCAGCCAAAACCCCACTGGGATCTGATGAGCAAGGTTTTTCTGCCTGAAGCTGCCGGTAAGATAGCTGGCTCCAACTTTATTCTGTTCAGAGGATGGGCCGCCAGGCTTCAAAGAACCCTGATAAGCTGGATGCTGGATTACCACACACAGGCTGGAATGGATGAGGTATGGGCTCCTTTTGTGGCCCGGCCGGAATCCATGACTGCAACGGCTCAACTTCCAAAAATGGATGATGACATGTACAGGATAGGCCACGACAATCTCTACCTTGTCCCTACTGGAGAAGTGCCGATAACCAATCTTTACAGAGACCGGCTTCTGGAAGAAACAGATCTTCCGGTAAGGCTTTGCGGCTACACTCCGTGTTTCAGAAGAGAAGCAGGCAGCTACGGGAAAGACAACAGAGGATTGAACAGGGTTCACCAGTTCGAAAAGGTGGAAATGGTCCGTCTTGAACACCCGGATCGGTCCGAAGAAGCCCATCTTGAACTTTTAAACCATGCAGCAGGAATGCTGGAGGTGCTCGATATCCCCTACAGAATTCTGCTTCTTGCCACTGGAGATCTCAGTTTTGCTGCCGCGAAATGCTACGATATTGAGATCTGGTCCGCAGGGCAGGAAAAATGGCTTGAGGTTTCATCTGTATCCAATTTCCGTGATTTCCAGGCCAGAAGAGGTAATATGAAATACAAACCGGCAGGTGGAGGAAAACCCAGGCTTGTCCACACGCTGAACGGTTCAGGGCTTGCACTCCCGAGATTGATAATATCCCTGGTGGAAAACGGTCAGCAACCCGATGGAACTATCAGATTGCCGAAAATTATTGCTGAAAGAATGGGAACAGATGTAATCAAGCCGTAGTGATTACTTTTTCCTTCTGAAATCGTTCCTTATATCCTGCTTCATGTTGTTCCATTTATTCCAGGTCTCGGGATTCTCAACTTTGAGTTCGTACCACTTCTCCCGGGAATACAGGAAAACAACCAGAATAATTGATGTAATAATGAACAATTCTATCCAGATATAGAGCCGTTTGGGTTTGCTCTTCCATCCAGGATGCATGGGAGGATCGAGGATTCTCAGTGAGCTTGTGATGCTTGATTCCTGAATCAGCGCCTGCTGTACCTGAAGTTCAAGGGCTGTGGTCATCTTCAACTGCATCTCAAAATCTGTTTGAAGCCTTGCATACTCTATCATCGCCGGTGGAAGGTTACTCAACCCTATTCCCATATCAACACTGCCTGAAGACGACCCGCTCTCTATCAGGTCGATTGACTGTCGAAGTGCTTCTGCTGTTGCGTCCAGTTCAAGAATCTGCGCTGTTGTTCCCGATCTTATTCCATTTCTTACAGCGCTGGCCATCATGGTAGTTTCTATGTATCTGCCCTTCATTTCAGCAAGAACGGCCATAACCTGCGACAGCTCTTCGTTGGGCATAATTGTACCGTACTCATCTTCGAAACGAAGCATTTCTTCAGTGGTTCTTTCCAACTCGGCTCTGGCCACAGCAAGCTGGTTTTCTGTACTTTCCCGACTGGTTCTGTACCTCGCGAGCGTTATGCTGGTGTTTATACTGTCCAGAAGAGAAACAACCTGTTCGGACACCTCCACGGAATACATAGGATTTCCTGTGGTTACATCTATCTTTATAAAACCGGAAGATGTAACTGTCGCGGAGTAGTTCTTTCTGAAACGCTTCCTGGCAAGATACATAGCGACTTCAGGCTGTGTTGCGTACCTTTTTGTGAAACCTGCGCTGTCTATGTAGGCTGTACTGAGGATAACCTGATCAATCAGTGTTCTGCTGTTAAGAATATCTGAGTAGACATCTGCAAGAGTTGTCATTAGAGGAAGAGAGTATCCCATGCCTCCGCTGAAAAAACCGGCAAATTCTCCCAGGGAAAGACCACCAAGACTTAAGGCGGAAGAGGCCTGTTCCTCTGGGGGAAGGATTACCGTTGTAACCGTGTATTTGTTAGACAGAAGATAGCTTCCTCCCACAGTTAGAATCATCACAATGGTGAGAACTTTGATGATG
This sequence comes from Candidatus Fermentibacterota bacterium, assembly GCA_003646025.1. Taxonomy (GTDB): domain Bacteria; phylum Fermentibacterota; class Fermentibacteria; order Fermentibacterales; family JCC-6; genus Sabulitectum. The sequence goes on from QNDR01000006.1 coordinate 29,535, forward strand.
AAGCGTCTGTTCTTCAGCAGAATGTATATCAGATTATTGGGTGTATCGCTCATTCTTCCCCTTAGTTACTGAATATGCTCTGGTAAGCAATCACAATCGAGGCAAGTCCCGTAAGAATTACAAGGTAATCTTCCCAGAATTTTACAGGAACTCTTGGTACTTCAACCGTAGACCCTGGCAACACCACATCTGTCAGCTCGGCATTGTATCTTTCTCCATCCGCCAGCTGCAGCTTAACACCGCCGCGCCTGGCAAGCGTTGTAAATCCCCCGGCCATACCTATATAGTAATTCACTGTCATTCCAGGAGAGTAGGCAACCGGCGCAGCCAGAACAACCTCTCCCGTAACATTGATAAAAGACGGTGATGCGGGAACAACCACCCTGTCCCCCGGCTGCAGCAGAACAGGAGATGCTGCACCCTGCATGCTGAATGGAATCTGCGTCGCGATTGTATCGTCGTACACACGATACACATAGCATTCAGCAAGATCGGCTGTTCTCGCTATTCCCCCAAATCTTACCAGTGCTTCTCTTGCACTCTCTCCGGGGATGTATTCTGTAACAAGACGGTTTGTTCCCACAGTTCCTGCTCCTGCTTCAGGAGACAAAGCTCCCTCAATAGTTATGGTTGACGCGGCAACAGGAACATGAATTCTCGTGTCTCTTCGCAGCAGGGGGTTTGCATTCAGATTCCCATCTGTGGTAAAACTGTTGAGGTTGTACACCGTGGAATCTCCGTCAAGACTGACAACAAGAATTTGTGACGCAGCTCCTGTGCAAGCGATGCCTCCAGCCATTTCTATGGCCTCCGTAAGCCTGGTCAGACCATTGACCGTAACAATCCCCGGGATTCCAACCTGCCCTGTAACAGGAACTTGAAAAGAGGCAGATCGCGCAAGCCCTGAACTTACTCTCAAACCTCTGTAGTGATAAGAAAACAGGTCAGATATAGTGCTTTGGAGCTCTTGAAGACTCATACCGTAGGTATCGATCCCAGGCATTGCCGGAATATTCAGAACACCATCGAGACTCACCGGTACAGAAACAACAGAAACAGCACTACTGACTCCGGAGAACGGAACACCCCCCGGGAAAGACAGCCAGATCTCGTCACCGGGGTTAACCATGTACTCTGCAGGATCAAAGTAATCTGCCGGTATCAGCACAACTTCCGAACTTTCAAACAAACCCTCTGCACCCTCAGCCGCAACTGCAGGCACAGCACAGAGAAAAACTGAAATCAAGCCTGTAAGCAGCATCTGGAAATCCTCCTTTAGCAACAGCATCAACTTTACCTTGCGCTGTGATCCCAAACTGAAACGGCCTGGGAGGTTACAGCTTTGATCACTCCAGAAAGCGATGCTATGCACATCAGCCAGAAAAAATAAGGCAATCGCAGGAATGATGGCATTCTGTGACCCGCAAACCTTCCGGCAAGAGCGATAATATTAAAAACAGTTACACTGATGAACAGAATATTCAGGGGGGAGTCGTACACTGCAAGAAGAATCCCCGCAGCTGTGGCAACAATGGCAAACACTCCCATGTTCCATCTCAGTATTTTGTGAACAGCAAGCTGAAGAGCTAGACCGTACTTCCCTGCTTTAACAGCCTTCCCGAACAGCGAGAAAGCTGATCCAATCATCCAGCTCACGATTCGAACAAGACGGTGGTACTGAATAGAGTTCTCGGGAGTTGGCTCGGCGGCAACAGCCTGTGGATTGTAAAGGCACGAGTAGCCCTGAATGCGGGCAGATACCGCTGTTTCGAAATCATCTGCTCTTGCGGGGTTGGCGGGGCTGTACAGATTTTTTCTAACAGCAAATACAGCTCCTGTGGCGCCAAGCACAGCGCCTATGCGACTGCCAAGCGCTTTCAATGTTCGTTCGTAACGCCAGTAGATCGATTCACAGGTAACGGAATCCAGACTGTTCTGTTTGGAACCGTCAACACACCCCACGCCGGGATCGGCAAAGGGCTCAACCAGTTCTCTCACGGTATTCGGTGAGAACTGAGTGTTCGCATCTGTAAACACGAGAATCTCACCTTTTGCAAACTCTGAAAGTTTCGCCATAACAGCCGACTTTCCCATGCGCTTATCGAATCTGAAATATCGGACACCACGGTCTGCAAATGATTTGATAATTTCATCTGTTCTATCAGTAGACATATCAGAAGCGACAAGAACCTCAAATCTTTCCTTCGGGTAATCCTGAGAAAGAAGGTTCTGTATCCTTTCCTCTATGCACTTCTCCTCATTACGAGCCGCAACCATCACAGTCACCAGGGGATACTCCCTGTAGGAGTGCCCGTTCCCGCGGGGAAACAGAAGCCCCATAAGAAATATAAACGCCGGATAGAACACCATGGGCAACAGAATCATACCCACGCACACCCAGAACAGTACCACTAGAACGCTTACCAGAACAACTCCCTCCTGATGAAAACATTGAGCATTTATAGTTAATCCGCTTCTTTACCGCAACAAGGATATGCCACACTGATAAGAAGACCAAAAACAAGCCAGAAGAATGCTCCGGTCTGCGGCCACTGAGTAAGATTATCAACGGCCTGATGGACTCCGAAGGCAGCAACTCCGGAAATCATTCCCATCCCCAGTGATTTATCACTTCCAGATCGCAACAACTTGATCGAAGTGACAACAACAGCGGCAATCAAAAGAACAAGAGACAGAGCAGAGAAAAGCCCTCCCTTATAGGGCATTTCAAGAATCAGACTGTTGAGCCCGCCAAACCTGTTGATTTTGTTGATGCTGTCCTCGTGCCTGACTTCCCAGAAAGAGTACAACGACGTTCTGCCGTGAAAAAACTCCTCGCTGCCCCAGCCAACACCTACTGCAGGTGAATTGACAATGCCGTTTACAAACCCTTTGTAACTGGTGTATCTGTGGAGAAGACTGGTATCCATTATCAACGACCTCGTGTCACCAAAAACTGTAAGCTGCCTCTTGAACTCATCAGCATTGGCCAGAAGAACAACGGCGAAGAGGATAAGAGTAGTGACTGGCACCCATATCTTTTTTCTGTTCCGATAGACAAGAAACACGAAACAAGCAAGTGTAACTGTTAAAAATCCTCCTCTGGAAAATGTGTACAGAACATTTTGAATTCCCAGAAGAACTGCTGCAAATGCTGTTATTTTCCAGATTTTTTTCCTGAAGCGGAACATCGCGGCCAGAATTGTTGGAACAAGCAGCTCCAGAACACCTGAATAAGAATTGGGACCTCCGGCGATTGTGGAATAAACTCTGCCTGCAAGATCATAACCGGACGCCTGTTCCCCTGATGTGTCAAGGTTTCCAGCATTGTACTGGTATATACCGAATACAGACATTACAATAAGCATGAGAGTAAGAGTTTTCAGAATCCGTACAAGCCATTCTCCTCTACCGTACCAGTCGTAAATCAGTGGGATAATTGACGCTGCAATAAACAACTTGCTGGCTTCCCGAAGAGTATTGCTCACAAGGCTGTTGTGGTAATGAAGGGAAACAAACGCTGAAGCTACCTGCGCCAGAAATGCGGCCAGCAGGATATAAACGGGTACCGGGAAACGTGGAAAGCTCCTGTATCCCGCAATTTTAACAATGAAGTAAAGCAGGGCTGCAGCAAGCACTGCCATGGTGGCAACGGCTGTATAAAAGGAGCCAAATTCGTAAGTACGGTTTCCGAATGTTATCGCAACAGGCAGAAGCAGCAGCCAGCTGCGTGGATCTGAGACATGATACACAGCAATGAATAGCAGAGGAATACCTACGAAAATCAGGTGTACTATTTTAGGAAAATTCATGTAGAGGTGGAAATAGAAAAGCGTAAGACCCAGAACAAGCATCCAGGTACGCCAGGAAGACTTGTAGGCCTCCAAACCCCTGCGGTACTCACCTGCCGAAACACTGCTCAATGTATACACCCCGGTTACTCTAAATTTCAGACCCCGGCCAAAGAGCGGTAAGACTCTTCAGCCGGAGTCTTCGGCTCAGTTCTGACCGGCTATCATGATGCCCGGTTCCTTTGAATCACAGCTCCTTGTAAAGGCGATAAGCCTTCCAGCAAGAGCTTCACGAGAGTGGGGGTTTCTCTCAACGGCTTTTTCGTAAAGAAGAAGCGCAACATCAAAGTCTCCACTTTCCATGGCGGTTCCGGCAACAGCCAGATACGCCTCGGAAGTAGACGGAACAACAGTCTCCGTTACTGAAGCCAGTAGAACTGCGGGAAGAAGTAACGCTGCAATCACTACAGCCATCTTCATCAGAGCACCTCCAAATCCTCTGCCAGAGGCAGAGCGTCAGGCAACCCGGCCATCCTTCCACAAAGGGTTAGGACCCGTGGCTTTGCGTCCCGGAATCTCTTCCGGTTTGCGTTTACAACGGCAACCCGGCCATCCTTCCTGTTCCCCCTGAACAAGCTAGGACCCGTCGGCTTTGCGCCCCGGAATCTCTTCCGGTTTGCCAGACGGTACTCAACCGCCCGCGTTAGTATGCTTTATATCCGGCTCAGAGTAAAGGGGCGGGAGTGTATTCCCCATCTTCAAATGTTCCGCAACTGACTAGCCCACAAGAAGTAACAAGAGACCGCCCGAGAGATAGTCCAAAAAATGCATTCTCTTTTCTGTGGGTATCTGAACCAACGGTAATACGCCTTCCTCCAAGAGATGAGTAAAGCCTTAGAACGGCCGCTGTTGGATAAGTGGTTTTCTCCGGTCTTCGAAGCCCTGCTGTGTTCACCTCAAAAGCAATCCCACGACTGATCATGGTCTGCAAAATTTTCTTCAGCAGTGAAGGAAACAGAATTGTTTCATCAAGATCCGTAGAGAATCCGGCTCTGGCCATACCTCTTCGGAAAATACCCATGTGGGCTATGATGTTGATATCGGTGTTCTGCACAATTGCAAGTATGCCTCGGTAGTACTCCTCAACCAGCTCAATAGCGTTGCCTGTCTGAAATGCCTTTTCATCCAGAACGAGCCTGTTTTCAACCCAGTGCAGAGCTCCTGTGATAAAATCGTACCTGCTGCGGGTAAACACCCGCTCAGCCTGCTGCATATACAGATGAGGCTCTCCTATTTCAAGTCCTCTGAGTACCTGAATTTCTGAAGAATCCGCAAGGTCAAGCTCCTTCATGTAGTCTGCTTCAGAAAATCCGCCGTAGCAATGGTCTTCCGGGTTCAAATCCAGATGAGCCACAAATCCTATTGTTCTTAAGCCGGCGTCACTGCCCATACGGCAAAGATCAACAGCTGGAACATCGGCATCCGGTGATGATGCCGTGTGAACATGCATATCAGATGACGAATCCATAGACACCGCACTTTCGGCAGGTAGCTGCCTGCTTCCGCGCAGAAGAAGGGGCGATGGTTCACTGCCACCGCCCGGCCTCCCTCTGCGTAAAGAGAATTATCTTATGAGTACGAACCTCTCCGCGGCATCAAAGTCTCCGGCTTTCATGCGAACAAAGTAGGCTCCCGGAGCCAGTCCATCCAGAGTTACCTGATAGTAACCTTTCTCAAGGTTCCCGTCAGTATGTCTGTTAACCATTCTGCCGGAAACATCAAACACGCTGATTTCAACCGTTCCGCTTTCAGGAATACTGAAGCCTACAACAGGAACAGCTGTAACCGGGTTCGGTGAAACCAGATGCAACTCATACTGATCCACAGCCCCCTCGCTGTGTTCTGTACTGACAAAGGTCCAGCTTATGGTAACATCTTCAAGAACAGGAAGCGAGGAAACACTGTCTGTCAGAAGCAATGCGCGGTACTGGAAGTAGTTATCTCCGGAAGTAGTGTAGGGTGTTACTGAACCGGGTGCCGTTATGGCCGAAGACCAGCTGCCCATATTTCCGGAGTCTTCAGAGCTTCTCACTTGAAACTCTACCGAATTGTTTCCACCAACAGTTGCACTCCAGTCAAGTGTGGTCCATCCGGCATCTTCCTGAGCATCAAGAATAGATGATTCAACCACTCCGGAACCGACGATAATATCATGCCAGGCTACTTCATCGTAGCCGCTTTGATTCACTACAGCATCCATGACACCATCCTGATTGATGTCAAAAGCTTCAACAAACATGGTAAGTGCGCCACTGGTAGCTCCACTGTAAATTACATGCTGGTCCCAAACAGTTCCGCTTCCGTTGTTCTCGTACCAGAGAGCTCCGGTAAAGGTACCGCTGTAACCACAAACCATCACATCCGAGTCTCCGTCATTGTCGATATCAGCTGTGCTGGCCATCCACGGGAAATCGAAAGTATCGATGGTATGCCTTGTCCATGATGTACCGATAAGATCAGAATTTTCGAACCAGCAGAGACTGTCTCCGGAACCACAAGGAGCCATTATATCAATGAACATATCTCCGTTGAAGTCGTTGAACCGGCCACCTCGGCTGCCGTTGAATGAACCGCTGACCGTGTGGCGAATCCATGAGTTACCAATACCTTCATTCTCATACCAGCAGAGTGAGTCTGCGGAATAAAGGCCTACAACAATATCGATATCACCATCGTAGTCAAGGTCCATGGCATCATCTATCCGGGGACCGTTTCCGGTACCTATATCGTACTTGGTCCAGGTGATTCCTGTACCATCATTCTGGTACCAGCAAAAATAGTCATCACTGTATGAAGCCACAATAACATCGTTGTCATTATCGTCATCCATGTCTCTGACAACAACGCCCCTGCAGCCGTCACAGGAAGGTTCGATGTCGTGCTGTACCCAGCCGCCACCGGTACCGTCGTTCTCGTACCAGGCTACAAGATCACTACCGGAATTGTACCAGCCACACACTGCATCCAGATCCGCGTCTCCGTCCATGTCACTGAGAACAACTCTAGAGGGGCCATCACCGGCGGCAACTCCGTGAGTTTCCCAGGAAAAGCCCTCGCCATCCAGATTCTCGTACCATAAAAGCGAATCTGCGCTGTACAAACCAACCAGCAGATCCATATCGCCATCGCCATCAATATCATCACAATCCGTCCAGCGGGCGGCATCTGCAAAATCATCGACCATGTGCCTAAGGCCCAGTGTAACTTCGCCCGCAGTGGAAAAGTCTACTCCGCTGCTGAAATCAAAAGCAGAACCAAAGGTGGTAACAGGCCCCGGGGTGCCTGGACCGGAAGCCCAGTCTGTCTGCACTTCCGTTCCATCAGCAAAACACAGACCGGCCAGCACTGCAAGTAAAATAGCTTGAACTCTCATGAAATATCTCCTTCCTTCCAGTTTACATGAGAAAAAACTTCTTCTGGAGTGTGTCTGACAATAAGCGCTGTGTAGTTACGCCACAGGGTCGAGTCAGAATACATGCGGATTTGAAGATAATAGCAACGCTATTTGATGATAATACGCGAGTACTGTGGCCGATTATGTGGTTGTAAATGCCAGTGTACTATTCTCGGGCACGCTCCTAGTATACATTGTAAGTCGTTGCAGACCCAGTACCAGGACAACTCTTCAATCCAGCGGCTAATAACACATCTTACCAAATTTTCTATTATCAAGTATAATACTCAGTTGGACTTCGAGAGGCGGGGTCTTACGGAATTTTTTCTATCTTTTGAACTGGAGGAACCATGAAATCTCTGCTTTTCCCTTTGACTTTACTTCTTGCCCTTCCTCTTACTGCTCTGGCGTTTCAAACTGCCACCTGCGGCTGGGAGGGTACAGAGACAATTCTCGGCAACTACGGTGATATTATTGCCTCAATCGAAACAACAACCCCTATCTACAACGGCTCACAGTCTCTGAAACTCGTCGATGATGCTGCCTCTGGTACACCGCAGGCTTTCATAGGCTGGGTAACAGGGCTGAATGATGGGGACACGGTAGCTGTAACCGTATGGAGATACGATGACACTCCCAGTGCTGCACCTTCCTGTCGCCTGTGGGGTCACTGGAACGATGATCCAGGTGATATAGGCGGTTACAACGGAAGTGCCGGCGGGCAGAGTGATTACGGCCCAGGAACCGGCTGGGACATGGCCGAGTACGAGTGGACCGTTGTAGACGGACACACAGGCCTGGTTATCGAAATCAGAACCTACTCCAGCGCAGGTGACACTGTGTGGATGGATGACCTTACAGTAACGGCTCCCGATGGTGCAACCGTCCTTGTACCCAGCGATGTTGTTTCTCTGGAGAGACAGAGCTGGGGTGCTATAAAAGCATCTTTCTAAACAGACAACGTGAAAAACCGCCCGGCTGTGTTAAAGCAGCCGGGTTTTCAGTAGGTAACGGCAAGCCCGAACATTACCAGGTTTCTTGCAAGGCCGGAAGGAACGGCGAATTCGAAACCAATTGATTCAGGAATCCACTCTGCTACTCCACCGGGCAAACCGTATATGACACCGGCTATGACACTCTGATGGAATACATTTTCTACCTGGTCCCAGTCTGCTTTCCCTTCACTGTCATCGGGTATGTTTACAACATCAGGACCGTACCCGCCATCCCATCCGGCATACACCTCAAGAGAACTGCCTAAAAGATATCCAGCAGAAGCACCGAACTGCGTGGCGAGAAGTCTGGCTGGAAGGATATAGCTTGCACCAGCGTTCAGCGAAAGTGCCTGTTTGTTTTCGGGACTGAAGACTCCTACCCTGACCATGGGACCAATACCGTAGGCGCGTCCGAAAAGACCGATGTCTATTCTGTCTGTAGCTCCAGAAAGAAAAGTTACACTGGGAGAGGCGGGAACATCATCAATGCTTTCTTCCCCTGCTTCTCTGCTGTCGTCTGCATTCAGGTAGGCAGGGAGAGCAACTGCACCTGTAACTGTCATGTGGCTTTCACCGAGAGTTCTTGCCCCTGTCATAGACCCGTAGTAACACCCCTGTACCAGTACTATCAATAAGGTGAGACAAAGCACTTTGCATGTTTTCATGTGTTCCCTTCCATTCTCCCTGTTGTATATGATACCTGTTAGATAATGCAGAAAGCCTTTTTTTTCAATACACACAGAAAAGGAGAAAATATGCCAAGGGCAGCCGTGCTTCTTTCAGGCTGTGGGAACAGAGATGGTTCCGAGATTCACGAAAGTGTCTGTGCTGTTATCGCTCTGGACCGGAAAGGCTGGGATATAGTCTACACAGCCCCTGCAATTCCTCAACAGAAAACTGTTTCATACATCGACGGCAGAGAACTTCCTCCCAGAGATGCACTGGAGGAAAGTGCCAGAATTGCAAGAGGCCAGATTGTACCTCTTGATGAAATCCAGCTGGAGGAGATAGACTCCGTTGTAATTCCGGGAGGTCTCGGAGTTGCGCTTACCCTGTGTGATTTTGCAGTGAACGGAGCCTCCTGCAGCACCAATCCGGAAGTAAACAGCTTTCTGAAAAATGCGCATGAAATGGACATTCCTATAGGAGCAATGTGTATCGCGCCAACTCTGGTCGCCGGATGTCTGCCAGGTACAACACTAACCATAGGCAGCGACAAAGCTACTGCAGAGAAGATCGAAAAGATGGGTTGCAGGCACATGGAATGCCCTGCAGACAAGTCGGTTGTAGACAGGCAGAACCGAGTTGTTTCAACTCCGGCTTATATGACAGCGACAGGACCAGCCCAGGTGCTTGAAGGAGCAATAAGTATGGTGACAGCCCTTGAAGAATTGCTTAATAACCGGAAGGACTGACGGGAACCGTTTCATCTTCCCAGTTCAGCAGATCTTCAGGAGACAGTCTGACAACACACGAGGAGTATTCTGAATCTTCCTCCGTTGAAGAGCTTTTCCCGGTTACAAGAAATCCACCATCCGACGTCTGCAGCAGAGAATAGCAGAAAGCTCCCCGGTCAACAATCTTCACAGACCAGATGATGGAAAGCCATGGATCAAATCTCAACAGGTAGGGGTGGTAACCCTCTCCTGTTCCCGAGTTGGAATTAAGAAGAACAACAAAACCGGCGGGGGACACCTCTTGTATGAAACAGGCACTGTCCGGTCCTTCCGTATCACGGGTATAGTTTCTGACAACACTTCCGTTCTCGTCGAAAAACACCAGCAGAACATCAGGATAACCATCAGCCCCTGATGTGCTTCCGGCAACAATGTATCCCTCATTAGAATAGGGTGTTAAGCTTCTTCCAATCTGATTTCCCTCAAGAGGATAACTCGTCTTCCAGAGCCAGTTTCCCTGATTGTCTATTTTCATCAGGAAAACCTCCCCGTTGTCTGCACCTGTAAGAATAAAACCTCCGTCCCGGTCTGTTGAGGGCACTACAGAGTAGGCAGCCTGCTGCCCTGCTGCCACAAATCGCTTGATCCACAGAACATTTCCGGAATCAGATACACACACAGCAAAAACATCACTGTCCTGCGTTTCTTCGTCTATGGAGTAGCCCACCGCGACTGTTTCGTTGTTCCTGCCAACGCACAGGTCGTACAATCCATCATCCCCGTCGTAACCCACACTTCTGATCCACATGGTGCTGCCGTCGCTTTCGCTGACTTTCATCACAAGTCCATTTCCACCACAGGAATCTGTGCAGACTCCGCACAGAACAAAACCTTCGCCTGATTTTTCTATGGAGTATCCAGAAGCGCTTCCCAGATTGAGGGCCGTATTCTCCCATATCACCGATCCAGCACTGTCTATACCGCAGACACTCAGTGCGTTCTGTCCCATTGTTCCGCTGCAAACATCGCCGACGACCACAAAACCCCCGGATGAATCTTCTGCTGCGTCCCTGACAACTGAATTGCCGCAACAGGGGAAATCCACATTCCAGAGAAACACAGGCTCACTGCCAGAAGCTCTAACCGCTAAAATGCAGAACAACACTGAGAACAAAAAGACAGTTTTCATATAACCCTCCTGCTTCGCCTCTGAATAGAAATATCTGGATAGTAAAAGTCAATCCCTATGAAATTCTGACTTTCTTTTTTAGAATACGCCAGGCTGTAAAAAATGTGGAGGATGTATGGTATTCGATTTCAACGCGGTGGTAGAGCGAAGAGGAACCGGTTCTGTTAAATGGGACTTTCTTCCGGCATTTTTCGGAAAAGATGGATTGCAGCCCATGTGGGTGGCAGACATGGACTTCAAGGCTCCCACGGAAATACTGGACCCGATTCAGCAAAGGGCAGCCCACGGTGTGTTTGGATATACCGCGAAAACAGATCAGTTCTACTCCGCGGTAATCAGATGGTTCGACAGAAGGTACCACTGGAGAATAAAAAGGGAATGGATAGTGACCACTCCAGGCGTTGTTCCCGCTCTTAACCTTGCAATGCAGGAATTCACAGAACCCGGTGACGGGGTCATTATTCAGTCCCCGGTATACTTTCCCTTCAGGGAGTCAGTTGAGCTGAACGGAAGAAAGCTTCTGGATAACCGTCTGGTATTAAAAAACAACCGTTACGAAATTGACTGGGCCGACCTTGAAGAAAAAGCTGAAGAGGCAGAAATGCTGCTTTTCTGCTCACCGCACAATCCGGTCACACGGGTATGGACCATCGGTGAACTCAGGAAGCTGGAAGCTGTCTGCCACAAACATGATCTCATTGTATTTTCTGATGAAATACATGCCGATATTGTTTTCAGACCAAATGTACACACCCCGTCTGCATCTATCAGCCGAGAACTGGCAGATAGAACAATTTCTGCTTTTGCCACCAGCAAAACATTCAACCTTGCCGGTCTTCAATTGTCGGTTAACATCATTCCCAGGGAAGAAATCAGGAGAAGGTTCAAACTTGCACTTGAAAAACTTCACTTGAACATGTCCAACATCTTTGGAATTGTCGGTACACAGGCAGCTTATGAACACGGAGAAAGCTGGCTGGACCAGCTTCTTCCATACCTGTGGAATAACTATCTCGCTGTTGAAGAATTCCTCAGGAGCCGTATCCCCGAGATTACAGTAATGGAACCGCAGGGAACATTCCTTGTGTGGCTGGACTGCCGCAAACTGGGTTTCAACGACGAAGAACTTGCCGCGTTTTTTGTGCAGAAGGCAGGTCTGGCTCTCACAAACGGCATACTCTTCGGCCCTGGTGGAAGCGGCTTTATGCGAATGAACATCGGATGCCCAAGACAGAAAGTGATTGACGGACTGGAAAGACTGGAAACAGCAATGAACGACAACACTCCTGTTGTGATTGATTCAGGTCCGGCCAACGCTCCGGATGACTGTTGATAATGCGTGTTTATAGAGCTGGATGCTCTTCAGGAACAAGCTGATACTTCTTCAAGTCTATTCTGGACAGCCTGTTGAATACAACGCCCTCGCTTTCAAGCAGCACCCTTTGAAGTACTCTGTCATCATCACCCTGCATTGTTCTTCTGGAACTGATCTCTCCCTTTGAGTTTACAACCCGGTGCCACGGGATATCCACTCCATCCGGTACTGCCCTCAGTGCGTAACCCACGGCTCTGGATGCTCTGGGATTACCGGCCATTGCCGCTATCTGCCCGTAGGTCATAACCGACCCAGGGGGAATCCCTGCAACAATTTCATGCACTTTTTTAAAAAAACCCTTCAACAGTACCTCCCCCTTCCAGGGGATAATATATTATCAGTGTCGGCAGCGTCAGGGAAGCAGGTTAAAGTCCTGCGCGGCCCCGCCGCTGTACCCGGGAACGAAACCGCAGCATGCCATTGCACAAGTGCGAGAAGGCGCGGGAGTAGGATGTCCGGAAGCCAGAAGACCTTCTGCCGGCAGTTTTATCTTCACCTTCGCGGGAAGGGTGGGGGGATATTCCCTTGCATTTTTTCACGCGGCCGGAAACAGGAGTCAAATTATGATTTCTTTCGCAATCGGCCTGATTCTTTCTGCTCTTATTTCGGGAGATGTCCTGATTATCAGCGGTGAAAATCTGGCACACATCAACACTGAAACTGGTACTGTAACACCTTCTGTGGGCACTCTGCACACCTATCCCAACGATGTGATCATCAGCAACGGGTATGCTTTTGTTGTAAACTCGGGAACCGACACAGGAACACTGCAGAGATTCGAGCTTGGTTCATGGACACTTACAGAACTGGGGATAGGATCGGGCTGGAACTGCTGGGCTTCCTCTCCACTGCCGGATGGCAACCTTGCGGTGTCCGCAACACTGAACAACTCTGTGGTTATGGTTAACCCGGTAACCATGCAGACCGTCTCTTCAATAAGCGGAACAGGCCCCAACCCGGAATGGATGTACTCCGAGAACAACCTTCTGTACACCGCATGCGGCGGATGGGGAACGGGAGAGTCTGTTGTTGTTGCAAACATCACCACAGGGCTTTCCATTGATACTATTACAGTTGAAACCAACTGCCAGTCTGTTGTCAGTGACGAAAACGGTCACCTGTTTGCCACATGCAGCGGTACTTACGGCAGCGATGATGGATCCATTGTCGTAGTCGACGCTTCAACCTACACCGCCACGGATACTCTCGTCGTTGGGGGATTTCCCGGATACAGCGTTAAAGCAAACGGTATTCTCTACACTTCTGACCCCTGGGGTGCAGGTGTTTTTTCCATCGATATGACAACGCTGGAAATTCTTCATGACTCAACTAACCCATTCTGCTCCGGAGGAAACGGTATGGCCGTGGACGAAAACGGATATCTCTGGATTTCTGACGGCATGAACGGGGAAGTAAGAGTTTACGACACAGGTGAAAACCTGGTTCACACCTACAGCGTACCCACCCCTGCAGCCATAGCTGTCAGCGGTTGTTTCACTGGAATTTACAACGGCAGAGAACAGGGGATTACTATATCCGTCTACCCAAACCCAGCATTCAATGCCATCGCGGTTTCCGGTGTTAACCCGGGAGCGCAGATCACTGTTTTTGATATCGCGGGAAGAACGGCGGCAACAGCAACCGTCGGAGAAAACGAACCTTTCTCAATGGATATTTCCAGTTTTGCCCCGGGGCTTTATACAGTGGTAAGCGGCACTTCTGCTGCAAGATTCGCAGTTACCTCAAAATGATCGCCCTTATACTGCTCTGCGGTGTAGCCGACCCATGGGCCGATGCCTCCCCTGCAGTTGAATACGGTCCTGGAGCCGGCTACGGGCAGGCATACTACCCTGAAAACATACTGGGCCCGCCCGATCCGGCTGCAACACCCTCGACCCCATCGTTTGGAGAAAACAACCTCCTTACTCTTGGAACCGACGGCTGGGTTGTGCTGGAGTTCACCGACAACAGCGTAATCAACGGTGACGGAGCCGACTTCACCGTTTTTGAGAATGTGCTGGATACAGGGTCAGGCTACTTCCAGGAATGTGCTTTTGTGGAGGTAAGCCAGGACGGACAGTACTGGATTCAGTTCCCATGGAATCCAGCGACCCTTGAAGGGCTCGCCGGTCTGATGCCTACAACTGGAGATGACCCCACAAACCCGGCTGTTTCCGGAGGAGACCAGTTTGACCTGGAAGCTCTGGGGCTGGACTGGATTCGATTTGTCAGACTTACAGACTGCGGTGATGCTGTTTCAGACGGAGGACTGTTTGATCTCGATGCTGTAGCCGCTGTAAACTGGTCAACAGGGATTGAAGCATCCACACCTTCAGCGCCGATACTGGTGGTTGCCTCTCCTTTTTCAGACAGTTTTACAGTAACAACTGAGAAGGCTGGCAACCTTCTCTGCTACTCCATCGATGGCCGGGTTGCCGGACAATGGACAGTTTCCCGTGGATCCTCAACCATTGATGCGTCCGGTCTTCCCTCTGGAATTCTGCTGTTCGTGCTGGATCAGTCGTCTTTCTCCTCTGTAAAACTGATGCACTGAAGCAGAACAAAGGCAGCTTCGGTTTCTGAGCAGGAGCTGCCTAATTTGACTGACGCCAGAGGATTTCTTAGTTTAGACAGGGTGCAGTTATAGAGTGTGGCTGCTTTCTTAAAGAAGAGCCCTGTGCCGCCATTAACGGGGATGTATGAAAACAAGTCGGAAGCGTCATATTCTTGTTACCGGAATCCACAGAAGTGGAACCACTTTCGTGGGGAAAATGCTATCCAGTGCTCCTGGAACGGGATATGTGCAGGAACCATTTAATCCGGAATATGGAGTAACAGGCGTCGACCTCTGGTATCCATATATACGACAGGGACATGTCAGCGAGTCTTACTATGCTGAGATAGTTCGAAATATTGTTTCCGGACATGCGGTGTACAGAAAAAAATCTGCCGATGGAGACCATTTTTTTAAAAAAACAGGGAAGAGACTGCTCGGCAGCAGAGACTACCTGCAGTATCTGGCCTCAACTAAAATGCCGGGAAGCAGGCGCCTGATAATCAAGGATCCTCTTGCCTCTCTGTCATCCGAATGGATGCACAAAAAGTTCGATATGGATGTAATTATTCTGTTGCGACATCCTGCCGGATTTATAGCAAGCACTCAAAGGCTAGGCTGGAACTACTATTTTTTGTCAGACATCATGACGCAGACACAGTTGATGGAAGAATATCTGCATGAAATACTTGCCCCATTTAACATAGCATCAATGAAACAATGGCAGAAGGGAGCTCTTCTCTGGCAGTGTATCTATAGTATTCTGGATGTTTATGCAGAACGGAATCCATCTATAAAAATTGTCAGGCTGGAAGATATTTCCCTGGCTCCCGAGGAAATGTTCAGAGAATTACACAAACACCTGGAACTTCCTTTCACGAAGAAGACCGCACACAAAATCCAAGAATCAACGGGTTCAAACAACCCGGTTAACGCCCCGGGAGGCAAAGTACATCACCTTCAAAGAAACAGCAGACAACTCTCAAATGCGTGGAAACGATCCATAAACAGAAACATGGCAATTGAGATCCGAAAACTTGCCGGCCCCGTGGGCGAAAAGTACTACGGGAAAGACTGGTAACACAGTTACCGGCCAAGCAAAGTTCTTACAAAGGTGTCACCTGTTATTGTACCCATGCTTCCGTTCTCTGTGCTGACTTCGTCGTAGACGGTTACAGCATCAGGTTCCACTCCCGGTCTGTAGATCAGGAACGGTACAGGGTCATGAACATGTGTTCTAACCTCACAGG
Organism: Candidatus Fermentibacterota bacterium; assembly: GCA_003646025.1. Taxonomy (GTDB): domain Bacteria; phylum Fermentibacterota; class Fermentibacteria; order Fermentibacterales; family JCC-6; genus Sabulitectum. Next base: position 45,540 of record QNDR01000006.1, read on the forward strand.
GCGTTCCGTGATCTGGAGTGATACCGATGGCAACATCCTGTTCCATCTTTTCTGTCTCTTCAACTATGAACTTGACAATCCTGTAATCCAGATACTCGATTGTTTTTATCTTCAGTTCCACATCACCCTCATGCCCTGCCTCATCAGTTGCTTCAACATGCAGAAACACAAAATCGTAATCGCCCTTCAGTGCGTCCACAGCTGCCTGAGCCTTTCCTTCGTAGTTGGTATCAAACAGACCTGTTGCTCCTTCTACCTGTATTACGTCCAGCCCTGCATAAACTCCTAAGCCCTTCACAAGATCGACGGCGGAGATAACAGCTCCTTTTACTCCGTAAAGCTCTTTAAATGTTTTCATTTTCGGTTTGAAACCCGGAGACCAGAACCACACGGAATTCGCCGGATCTTTCCCTGCGGCAATCCGTTTCAAATTCACAGGATGATTCTTTAGAATTTCCTGTGACCGCAGGATCAACCGGTTAAGAATGGACGCTGTTTCCTCTCCACTCTTATCAGAAGCTTTCACCATAACCTCGGCAAACGGGGTGCCGGGAACATCATGGGGAGGGGTACATTGTATAGAACTGCTGCCTTCCTTCAGAACAAACAGGTGCCTGTAGCTTATGCCGGGATGAAACACCATGGTTTCGGAACCAAGCGTCTCCTGCAGAGCAGACACGAGCTCATGAGACTCTTCAGTACTTATGTGACCGGCTGAATGATTTTTTATTTTACCGTCTTCAATACAGATAAGATTGCACCTCATCGCAAGGTCGGTAAAATCAAGTTTCACACCCATGCTGGCGGCCTCAAGAACACCTCTGCCCTGAAAGACCTCTGCCGGATTGTAACCGAGAACGGACAGGTTGGCCACAGCGCTTCCTGGGGCAAGCTCCGCAGGAACAGTGGCAAACTTTCCACACCTTCCCCTGGCACACAGAGAATCAATAGCCGGTATGTCCGCTGCCATCAGCGGTGTTCTCCCGCCGAGACCTTCGATAGGACGATCGGACATCCCGTCGCCTAATATTATTATGTACTTCATGGTGCTTCCTTATCAGATCAGGGTTACCCGGTGTAGTCCTTCTTCAAAAACTCTTTGAATGCGCTGTACCGTGTGGGAAGATGCTGGAAAGACTCCTTCTTCTTTTCCAGCCCCTGAAGGCTTGGCGGGAGTTCCGGATCAAAGGAGAGAATCTCCCGTATTTTCTCCGGAAATTTCGCGGGGTGAGCGGTTTCCAGTGAAATACAGAGCTGTTCACTATTTACCTTTTCCCTGTCGATATAACGCTTGAGGCCGGCCCAGCCCACAGAACCGTGGGGTTCAAGCAAAAGACCCGATTCTGTGTAAGCTTCGCTTATCATTGCCTCGGTTTCCATGTCGTTAATGCTGACGGCGTACATGTCTTTCCTTATGAGATCCATGTCCGGCGCCGTACCGATGTTTCCGTTTTCGTCCATTGTTCCGCCGTACATCTGAACCAGTCTTGGAATATTGCTTGGATGGCCGACATTCATTGCGCTGGATATACAGTTGCGGGAGGGTACCAGTTTCTCATAAAAACCCGA
>QNDR01000007.1 GCA_003646025.1 Candidatus Fermentibacterota bacterium
GGATTGTATTCATGAACGAACACAGGGTTGTTGTTACAGGCATGGGGGCTGTTACGCCACTGGGCAGTGGTGCTGAGGAATCTTTTAACGCTTTTCTTAAAGGCAGAAACGGTGTGACCCGGGTTTCTCATTTTGATGTGTCTGAATACCGCTCGAAACTTGCGGCAGAGGTTAAGGGTTTTGATCCTGAGAACTGGACAGACAGGAAGTCCGCAAGACGGATGGACAGGTTTACCCAGTTCGCCGTTGCGTCAGCAGCAATGGCCATGGAGGATTCAGGACTGAAAGACTTTAACGGTAACAGAGCTGGTGTAATTATCGGGTCCGGTATAGGAGGCTCGCAGGCTCTTGATGAGGGGTATTCGATTCTTCACGAAAAAGGCCCGAGGAATCTGAGTTCGTTTCTGGTATCCAGAATGCTGGTCAACATGGCCGCTGCCCTGGTTTCCATAAAGTACGGCCTCAGAGGCCCTCTTTCCGCGCTGTCGGTGGCCTGTTCCACAGGGTCGAATGCCATCGGTGATGCTTTCAGAATTATCCAGAGGGGAGACGCCGACATCATGCTTGCTGGAAGCTCGGAGGCATGTATATCTCCGCTGCCCTACGGGGCTTTCTGCGCTACCAGATCAATGACAACCAGCGAGTCTCCGGATACGGCGAGCAGGCCGTTTGACAGGAATCGGGATGGTTTTGTCATGGGGGAGGGTGCCGGGGTTGTTGTTCTGGAAAGTCTTGAACATGCGCTGAACCGAAATGCCAGGATCTACGCTGAAATAGCAGGATATGGCAACACAGCTGATGCCTATCACCTTACAGCACCGGCTCCTGACGGCAATGGCATGATAAGAGTAATGCAGCTGGCGATGAAAGATGCCTCTCTCGGTTGTGAAGATGTCAGTTACATAAATGCCCACGGAACATCCACAGTGTTGAACGACAAAAGTGAAAGTGCTGCCATTGAGAAGGTTTTCGGGGGGCATGCTGCGCAGTTGAAAGTAAGTTCAATAAAATCAATGATCGGTCACCTTATGGCTGCCGCCGGGTCTGTAGAGTTTGTGTCAACTGTATTCAGTGTCTACACAGGCAGAATTCCACCGACGATCAACCACCGGGACCAGGATCCCGACTGTACGCTTGATTACGTTACCAGTGGAGCAGAATCACTCGATATACAGGCTGCGATTACCAATTCATTTGGTTTCGGAGGCGGTAACTGCTGCCTTGCTGTTAGAAAATTTGAGGAGAGCAGTAGTTACTGAAGATTACCACTTTCTTAGAAACACTCTGATGCTGTGTATCCGGCATGAAGTGGAACCTGAGCTGCCGTTGATATAAAATCTCAGTGAATCCGGTTCAAAAGCAGATGGTACAGTAAACAGCAGGCTGTCGTTTGCTCTGAAGGAAACAGAGTCTTCAAGGTTCTCAATTGTAAAGATCACAGGTTTCGTCTCATTGAAGGTGACAGGTGTTTCCACTGTAAACCGGGGAGATATTCGTCCAGTTGAAACTGCAAGTTGCTGTGACGGCTGGCAGTTCCAAACTATCTCACAATCGGTGTTTTCCGGAAGGTCGGCGGGAAGGCTCTGCCCAATTGTACCAAGGGCTACCCACAGGCTGTCCGGTGTCGCTGTGCTGTTCGCAGCAGACACTTCCACTTCAAAGCACAGTCCTGGAACAAGCGAAACCGCTTTCCTCTGAATAACAGCAACACCTGTGGTCAGAGCGAAGTTTTCCTGTTCCTGTATTATCTCCGGACGGTTGTTTTCTCCAGAGCCAACAATCCAGAACGACTGCTGAACGAATCCTGTTTCCCAGTCTTCAGAGAAAAGATCGATTCCAAGTGTGCACGGTGTGTTGTACCTCCCGTCTGGTGTCATTTCAAACAACCATCCGTCGCGGTCTCCGAAACGGGTGGTGGTTCCGCCAAGCAGAAGTGTTCCATCCTGTTTTGATTCGACTGTCAGAATGTGCTGGTCTCCATCTTCGTCCACAGTGGTCTGCCACCTGATATTTCCTGAGCTGTCGAGGCCCATAACCCATCCGTCAGTGTTGTTTTCATCATCGGGAAGGGTGGAACCCGCAAGAATAACCGTTCCCTCCGGGAGCACAACAATATCGGACACCGTTCCTGTAACCTCACCGTTAAAGTCGTTTTTCCATTGAACACTGAAATCTTTACCCAGTTTGAAAACGGTGAGTCTGTGGCTGATGTCAGAACCGGCAGCAATCAAGGTGTTGTCTCCATCGCACTCCACGCAGTTTATTGCAATACCGTCGGAATCTTCAAATGTTGACTGTCGAACTCCTTCCGGGCTCAGGAGTTCTGTTGTGGTGTTGTTGCTGCCTGCAATTTCCCTGCTTACGTGGACCATGCTGCCACTGGCAAAAACTGCCATTGACAGTGTTTCAAAGTCTCCCGATATCTGAAAGGAACTTCCTTCTCCACTGGAACCATCAAGTTCTGCAACAAAAACTGCGTGTCTGGTGTTCTCTGGAAACGATGCAGTAAAACAGGCTGCCACAGTGCTGTCAGGAAGCCAGTTAAGGGAGGAAACAACAGGCTGTACTCCTCCTGAACGATCTATTGAGCCGTGGGTTTCCCACACCGTTCCGCCTGTAGAATTAAAGCGGAGAGCCCTGTAGGTGAACCCGTGCGTGTCTGCATCGGAAAAGTCGGTAAAAACTGTTATACAGCCGTTGTCCGATGTTGGCAGAATCAGGGGTCTGCAGCTTCCTGAAATGGAATCCGACCAGGTGTAAACCAGGCTGCCTGATGAGTTGAAACCGGCAATCCAGATTTCGCTCCAGTAGCCCCAGTCCCATCCGCCTGCCGCAATAAAACCGCCTGTACCGCCGGGGATTATATCTGAAACGTAATCCCATGAATCTCTTCCCCCAAAAGCAGTGTTGATCAGTGAGTCTGTGGAGGCTGGATGCGAGGAGTTGTTGAAGACAACAACAAACAGAACAAGAGCCAGTACAGCTGCCGCTGCAGCTTTCCACCACTTTATCTGTTTTGTTTCCTGCGGTAACTTCACAGGCGTTTTTGCGATACTGAAAAGGGCAGAGATAATTTCCGGTGTGTTTGACTGATTGAGAGTACAGTCTATCCATTGCTGCTGGTGTGTGTAGTAACCGATGCTCTCGGAAACTTCACCACGGCGGAACTTCAGCGTAATAATGGGTATTCTCTGATTTGCGGCAATGTCCAGTTCACTTCTGATGTGACGCGAGTCTGAGCTGTTTTCCGTAAAAACAAGCAGCAGTGCAGATGAGTGGAGAATGGCAGTGGTAACGGATTTTTCGGAGTTCTGACCTGTATCCGCATCTCTTGAAGCAAGCCAGCACCGGTACCCGTTGGCCTCAAGTTCTTCTACCAGTGCTTTTGCAAGATCGGTATCCGCAGTTGAATGGCATACAAAAAACTGTTTGTCCATGGTACCTCTCCTGTGTCTCCGAAGATAAATATAGCCTGGGAGGGTTCTGATGCAACAGGTGGGATGTTACAGCGGAGAGGAAAAACTCGAGATCAGCTCCGCTGTTGTTCTTCTGTAGATCCTGAAGCGAAGACCGCCCAGATGTTTACCGCCGTACCACCGGGCAACAAGCACAAGGCAGTTCTCCACATCCATTTCCCGCATCACGTCCAGTATGCACCTGCCGGAACCGGATTCACCACCATCGTTTTTTACCTCTGTACCATTGGAAAGCCGGATTGCCCAGCTGAGGTGGCTGGCCTTTTTCAACCTGTATTGTTTTGAAAGGAGTCCTGTCAGTTCTTTTGGATCATCTCCTGATGAAAAAGGGGTACCGCAGGCCAGGAAACGGCTTTGCTTTTCCAGAACAGGCGTTCCGGAAACGGTTTCCTTCAGGGTTCGTGCAGTTCCTATTAAGAAACCTCCGGTTCGAGTTCTGCGGTACCTTTTGAACGCTGAAATATACCAGCAAAAACTTCAGAGACAAGACTGTTTCAACACGACGAGATGCTCTGCACAAGCAAGTTCATCTCATTGAGCTCCTGTTCTGAGTACATCAGTTTCAGAAGCGGTGCCTTGAGCTTTCCGGTACCGTGCTCGGCACTCACTGTTCCACCAAAGCCAACAGCTTCCGCGGCGATCAGTTCCACCGCTTTCATGGCTCTTTCCAGTTCGCCGGTGTTTACAGGGATCAGGTTGGCGTGCAGATGACCCTGCCCGGAGTGGCCGAAAACTATGTACTGAACACCGGAATCTTTTAAAATTTTTCTCATGACGGTGTAGTACTTCAGCAGGTCTTCAGGCTTCACAGCGGTATCGGTACTTACCTTATGGATTCGATGGTTGTCGAGTGAGAGGGTGGAAATAATACGGTTTACGGTTTCCGGAACCAGGTGTCTGAACTCCTTGAGCTTTTTTCTCTGGGCACTGTCAAAACCGCCCCAGGTGTTGTCCGGAGAAACTCCTCTTCCTTCAAGAAGTACATCCAGCGTTTCCAGTATCGTATCCAGCTCTTCTTCAGAAGAAGCCTCGATTGATGCAACAAGAACCCAGTCACCTGTTTCAGTAAAAGTCTGTCCGGTGTTTTCCTGAAGGAATGAAAGGCAGGGCTCTGCCAGTACTTCAAGTTCTCTTACCCGCAGTTTTGTGTTCATCAGGTCGGTACGAAGTTCCCAGAACTGTTTTTCGCTGCAGAACACCGCAAAGCTGGTAATTGCATGGGGCCTCTTCTGAAGGATCAGGTCGGCTTCAGCAACAAGACCGAGTTTCCCTTCGCTGCCGATGAACAGATCGATCAGATCCATGTCCGGTCTGATGTACAGACCAGCTGCATTTTTCGCCGGTTGAGACCTTGTGAGTGATGGGAGTGTCAAGGAACCAAGAACAGGATGATTGAGTACGCCATTCTTGAAGAAATGGGCTCCCCTTGAAATATTCAGCTGTTTTCCCGAGGGGAGAACCATCACAATCCTGTTTATCCATTTTCTGGTAGAACCGTACAGGTAGCTGCCGGACCCGGAAGCATCGGTGGCAATGGCTCCTCCTATGGATGCAGTGGTCTCAGTTGGGTCAGGGGGGTAGAAGAATTCCGATTTTTCTCTTTGGCAGAACTCCTGAATAGAGTCCAGGGTTTCTCCGGCTCCTACGGTGATTATGTGAGGTTCCCGCGTTTTTTTTATTCCCTGCATCAGACCCGAGGAAACAACTGCCCCGCCCATGGGAACTGCTCCTCCGGTGATACCTGTTCTTGCGCCTGATATGGTGAGCGGAACTCTGTCTTCAGCACATTCTTTTATGAACGAAGCAGCTTCGGAAAGGTTTTCCGGCCATGCGGCAAGCTGACAGTTTCCTCCGGAAAGTGAAGACTCATCTTTCAGAAGGTCCGGATACTCGCTTTGAATCAGACGGGTGCCTTTTACAATTTTCACCTGTTTCCTCCTTCATACTTCATATACTAAACATTAAACCTGAGGCTGCCTGCAGGCAATGGTAATTCGCGGCACTTGAAGGAACCTTGTTCATTGTTCATAGTACAACCATGGTGGACATGGTGGAATTACCTTAAGAAAGGAAACCAAATGGGGCAGACTTTTGTTCAGAAAATTCTCGGACGCGCAGCTGGCAAGGTTGTGAAGACCGGCGAAATAGTGTTTGTAGAGCCGGATCTGGTGCTTACCCACGACAACAGTTCGGCTATAATAGGAAAGTTCGAAAGCACAAAACCGGGCGGAAAAGTTAAATACCCCGACAGAATCGTCATTGTTCTGGACCATGTTACGCCTGCTGCCACCAGCAAGCATGCGGCAGGTCACTCCAGGGTAAGAAAATTTGTGGCTGAACAGGGGATACAGAAGTTTTTTGATGTGGGGTGTGGTATATGCCATCAGGTTTTACCGGAACAGCACCTGGCTCTTCCAGGAGGAATAGTAGTTGGAAGCGACAGCCACACATGCACATACGGTGCTTTTAATACGTTTGCCACAGGTATAGACAGAACGGAAGCTGCCGGTCTGTGGATAACAGGAAGAACATGGTTCCGCGTACCGGAGACTATCGAAATCAATCTTGAGGGTTATCTGCAGAAAGGTGTGTCTGCCAAGGATCTCATTCTTACTATCATCGGGAAACTCGGTTCAGACGGGGCCAACTACAAGGCGGTTGAATTCCACGGTAGCTCTGTAGGCGGCCTTCTCATCCACGAGAGAATGACCATTGCGAACATGGGAATTGAGATGGGTGCTAAAATAGCTGTATTCCCGGCAGACAGAGTGACACAGAACTTCCTTTTCGGTGAAGAACTGTGCAAAGATGCCGTATGGAGTGACTCCGACGCGGAGTTCTGTCAGGTACACAGCTTTGATCTGGATAAGATTGTTCCGGTAGTTGCCAGACCTCACACTGTAGACAATGTCTGTGCTGTGTCCGAGCTTCCTGAGACGAGAGTGGATCAGGTGTTTCTTGGAACCTGTACAAACGGCAGGGTTGAAGACCTGAAATCAGCTCTTGAGGTGATGAAGGGCAGGAAAGTAGTTCCTTCAGTAAGGATGCTTGTTGGGCCTGCAAGTCGTGATGAGTATGTGAAGGCTCTGCAGCAGGGAATAATTGAAGAGTTTGTAAAAGCAGGTGCTGTGGTTCTCCCTCCGGGATGCGGGCCATGTCTTGGTGCACACCAGGGTGCACTGGCTCCAGGAGAGGTATGTCTCTCCACTGCGAACAGAAATTTCAAAGGACGAATGGGTGAGAAGGATGCATTCATCTACCTCGGAAGTCCTGAAACAGCCGCCGCTACAGCGATAACCGGTGTGATAACAGACCCCAGGGAGGTTTAGCATGGCCGTTCACTACTACGATCAGAACGATATCAACACAGATCTCCTGTTTCCTGGAAAGTACACCTACACCTGTGCCACCGGTCCGGAGATCATTGACCATCTGCTTGAAGATCTTGACCCTGACTTCAGGAATGAGGTGAAACCGGGAGATGTTATCATGGCTGGAACAAATTTCGGTTGCGGTTCCAGCAGAGAACAGCCTGCTCTGGGTCTCAAGTATGTTGGTGTGAGTGCGGTTATCGCAAAATCATTTGCCAGGATATTTTACAGAAGCTCCATAAACCAGGGGCTTCTTCTTGTTCAGAGCCCTGAAGCTGTGGATTACTACAAACCTGGAGACAAGGTTACAGTTGATCCGGCAAGGGGAATTCTTGAGGTGGGAGACGCAGAATTCAGCTTCCCTCCGCTTCCGGCGGACATGCTGGAAATTCTTGAAGCTGGAGGTCTTCTCAACTGGATAAAGCAGAATGATGTTTAGTCTTGTCTGGGTACTGGCGGCCTTTTCCGGACTTCCCGGCGGCATGGGAATAGGAGTGGGAACTTCCGTTTCCAGCTTTTCTCCTGTGGAAGAGAACTATGATCTCAGATTCAGAACACCTGGTGTCTCCTATGGAATTGTTGCTTCTCTGGATGCTCCCGGACCGCTTGTGTTTCATCTCGGCGGAGAGTATTTCAGTAAAAAGGCATCTTCCGGATGGGATGGTGAAATATCATCCATGCTTTACTGGGCATTCCCCTGCGGCCAGCTTCCTGTTATGGACGGGTTCAGCGTGTTTGGCGGCCCGGGAATTGTAGGGGTAAGCGGCAGCTATTCCGGAACCGATGACTTTGGCAGTTTCGTAGAAGAAGATGGTTCCAGTGTAGGTTTTGCCGCCTCAGCCGGAACTGACATTGTGCTCTGGGGTCCTGTTTCCGCCCGTCTTGAGTACAGATACGGCTGGATGGACATGAAGAGTGACCGGGTAATGAAAGACGGTACAGAAACTGTAGTGTACCCTGCGGCAGAAACTGACCTGGGCTATTCGCAGTATATCTTCTCACTTAACGTACAGTTGTCTGCTGTTGACGACCAGGGTATATGAAAATAGAATTGTGAACTTCGCGGAGCCGACGTGGCTCAGCTGGTAGAGCAGCGCATTCGTAATGCGCAGGTCATCGGTTCGACTCCGATCGTCGGCTCCAGCGGCTCCGTTTCTGAAAGGTGACATCCGATGAACAAGCCTATAATCAGCGGTTCCGGTATACGGGGCATATTCGGTGACAGTTTCACTGTACAGGATGCATGCAGTTTTGCAGCGGCATTCGGGGAGCTTGTCGGGCCGGGAAGAGTTGTTGTTGGCAGAGATACCAGAAAGAGTGGTCCTGCAGTAGAAGCTGCAGTGTGTGCCGGTCTGCTCGGTGTGGGGTGTACACCTGTGCTTCTGGGTGTTGTAACAACGCCTACCGTCCAGCTTGAAGCGATGAAAGACGGGGTCTCCGGTGGTATTGCCGTGACCAGCAGCCACAATCCAGGCAACTGGAACGCTCTGAAACTTATTGGTTCCGACGGTGTTTTCCTCAGGGCAGAGGAGAGGAACAGGCTGACAGGCCTTCTTGCTGCAGAAAGAAAGTGGACAGATTACAGGGGGTGTTCCCGGACAGAGATTCTTGATGGCAGTACTGCGAGGCATGCAGAACTTGTGGCGGAGCTGCCGCTTGCAATAAAAACTGGAAGAAAACTCAAGGTCGTTCTTGATGTGACCGGAGCTACAGCAGCGTTGCTGGGTCCTGCGACTATGGAAGCCCTGGATGTTGAATGGGAAATGATATTTCCAGAGATGACTCCTGATGGTGACTTTCCAAGGATTGCGGAACCCAACACACAGAGCCTTACTATTCTAGCCGAAGAGGTTGTTGCAAGAAATGCTGATGTGGGTTTTGGTTTTGATCCGGATGGAGACAGACTTGCTCTGGTTGACAACACCGGCAGATTGATTGGTGAGGAGTACACTGTGGCAATGGCTCTGGATTATGTTCTGGCACACCAGCCTGGACCTGCTGTTGTTAACCTGTCTACTTCCAGGCTCTCGGAAGATGCTGCCGAAAAACACGGCTGTAATGTGTTCAGAAGTCCGGTTGGTGAGGTAAATGTTGTAGAGGAAATGGACAGAAGAGGAGCTGATATCGGGGGAGAAGGGAACGGAGGAGTTATTCACAGAGACTGCCATCTGGGCAGGGACAGTGCAGTTGCAATGACCTACGTGATCTCCTATCTCAGAGAGCATCCTGAAACCACCGTTTCCCAGTGGGCAGACAGCTTTCCGGAGTATATCAACATCAAAAGAAAAGTGGAATACACCGGAGATTTCAGCAGGATGGCCGTTCTTCTTGAACAGTACCTGGGGCAACCGGATGATACATCCGATGGACTGTGGTGGCGACGGGAAGGCGGTTGGGTTCATATCAGACCGTCCGGTACGGAACCTGTTGTAAGGTTTATTGCAGAGAATACTGCGCAGGAAATCCTGGACGATGATTATGCTCTGTTCAGAAAGGTACTTAAATGTGTGGAATAGTTGGATATGTGGGGAAGGGAAAAGCACTGGATGTTCTTCTGAGCGGGCTGAAAAGACTTGAGTACAGAGGTTATGATTCCGCCGGATATGCCCTGCAGATGAACAATGAGCTTGTTGTACGCAAGTGTACAGGAAGAGTTGCCGATCTTGAAGAGATGGATCCCGGGGAAGCTGCCGGTGCCTCTACGGGCATCGCCCACACCAGATGGGCCACCCATGGAGAGCCAACAACAGTGAATGCCCACCCCCACAGTGATTTTTCCGGTAGAATTTCACTTGTTCACAACGGAATAATAGAGAACTACAAGTCTCTCCGAAAGAAACTTATAGAGCGCGGTCTTTCCTTTGAATCGGAAACAGATACGGAAGTGCTGGCAAAACTCATAGGCAGTGAAGTTGACACAGGCAAGGATCTTTTCAACGCAGTGAAAGATGCTCTTGTCCAGGTAAGGGGAACCTACGGAATTGCGGTGATCAGTGCGGATCAGCCGTCTACTGTGGTGGCTGCGAGATATGGAAGCCCTCTGGTTGTAGGCATCGGTGAGGGCGAGAACATCATAGCCAGTGATGTAGCCGCCATTGTGGCACACACCAGAAGCGTTATTTACCTTGAAGAGGGAGAGATTGTCGAAATTACAAGTGGCGGTATTTCTTCCAACTCATCTGATCCCAGAATGACCAGAGACAGAATACAGCATGTGGACTGGGATCTGGCCGAGATTGAAAAGGACGGATATCCCCACTACATGCTGAAGGAAATCAACTCCCAGCCTGAATCGCTGCGAAATGCTTTCAGAGGCAGAATTGATCTCGTGAACGGTACAGCCAGGCTTGGCGGGATTGAAATGTCCGAGAGCGACATGCGTGGTGTGAAGAGAATTGTCATAACCGCATGTGGAACTTCCTGGCATTCCGGACTCATCGGTAAATACATCATTGAGAAACTGGCCAGAATACCGGTTGATGTTGAATACGCCAGTGAATTCAGATACAGAGATCCTGTTCTGGAAGACGGTACCGTGATGTTTGTTATCAGTCAGAGTGGAGAAACAGCTGATACTCTGGCGGCACTTCGTCTTGCAAAAGAACGGGGAATCAGAACTCTGGGTATTGTAAATGTGGTTGGTTCAACTATTGCCAGGGAGACAGACAGTGGTGTGTACATCCACGCCGGTCCGGAGATCGGGGTTGCCTCTACAAAGGCCTTCACTGGTCAGACCATGATCCTCTCTCTTATTGCTCTGGCCTTTGGAAGAGCCAAGGGCAACCTTACAAGAGAAGACGGTATAGAGCTTTGCCGCGGAATAATGGAAATTCCCGAGAAAGTTGAAACCATTCTCAAAGGCTGTGATTCCATCATGGAAATAGCCAGGCAGTTTACCTACACAAGCAATTTTCTATACCTGGGTCGCGGAGTTAACTATCCAGTGGCCCTTGAAGGCGCTCTGAAGCTGAAGGAGATCAGTTACATACATGCCGAAGGGTATCCGGCGGCAGAGATGAAACACGGTCCTATAGCGTTGATAGATGATATGATGCCTGTTGCGGTTATTGCAGTAAAAGATGCTGCCTACGAGAAGGTCATGTCCAATATCCATGAAGTGAAGGCACGGAAGGGGAGGGTTCTAGCTATTGCCACAGAGGGAGACGCCGAGATCAGAACAGTTGCAGACTGGGTTCTTGAAATACCACCGCTCACAGACATTCTTGTTCCGCTTCTTTCTGTGATACCTCTTCAGCTTCTTTCGTATTATGTGGCTGTTTCCAGAGGATGTGATGTTGATAAGCCGAGAAACCTTGCGAAGAGTGTTACCGTGGAATAAGATTATCAGCGGGGCTAAACATTCGTTAAGAGTTACAGGAATGTTCTTCCACCGGTTCTACCTGGGGTGGGGGCGTGACAATGTTTACTTCGGTGCTGCTGCTGTGGCGTTCAATGTGCTGGTTACCCTTATACCTCTCACAGTACTGATTTTTCACTTCAGTACCCTGGTCGTAATGGGTGATATTTCCTTCAGAGAAGAGTTCATGAACTGGCTCACAGGTTTGAATCCCTTCGTGCCGCAGAGTGTAATAGCTGATCTTGAAAAAGCCGTTCTAGGTGGCGGTTCCACCATAAGTATCATCGGTTTTGTCACGCTTCTCTGGATGGTAAGCCGGTTGTTCGGAACCATTCGCACCGCTCTGGACAAAGTGTTTGAGGCTCCGGGCAGACACATCGTCTGGGGTAAACTGTACGACTTTCTTCTGGCAGTACTGGTGGCTCTTTGCTTTCTTTTTGCCGCTGTTTTTACCATTGGGGCAAAGTTTGCCGCTGGCTCTGCTGCAGGAGAATACCTTACATCGCTGCCACTGATCGGCCCTGGGCTAACAGGGCTTCTTGCCCGTATCCTGAGTCTTACTTTTACCTTTCTGGTTTTCTTTCTTCTCTACTGGGCAGCACCCAACAAAGCGATGCCAATGAAAATGTCGGCGCTCATGGCTCTGCTGGCCATGGTTCTGACAGGTGCAGGCACAGACATATACATGCGGGCTGTCAGCGCACCTGACTGGGGTATAGTGTACGGTTCATTCATAGGTATCATGGCCACACTTATCTGGCTTTACTGGCTGTGCGTAATTTTCATAGGATCTGCAGAGGTCGGATCTGTTATTCACCAGATGAGAGATCTGGCTAAACAGAAAACTTGATCTCCAGGATGTCGCCATCCTGTATGACGTATTCTTTTCCGTGAAGGCCCATTGAACCTGTCTTTCTGAGCTCTGCTTCATCTGGTGTGGTTCTGAACAGGTCAAAAGGTATCACCTGTGCACGGATAAAGCCTCTCGCAAGGTCAGAGTGGATTGTACCGGCAGCTTCCAGGGCGGTGCTGCCGTTCTTCACCGGCCATGCCCTTACTTCATCTTTGCCCATGGTTAGGAAGCTGATGAGATCAAGAAGCGAATATGCTGCCGAAAGTACTCTTGTCTTTCCAGACTCTGTGAATCCCATTGATTCCAGAAACTCGCCCCTTTCCTCCTCAGGGAAATCACACAGTTCAAGCTCGAACCCGCTGTCTATTCCCAGAAATGCTCCTCCGTGTCTTGTGACAAGTTCACCTGCCGCTGTTTCATCACTGACACCTTTCCCGGCTCTGTTTGAAACAACCAGCAGCGGTTTCAGTGAAGCAAGTGAGAATGGTGAGAGAATGTCCAGTTCCTGCTCTGTAAACTCAACAAGTCTCAGAGGAATCTCATTTTCAATAGAGTTCATGGCCCGTCTGAGAAGCTGAGCTTCAGCCAGTTTCCCTTTGCTCTCCTTCTGAAGCCTGGCAATGCGCTTCTCAATAATGCTCAAGTCGGAGATCATCAGTTCCGATTCATTCTGAAGAAAGGTCTCTTCCAGATTTCCCAGGGCATAGTTGTCAAGAATGTATGCCACAGCAGAGGACTCCTTTATTCTGCCCATGTTTTTCGGGCTGAATGCCGGTGACGGTACATCAAAAAAGGTAACGGTAGCGGTAACTATACTTCTGGGATTCCAGTGTTCCGCCAGAAAGTCAATTCGTTCATCCGGTACATGTACAGTGAGTGGTTTTGAAGTATCAGCGCTGGGAGAGCCTGCAAGCGCCCTGAAAAGGGTAGAGCGACCGCAGCCCGGCTGCCCGGCAAGGGCGATTTTCATATGGGTAACCCCCTGATTCGATTGTTGGCCTCAGGGGGTTAATCTACAAAAAGATAACTGCTGTGACCTACTCGGTGAATACCCTTACAGTGTCACCATCAGTGCTGTCAACATTTACCTCCAGCTCGCGGAGAGCATCGATGAGTTCGTCTGTGGGCAGGTCTCTCAGCGTGGTAAGGTCGATTCCGTTCTCCTGCATTGTTGCCGCCGCCTCTGCCGGCATCAGAGCAGAAAGCTTGATTCCCGTTCTGATAAGGCTCATTGGAATCTTTACATTGACTTTGTCTCCGTCTGTGCTGTTGACCACAACCCGCAGATACCGCGGAGATGTTGTGTTGCCGTCTGTTTTTCCTTCCGGTGTATCTGTGATGCTTTCAGAAGCGGTTACCTTCTCCAGAAGGGAGGAAGCCTCATCTGCTGTGATTTTACCTTCTGAAAGCATTTCCAGTATTTTCATTCTTGAATCGCTCATTACCGGTCTCCTTTACACAAATGACAGAAATATTCTGTCGCCGTTTTTGCTGTCAATGTTAACTGTAAGTCCGTGAAGACCAACGATGATCCACCAGGCCAGGTGTGCATTCTGCAGTATGTTTCCGTAACTTTTGTTGTGGAAAAACGGGCTGGCAATTATTGCGGCAGGAACCACCGGAAGCAGCATCAGCCAGACTGCAAACCATGGCAGAGGTATTGTGAATCTGCCGATCCTGAAAACAAGAAAGAACGCCGGCATGTCACAGAACCTCCAGTGCTTCTGAAACAGTTATTTCTCCTTTGTCCAGTTTGTCTATTACAACAGACTGTGCCGGGTCCATCTTCATTCCCCTGTTAAGCTTCTCTACAAGTTTTTCAAGCCTTGCCCTGGCTGTGGGATAACTTACCCCAAGAGCTTCCTGCAGTTTTTTTATAGATCCGAAGTTTCTGATGAAAGCAATGGCCAGAGCCTGGTCTGCAGTGTTGAGCCCGGCCAGAGCATCTGTTTCAAAATGACCTTCAACAGAAAGATCGCACGTGGTGCAGTGAAGTCTGACAGGTATCATCGGCTTTCCGCACGATGGGCATCTGATATCACCAATATTCATGTTGAACCTCCAATTCATTAAAACAAATATACCTAATATTTAATAATGTCAAGGTATGAGTTCAACAAAATTCGTAATTCGGTGAGTTGTTGAATTCAGTGGCATTGACTCAGAGATGAAATTGTTGCTAATTAGAACCTGCACTGCAACAGCAAAACGGGGGGTTGTTATGGACATAGTCTCTGTTATTCTCGGCGGCGGCAGGGGGACCAGGCTTTTCCCGCTTACGCTTCACAGAAGCAAACCTGCCGTACCCATCGGCGGCAAATACAGACTGATTGACATTCCGGTGTCCAACTGTGTAAACAACGGCATAAAGAAGATTCTTGTTCTTACGCAGTACAACAGTGAGAGTCTTAACAGACATGTGGGGCAGACTTACAGGTTTGACCGGTTCTCCGACGGATTTGTATCCATACTGGCTGCAGAGCAGACTCCTGAAAACACAGACTGGTTTCAGGGTACGGCTGACGCAGTTCGTCAGGGGCTTGTTCACATACTTTCCCAGTGTTCCGATATGGTTCTGATTCTGTCCGGTGATCAGCTTTACCGGATGGACTTCTCCAGTTTTGTAAGTGAGTTTAAGGCATCCAATGCGGACATCAGTATTGCGACCAAACCTGTAACTACCGAAGAGGCCCCCGGTCTGGGTATCATGCAGGTTGCCACAGATGGTGTTATAAAAGGATTTGTTGAAAAACCATCTCCTGAAAGATTGTCAGGTCTCACCAGTGATCAGAAAGGAGTAACCGAAGACCGTCCTTTCCTGGGCAGTATGGGAATATATCTTTTTAAGCCTGAAGTTCTCCGCAGAATTCTTATGGATGAAGACAGAGATAAGACAGATTTCGGAAAAGAAATCATCCCTGACGCAATTGAACGCTACAAGGTAACATCGTATCTGTTCGACGGTTACTGGTCTGACATAGGAACGATCAGCAGTTTTTTCAAGGCGAACATAGATATGGCCATGCCTGATCCGGAGTTTGATATGTACTCTAATTTTACACCTCTGTACACCAGGGCAAGGGCTCTGCCTGGAGCCAGAGTCAAAGACACTGTGCTTAACAATACCATCGTGTGCGGGGCATCTGATATTGCAGGTGCGAAAATAGAAAACTCAATAATAGGGATAAGAAGTTACATAGGTTCCGGTACAACCATAAGCAACAGTATAAACATGGGAACCGATTTCTGGAGGGGGCACGCGAGGGACTCCGGTGCAGTCAACGCCAGCTACCCTGCTCTTGGTATTGGTAGAAATTGTGTTATCAAAAACACAATACTGGACAAAAATGTCAGATTGGGTAACGATGTTCGACTGGTTAACGAGGCTGAACTGGACTTCTTTGACGGGGACGGTATATACATCCGGGACGGTATCATAGTGGTACCAAAAGGAGTCAGTGTTCCAGATGGTACGGTGCTGTAATGCTACTTTGAGATGACTTCAGCAAGTCGTCTGGCAAACTCTTTTTCATCCGGAATCTCGTCATAGTCCATGGCCACTGAAGACATTGCGTCTATGTAAGCTCTTATTATGGAGGCTTTTGTGATTCTCTGTTGCCTGTTATTCTTAGATCTGCTGGTTGAAACTGTTCTTACAATACGAGTTAGGGCTTCTTCCTGATCAGGTCTGACTGGAACGGTAAGTCGGACGGAAGCCACCGACTGTTCCTCTATGTCTTTGATGCTGCTTACCAGGCCGGTGTTTCTTCCCATCTTGACCATAATGTACCTCCTGTGAACCAAAGATACATTTTTCAGAACCTGTGTCAATAGAAATATGAAATTCATCAGTTATGAAGTTGGGGTATTGACGAGGGGTGCCTGTGTTAATAGGGTAACAGCACAGTGAGGTAACAAGTCCCGGTTTTTATTGGGATTAGCGGATTCCGGAGGTGATCAGATGGTTGTTCGGAGTCGATTGCAGGGAGGGGAGACATGCTGATCTTTGGTGGGTCAGGTAAGTCGTCTGTTGGCCTGGATATTGGTAGCCATTCTGTAAAGGTGGTGGAGCTTCTTCGATCGGGAAAGGGAATCAAGCTCAGTAAGTACGCCATCGTTGAATTGCTTCCGGATACAGTTGTCGACGGAGAGGTGATCAACAGAGATCATCTGGTAGAATCCATTAAGGATGCCCTGACTAAGTCTGGCATCAAAACGAAAACGGTTAATTCGGCAGTCTCCGGCAGAAGCGTCATCGTTCGCCGAATTCCAATGGAAAAAATGACAGAGGCTCAGGCTCGTCAGGCAATTCACTGGGAAGCGGAGCAGCACATCCCGTTCAGGGTAGACGAAGTGAGTATCGATTTCAAGATACTCAACGAGGAATCGTCTCCCGGGCAGATGGAAGTTCTTCTGGTTGCCGCTAAAAAGGAAGTCATCAACCTTCACAGAAGCGTTGTACAGGGCGCCGGTATCAGATCTTCATCGGTAGATCTGGAACAGTTCGCACTGCTCCGGGCCTATGAGAACTCCTACCATCCTTCTGCAGACGAGTGTGTTACCATTCTGAATGTTGGTTCAGACAACACAAACCTGGTTATAACAAAGGGTGGGGTGCCCAGTTTTAACAGAGACATTGCCATGGGAGGAGCGAGGTTCATAGAGGCTATTCTCAGAACCTTGAGCGTAGATTACTCCACGGCGGAATCGATCCTTAAAGGTGATCTTCCTGAAGGGGTTTCCGAAGCGGATGTGAAAAGTGCGGTGAGCAGTGTACTTGAAGAGCTTTCCACAAGTGTGAGAAGGTCTTTCATCAGTTTCCAGGCTTCCGGAGAAAGCAGCCGGATCGATAAAATGCTGCTCAGCGGTGGTTGCTCGCTTATGGCCGGTCTTGCTGAAACACTCAGCGAGCATCATGGACTGCCTGTTGAGAGATTTGATGTTCTCGGTGATATCGAGCTTGATGGATCTCTTGTGGCTGATGAAGCTGCCATGCACTCAGTTGAAGCTGTGATTGCAGTGGCTGTCGGTCTTGCTCTCAAATCGCTTGAGCCGGGCAGCCTGGATATAGACATTCTGCCTGTTGAGGAAAAGACCAGAAAGACTCGAAAAACAAGTGCTGCGGCTTCTCCTGTTCTCAGTATTCTGAGCTGGGCACCTCTGGGTCTTATAGTGGTGGGTGTTATAGTCTTGTTCATTCATTATACTGGTCTCACAAAAACAAGAAATCAGCTTGATGAGGAGATCAGTCAGAAAAACACGGAGATATCGAGTATGCAGCAGCAGGTTTCAAGGCAGCAGGATCTCGATGCTCTTGAAGCACAGCTTACCGAGAAGAGGGCTGCTGTTAATGCTCTGTCTCTGGAACAGAAGAGCACTGTTTACATTCTTGAGTACCTGGTAAGGGCTCTTTACCCCGAACAGGCTGAATTTGCCGAGGAATCCGGTAAAAGTATCTACCTTACCGAGCTTTCTCTGGGCGACAGCAACCTGCACATTTCAGGGATAGCAAGAACCTGGGGAGATATAGTTGCTTTCCAGACCAGGCTTGAGGAAACAATGCCGGACGGTGTCAACCAGCTATTTATTCTCACAGACTTTGGACAGAATTACAATGTGGCACCTGTTGTCGACGCCGGAGGCGGCGAAACCAGGTACCAGTTCAGCACTGACATAGGCGTAAACCAGACGTCGCTTGAACCACTTGTTGGCGACTACGCCGGAATCTGATTGGGGGTATCATGAAAAAGACGATCCTGGCACTGGTTGCACTTAGTGCCGTAGTATTGCTTGCCGGTTGTGATCCTTTCGGGTCCACCGAAACTTTGACCTATATCACGGGAACTATCTACGCCGATACGGCAAAGACTGTGCCGGCAGAGGGAATTGCAGTTGAACTTGTTGTTGATCCGGACAGCTCGGCTGTTAGAGGTCAGACAGTTTTCACAAACGCTGCAGGAGTTTTCTTTATTGAAGCTCAGTTCTATCCTTCTCTTCCGAACACGGAAACAGGAACCGGCTACTCCATGCCTTCTTCTGTAACGGTTGGCCTCGTGGCACACCATGGTGCTGAATCGTATACATATGCCGAGGCGGATGATGGCTTTGTTCTTACCGCAGGCGATACTCTTACTCTCTGGCCTATAGATCTCTCTGCTTTTGGGTCGGGGTCCGGAGGGGGAACTAGATGAGTATTTGCACTCCAGTAAAAACTGAACCTGGAAGGGAGGCGGACATTGGCTGTTGATTTTCGAGATCCTCGCATCCTCAGGTTCATCATTGGGATTATTCTCCTCGGGGCGCTGGTATTCAGCTATTTCAACTTCTTCGCTTCGTCGGTCAAGGTTGAAATTGCCGATCGCGAGCAGACACTGGAGATGAAAGAGCTTGAGCTTAGACAGCTTCAGGCTCAGACCACCGATGATCTGGCCATGATAGGACAGAGGATAGAGATGTACACTCAGGAGCTGGAGGAGCTGGACAGATTTCTTCCACGGGAATACGACCAGGAAGAGATTCTGGATATGCTTACAGGGTTTGCTGAGGGTAGCGGATTGCAGATAGTTTCACTTGTGCCCATGGCGCCGGTTGTTGAAAACAACAATCAGGTGTACGACTGGCAGATAACACTGACGGGAAGATTTCACCGCCTTGGTGTTTTCTTTGATCAGCTGACTCAGCAGCCTATGATGAGTTCTGTATCAAATCTGCAGGTTCACCAGCTGAAAGCTGCTGAGGGTAAATTCGACAATATTGAAACAACATTTACTTTTTCGGCGTACATTCAGCCGTAACGGAGAGGGGGGAAAAGAACGATGTACAGAGATTTCCGAATGTTGAAAATGACTGCACTTACCGTTGCATTCTTCCTTCTCGCAGGAGGGTGCGGAGAAAAACCGGTCGACCAGAGTCAGGCGGAATCCACAGCAGTGAATGTAACCATTCTGGAGCATACGCCTGTGGCAGGCTGGCTGGATGTTGCCCTTCCGTCTGATGCCGTGGATATGGAAGGTGCAGGCAGCGATGTGTGGATTCTAACAGCAGACGGCGCGGTGATGCGCTGGAGTACCGGGACCAGAGACTGGTCGGCTGTAAAAACCGATCTGCCCCTGGAAGAATCAGTTTTTGACCTGGCTGCTATTGAGGGTGGCGCTGCAGTGCTGTCACACAGCACAATCACGGTTTTTAAGGATGATCAGGTTACAGGCATTGTGCTTTCACAGGATAAGGTGCCGTGTGGTGTATCTGCAGTGGACAGCCGTGTAGCTGTTCTGTATGCAGACGGTTCTGTGGATATTACAAACCAGGAATGCACTGAGCTGGAAACTGCAGTTGAGGCAGCGGAGAAAAGTGCTTCAGGCAGTTTCCGCAGTGACGGCAGTATGCTGGCCTGGATGAATACTGATGGTTCTGCCAGCAGGTTTGATGTATCGGAAAGTCTGCTTGTGGAAACTACTCTGCCGGACAGTACGACAGATATATACATGAGTCAGGGTAATCTGTATGCAGAGAGCGGCGGCTTCATCTACATCCAGAACGATCAGAACGGATGGGATGAGCTGTCTGCAGGTTTAATTACAGGATCAGATCTTCTTTACACAGCTGATGGTATTACTGGAATGGATGGCGGCGAAATTATTGCTGCAGGTCTTTCTGATCAGCCGGAGAGGATATGTGAACTTGACGACGGTACCATATGGTCAATTTCCAATGGCGGTATTGCGGTATGGACAGAAATTGGATCTGTGGAAACCAGATTGCCCGAGGCTGACATGCAGATGATCAGATACAGGGTTGCCGGACAGACCGGTGGCGGGGCATCAGGCGGTTCTGGAGTTGCTTCAGCCAATGTTTCATTTGGCGGCGTTTTCAGAATATACGAGTCGGTTTCCAGCCGCCCCGATCCATTCAGTGAATTCCCACTGAGCAGCAGAGATTTGAGAAGGTCAGTTGGAGACCTTACGATAGAGGAACTTCACCTTGTAGGAATTACTCTTGATCCGACAGGCGGAGATCAGGCAATGGTTGAGGATGCAAACGGAGTGGCTTACGTACTGAAAGAGGGTACAGTACTTCGAAACAATACTCATATTGCAGAAATAACAGGTAATGAAGTAATAGTTGTTCAAGAAGTTACTGTCGGCGCGGAGGATGGGCTCGGAGGTACCACATCGATACCAACGATATTCTCCATGCGACTCCATGAAGAAGGTGGTCTGTAATGCGTATGATCGCTCTGATCCTACTGGTACTGGCTGTGCCGGTTATGGCTTACCGGGTTACTGATATCTCGGTTGTGCCTAGCGGCGACCGTACCGAGGTGACCATTGTAACAGATGGTCCCATCAGCTACGAAAAGTTTCTGCTTACCGATCCGATGCGGGTTGTCATCGATCTGGGAGATGCGCTTCACGCTCTTCCGGCAACAGACTTCGCAGTAAACAGAGGTGGTGTCAGTGCTGTAAGAACAAGTCAGTACAAGGCTCCACCAGACGGTATTGTTCGGGTAATCATTGATGTTAACGGTGAGTTGATGAACTACAGCACCTCTCTTCAGGAGAGCAACAGGCTGGTTCTTTTACTCAGCACCGATCCTGCCGGAACTCCTTTCACCTCATGGTCTGCTTCTTCCCAGGAGATTCCACAGGTTGTTACAGGTGGAAGTGTCCCTGCTCTGTCAAACCCCGCTGGCGTAACACCTGCAGGTGCAGGATACGGTGTGGCAAGTGTAACCCAGGGTATTCAGGTATCTGAAGCCCAGAGGTTTGTAGACGATGGATTTCCTGTAGAGTGGTCCGGCACCGGTGGTCGCAGGATTACAATTGATGTTGTCGATGCCGAGATAAGAACTGTGATGCGTTCTATTGCCGATGTCAGCGGTATGAACATCATCATCCCCGAAAACTATCAGGGAACAGTTACTGCAAGGCTTCGCAATCTCGGATGGCGCGACGCGCTCCAGGCGATTCTTGATTCTCAGGAATTGATGGCAACCATGTCCGGGCACAACACTATCAGGATTATGAAACGGGATGCCTTCTACACGGAAATTAACCAGATGGCGACAAGTGACGCAGAGCGTGAGAATCTGCAGGACCTTCTTACGGAAGTATTCGTGATCAGGTACGCTCAGTCCGCGGATATCCAGGAGGCAACTCAGTCTGTTCTCTCTGAAAGAGGGCAGATCTCTGTGGACACAAGAACTAATTCGCTGATTGTGTCCGATATTCCAAGGAAGATCAACGAAATAGGAAGACTTCTTCCTATACTTGACAGCCCCACAGCACAGGTAATGATTGAAGCAAAACTTGTGGAGATCGATGCCAGTGCATCCAGCGAGTTCGGTATTGACTGGAGTGTAGGAAATCTCGGCAGATCAGACTATCTGACCCATGTGGGAATTGAAACAACTCTCGGCGTTGGAGCCCCTACCGGTACAGTGCAGTTTGGTCACATAACGAATCTGCTCGATATTAATGCAACAATAAGTTACCTTGAGCAGCAGAACCGTGCTCACATTCTTTCAGAGCCAAGAATCGCTATCTGCGACAACATGACAGGAATGGTCATGAGCGGAAAGCAGGTACCTCTGTCTTTGAAGGATGCCGACGGTAACACATATGTTCAGCTTTACAACATCGGTGTGAGTCTCACAGTTACCCCTCACATCAACGCGGATAACAATGTGACTCTGGAGCTTAACCCTGTCGTGAGCGATCTGGCCGGCGAGGCAACAGCCAACGATCAGCCCATTTTCCTTACACAGGAGGCGCAGACAACTCTGATGATAGACGACGGAGCAACGGCTGTTATAGGTGGAATCATGCGAAGCAAGACCACCGAGCTGGAGAAGAAAATACCCATACTCGGGCATATTCCTCTCCTGGGAGACTGGCTGTTCACGTACACCTCACAAAACGAGGAAACAAGTGAACTGGTTATATTTGTAACTCCTCACATAATCAGACCCTACTAGGGGAAAACTTGCTTAGAATAGGGCGGGGAATCTGGCGTGGCCAGGTTCTCCGTCCTGATTTGAAGGGAGTAAGACCGACGCCATCGAGGGTTCGCGAGGCTCTGATGAATATCCTTGCGGACAGGGTTGAAGATGCCGTGGTCTGGGATCTCTTCAGCGGAAGCGGCGCTTTTGGAATAGACTGTGTAAGTTCCGGGGCGAAGCTGGCGGTGTTTGTGGACAGATCACCTGTGAATCTAGGCAGGATAAAGAAATTTTTCAGAGAAAAAAACTATTCGGAGAAGTGCATAACTGTCAGGGGAAAAATCCCTGGTGTCATGTCGCGGCTGATACCCCCGGCTGACATTGTCTTTCTGGACCCACCTTACGCTGATACTGATATATATTCATGGATACGCAGCTACGACTGGAGTCTAAAGGTTAATCACGGCGGTGTTGTTGTGGTGGAATCAGGAGGCGAAGACTTCGGTGGGAACTGGAAGCACAGGAAGTACGGAGACACTCATATACACACAATGGAAGTGGAACTGTGAAGGTAGTCTATCCCGGAACATTTGATCCTGTTACCGCAGGGCATCTGGACATCATAAGGCGGGCAGCAGGTATGTTCGAGGCTCTGGAAGTTGCCGTGGTCAATAAAAGCTCAAAAGCAATGGTGTTTGATACTGAGGTAAGGGTCGAACTTGCTGAAAAAGCTATTCTGGAGCAGGGTATACAGGGAAATATTACAGTACGATCATTTGACGGGTTACTGATAGACTATATGCGCCGGGAGGGATATCTGATATTTATAAGAGGACTTCGAGCCAATTCGGATTTTGAGTACGAGTTTCAGATGCAGCTTATGAACAGAAGGCTGGCCCCTGAAATTACGGGGATCTATATGATGCCGTCAGAACACAATATGTACCTGTCTTCAACGGTGGTAAAAGAGGTGGCCAGGTTTGGGGGAGATCTCAATACCCTGGTCACTCCATCTGTAGAGAAGGCACTCAAGAACTATTACCGGAGGAACTGATGCACTACGCCAGGAATGCTTCGTCACTGGAAGGATCTGCAACACTGATGTACACTGCGAAAGCTGCTGCCATGAAAGCTGCAGGAGCTGACATTGTTTCACTGACTGCAGGCCAGCCCGATTTTCCAACACCTCAGGCAGCAATTAAGGCAGCAGAAAAGGCCATGGCAGAGGGAAAAACACTGTACACCCCCAGCATGGGTATTGCTGAACTGAGACAGGCCGTTGCTGACAGATGGAGTGCAGTACACTATCAGGATTATAAAATTGAAAACGCCATGGTTTCAAACGGAGCCAAACACAGCATTGCAAACATGCTTGAGGCTGTTGTTTCTCCAGGAGACAAAGTACTTCTTCCAAAACCGTACTGGGTAAGTTATCCCCAGATGGTAAAGCGTCTCGGAGGTGTTCCTGTTTACCCGGAAACAGGCGGAATGCTTATCACGGGAGATGACATACGGCTGGCAGCAGCTTCCGGAGCCAGGGGGATGATATTTAATTCTCCGTGTAACCCGTCAGGTCTTGTAAATACCAGGGAAATGATTGAGGATATTGCCGCAGCTGTGAGAGAAACTGGTATATGGGTTATTTCAGATGACATATACGAAGACCTCTACTACGGCTCGGGCAGGGTTCCCCATATACTGGAAGCTGATCCTGGACTGAAAGATCAGGTTGCACTGATCACAGGTGTATCCAAAACCTATGCCATGACAGGATGGAGAATAGGTTTTGCAATAGCAAATCCGGACTGGATCAGAATTGCCGGCAGAATACAGGCGCATACAACTTCCAACCCATGCTCAATATCCCAGTATGCCGCGCTGGCAGTTGTTACCGGGCACGCAGAAGAGGAACGGGTGCAGATGTACAAAGCTTTTGAAAGAAGACGCGACCTGATCTGTGGTCTCCTGGATGAAGTACCAGGTCTTGCCTTTGACAGACCTGAAGGGGCGTTCTATGTTTATCCGAAGATTCTCAGTGAGAGGGAGATAAACACAGAGAAGTTCTGTGTTTCCCTTCTGGAAAAAGGCGGTCTGGGAACTATTCCGGGAAGTGCGTTTGGAAACGAGGGTTACATCAGGCTTTCCTTTGCTGTCTCGGATGATGATATTGCAGAAGCGGTGAAGAGATTGAACAGTTTTTTAGAACGGGGTGATTTCAAATGATAGTAACCTGCCCTAATTGCGGTAAGAAGTACCATATTGCAGAAGAAAAACTTGCAGGTAAATCAAGACGGTTGAGATGCAAGAACTGCCGTGAGGTGTTTATCATTCATCCACCCAGGAAAGAGCAGGAATCTTCTGTTTCCGCCGTAGATGAACGGGCAGCAAGGTTTGCCAGGGTCCTGGCTTCCGATATGCTCATCTACAACAAGGATGCTGTTGAACAGTCCCGCGACGAAGGTAATCTTTCGGAAACAATGGCCGGAGAGATCGAACGTTCCTGGCAGCTCTGGAAGAGCAGATTCCCGGAAGCAGCCGAGAGCGAAGAGGGAATAGGTGTTTTCCGCGGGTCGCTGAAAGACATTCTTGCCGGTGGAGACGACCAGTTCGATGACTGGAAACCGGAGTAATCAAGTCTCTCTATGCTTCTGCAATTTCTTTTTTAAGACACCGGAATATGATGTGGGTAAGGATCATGTGAACGTCTTCTATCTGCTGCATGTCGCTGGATGGAACAACAATTGCGTCTGCAGCCACCTGCAGGGCTGTTCCTCCGTCAAACCCGGAAAGCAGAATTGATACAGCACCTGCTTCGTTTGCAACATGAAAAGCATTTATTACATTGGGGCTCATACCGCTTCCAGACAGCCCTATCACCACGTCGCCCTTTTCCACAAGGTTTCTGAGCTGTTCTCCAAAGGTGTTTGTGTAATCTGTATCATTTGCCCAGGCTGTAAGAAGCGGCATGTTTTCTGCAAGGGAAATTGCCTTCAGTCTGGGTTTGCCCTGTGAAATTGTTCCTTTTGCCAGATCGCAGACAAAGTGTGCACTGGTAGAGCTGCCGCCACCGTTCCCGAAAACAAAAACTCTTCTCCCATTGCGGTAGGCCTCAAAAATCAATGATGCAACTCTCTCAACTGCTTCCGACGGTACTTTAAGAACGAGTTTACTTACTTCATCAAGGTACTTTTCAATACTCGCGACCATTGCCATCTCCAAAAAAACTCAGATACTTGTCGTACTGAACTGTGCCCGGGGGTATCACGGCTTCAGCCGAAACAAGGCAGTTCCTGAGGTTTGAGTTCGCTCCAGTTTTCGAATTATCAAGTATAACACAGTTTTCCAGGGTGCACCCGTTATCAACTGTGCAGTTTCGACCTACCCAGAGAGTTCCCTTAATCAGTGTATCAGGAGGAACAGGGCTGTTCATTACAACACCGTCAGGCGGTATTGCAATGTGAGGCCATGGCCGTACTTCGCCGGAAAGAATGTTGTGCATGGTAAGAAGGTAGTTCTCTCGATTGAAGGGACATTTCCAGAATCCCGGAAGTACAAATGCGGCTGTACCTTCTGTTACGGGTTCAAGGGGATCAAATGTTCTTTTTTCAACCCAGACCATGCCGGAAAAGCAGAGGTTTGTTTCAAGGTTCTCCGGAGAAGGATTTTTCTCGTATTTCTCTACAATGCCGCGGCTGTCTGTGAGAACAGTTGTGTGTTCCCACGGCTTTGCGGAACAGGCAAGAGATACACCGGCCGCCGCCCCGGAAGCTGTGGTGAAATCGCGAAGTTCAAGTGGTGACTGTCTTGAAATACACCCGCTGTATGCCGCCAGCCATCCTGAACCGAGCTCCGGTTCCGCCTGCTGGAAGCTGTACTTTTCCACATCCGGGTGCTGTTCTTCAGAGTCTGTGAGTATTCTGGTAACACCGTGGTTTTGAAGATGAAGCACCAGATCGAGAAAAGGTGTTGTACCGCACAGATCACTGTACGCGGCAGTTTGACCACTGAAAATAAAGCAGTTCATCTGTTGAACCTCGCGTACCTTATGAGACCGTTTCCTCTGCCAGCAGATTTTGCCAGTGTGTACAGAACTTTCTGCAAACCCATTTTGAAATAGACAAACCTTGCCCACCGTTCATAGAAGGCACCCACATTAATTTCTGCAGGTTTGATGTATCTGCGTATTGCCCCGTAATTGCCACTCTGCTTTCGGAAAACTTCAAAACCGCCTTTTTTCAGGAAAGAGCTGAGTGTGCCGGGGCCGAAGAAATACAGATGTGCAGGAACAGCATCAGGAGTGATGGTACAGCACTTCATTCCCTTGAGCATGGCTTCCGCTTTTTCTTCCCAGTGGGTCAGTTCCCAGGGACACTGAACCACAAGAACTCCCCGGGAAGTCAGAATCCTTCCGATTTCCCTCAGTGTTTCAAAAGGACGGTGCAGGTGTTCAAGAACATCGAGAAGCAGAACAACATCAAATGAATTATCCGGATATCCGGCATCTTCCAGCTTCCCGTTGTAAACATCCAGCCCAAGGTCACCGGAGGCGTAACCGGCAGCAAGGGGGCTGACCTCAACTCCCTTCACATCCCAGTTATATCTGCGAAGGTGGTCAAGCAGAAAACCGTGGGCACAACCTACCTCCAGCAGCCTTCCTTCACCTCTGAAAGGTTCGATATCTTTTGCTCTTGTGTCAAAAAGTTTTGTAAATATGTGGTTATACTTATTGAAGTTCTCCACATAACCGCCGTATCCAACGTCCGCACTGTCGTAATACTCTTTACTGTACATTTCCTCAAGTGCAGATTCAACCGGACGGCTGGAAAGGTATATCAACCCGCAGTTGCGGCATCTTACGACAGGCCAGGTTCTTTGAATGCTCAGAAGTTCAGGATCATCCTTCCCGCAAAGCATACATTTAACACTCTCTCGTGGAAAACTTGACCAGTCCATAAAACTCCATATCAATACCCTTGACAATTTGTCAAGGGTTGACAAATCAATTATCTTAGCTGGAACCATTATCGACGCTGGCAATATACTGAGCAAAGGCTCTCTGAAAAACACGAGGATTGTGAAAGGCGGATGAAATTTGGCCACCAGAAGAACTGAAGGACGCTCTCTTGAACTCTATCTTCGGGAAATCGGCACCCGGGATACGCTCACTTCCGAGGAGGAAGCGAGCCTTGCTCTGCAGATCAGAGAGGACAATCAGGAGGCTCTGAATGAACTCACCGAAGCCAACCTGAGATTCGTGGTTTCCATTGCGAAACAGTATGCAAATCAGGGAGTTGCCCTTGAGGATCTTATAAACGAAGGCAATGTGGGTCTTATAAGAGCGGCAAAGGGATTTGATGAAACAAAGGGCTGCAGATTTATCACCTATGCCGTGTGGTGGATCAGACAGGCTATTCTTCAGGCACTTGCCGAACAGTCCAGAATTGTGCGTCTTCCTCTGAACCGCGTGGGAGAACTGTACAAGATGGGCAGAGCTACCAGAGAGCTCGGCCATTCACTTGGCAGGGATCCATCAACAGTCGAAATCGCCGGTGAACTCGATGTCTCCCGTGAAGAGGTAGAGGGCATGATGTCCATACACAGTACACACCTGTCTCTGGACAGCCCAGTTTACGAAGGAAGCGACAAAACATTTCAGGAGATGATTGCAGCTGAGGGGGGAGTAACTCCCAATGAAGCGGTTCTTGTTGATGCTCTGAAAACCAGTGTCGACGACATGCTCAGCATACTTGATCACCGTGAAAGAACAATAATACAACTCTTTTTCGGTATTCAAACCGACAGGCGTCATACCCTCGCCGAAATAGGCAGAACAATGGGAATCAGTCGTGAGAGGGTAAGACAGTTGAAGAACAGGGCCATTGCAAAACTGCACGAATGCAGTGACAGCACTACTCTGCTTCACTTCCTGAAATAAAGCAGAAGTTAATGCTGAAGGGCTCTCTGAACTGGATTCCAGACAATCCATCAAGCAGACGCAGGCAGGTTATTATGTCGCCAGCCAGGGCCGGATGGACTGGTTTTGCAGCTTTTGGTGTTGTGTGCGTGTTTATGGCACTGGGGTTCAGTCTTGGTAAGGGAGTATCCGATAACAGCAAATTGAGCGCGGACCAGGAGTACCTTACTCTTCAGGGTGAGCTCATCCAGCTGAATACAAGAGTAGAGAATGTACAGAAAAGCCTTGAACTTGTTTCCCAGCGGGAAGAACTTGCTTTTATGGCTGCAGCAGACATGAACATTGATTTCTCCAGGCTGCAGATCGATTTTACAGAAGAAAACACCGGTACGGATATTTTTAGATATATAGACGACATAGAGCTGAGAATGGTTCTCTGCGAAAGACTTGCCCGCTCCGAACAGATTGCATACGACTCTCTTGCAGTGCTTCTTGTAGACAAAGCAGATCAGCTGAGGCATACGCCGTCAATATGGCCGGTTAACGGTATTTTTGTTAGTGATTTCGGTGCAAGGGTCGATCCATTTACAGGGGCAGTGCGTTACCACAAGGGCATTGACATCTCAGCTGTTACCGGAACACCAATTTATGCTCCTGCAGATGGAACTGTTACATTCTGCGGCTGGAGCGGGGGCTGGGGGCTGAATCTCGTGATCCGGCACTCCGATACTATTTCAACGAGATTTGCCCACTGTTCCGCCATAGAGGTGGCTGTGGGTCAGTCTGTTCAGAGGGGAGACCTGGTTGCCAGGGTTGGTTCAACAGGAAGGTCTGTAGGACCGCATGTACACTATGAGGTGCTTAAGAACGGTGTTCAAATCGACCCCGAGGGTTTCATTATTAGAGCCGGTCCCATGGAAGCTGCTTTCTGAAATGGTCATTCATCTCAGAGATAAGCTTTGAACACAAGAGATCTCTGGAACAGGTATGCCAGGTACTTCAATGCTGAAGAAGGTTTCATTTTTCCTGCTGACCAGCCTGAGCTGGATTTTTACCGAAGAATAAGAGAAAACCACACCGGACTGTGTCTTGAAATCGGTGCAGGGGCCGGAAGGCTTGCAGGTTCGCTCCATGCAGAATCGGTTACTGTGGCTTTGGAACCGAGCGATTCCATGCTCCAGGCATGGAGCCAGTTCGATTCGAAGCTGGCTGTGAGACTTCAGGGTACAGGTGAACTTCTGCCTTTCCGATCCAGTTGTTTCGATCTTGTCTGCTTCCCTTACAACGGTCTTCAGTGTGTGTCAGGCAGTGAGGTCCGGGCTGCTGTTGTAAAGGAAGCTTTCAGAGTCACAGCACCAGGCGGTGTTTTTGTTCTTGAAGTAAGCCCTGTGTTTGCAAGACGGGGTTCTGAACCGCTTACACAGCGTTACAATGCAGCCATGCCCGACGGAACAAGGTTGATTCTGAGGGAAAAAGTTGAAAGCAGACCAGACATTAAATCCGTAAGGTATCACATGTATTACACCACAGTAAAAACCGACGGCTCTGAGGTAACAGATGATGTAACCCTCGATCTTGCAGCAACCAGCCGTGATGAAACGGTAACGCTTTTGAAACAGACAGGATTCTGTGATATAATCCAGTGGGGTAACTACGACAGAAGCCCATACCACAACGATCTGTCTCCGAGACTTCTTGTATCAGCCGGGAAAGAGGAATGAAATGCTTTTTCTGCTTGTATTTGCTGCTTCCTTCACGTTTTCCAGTGAGATAACCGACCCGAGGTTTCCTGCTGTTTCACCAGACGGTTCGGAAATGGTGTTCTGCTGGCGGGGAAAGTTGTGGGAGGCTCCTGTGTCTGGTGGTACTTCCAGATGTCTCACCCCTGGCGAAGGGCTGGTCAGTCATCCGGTGTACAGCAGCGATGGAGCATGGATAGCCTTTACAAATGATGCCACAGGTTCGGGAGATGTTTACGTAATGCCTTCCCGAGGCGGGGTATCAACAAGGCTTACCTACCACAGTGGTGAAGATACTGTGCTGGGGTGGCTGGAAGACAGAGTTCTGTTTAGCTCCTCCAGGGAAGGAGGAGCAAACTGGGTCTGGAGCGTATCTCCTGATGGTGGAACTCCTGTTCTGGAGCTGGCTGTATCCGTTAACAACCTTGCTGTAACAGACAATGGTTTTGTAATAGAGACGGGAATGACACCGTGGTGGCGCAGACACTACACAGGCAGTGCTTCAAGTTCTCTCTGGAAGGTTGAAAACAACACAGTAAGTCCTCTGGGCCAGGTAAATGCTGACCAGCGATGGCCCATGCTGCAGTCAAACGGTACAGTGTTTTATGTAATGGAAGACGAGAGCGGTGAAGACAGATTTTACGACACAGCTGGAAATCAGCTTTCAGATCCTGTTCAGGGAGGAATAACCTTTCCAGCTGCAAGTGCTGACGGGAAAGTCTGTGTTTTTGAATCTGCCGGAAAACTGTTCAGTTGTACGCTGCCTGGAATGAACATGCAGGCAATATCCCTTCCAGATGAAGTCGATCTGCCTTTTCCCATGGAGAAACTCTCATTTGCAGGTGTTTACACTACAGACTTCTCTGTAGCACCTGACGCATCATTTATGGTTATGGAGTCTGATGGAGAAATTTACGCGGTAACAATTACCGATGGTCAACTGGATGACGCGGTGAGAATTACCACCACCTCCGCACTGGAAAGCCGCCCCAGAATAAGCCCGGATGGTTCAATGGTTCTTTTTCAGAGGGAATCAAACGGCAGTGTTTCCATAGTGATAGGACATGTTGAGCTTACCGACGATGAGCCGATCAGAATCGATCTCGACGAAATGAACACAGGTCATGATGTTTCTCGCAATGCGGAGTGGGCCCCATCGGGCGATTTTTCCTTCCTTGACAGTGAGGGTGTGCTCTACACCATGGATGTTCTGTCCGGGAGAGCCTGGAAAGTGTGCGACCAGACTGGAATTCTTCACCATTCCTGGTCTCCGGATTCCAGATGGATAGCCTTCAGCACAACGGTTGAGGCACACCGGGAAGACATCTTTATCGTACCATCCCGTGGAGGAACTCCGGTAAATGTGAGCCGGCATCCCAACGATGATTTTCAGCCACTGTGGCCATCAGACGGCAGACGGCTTATCTGGGCAAGCCGCACCGATGACGGGAACTACTACATCATGCAGGCCTGGTTTGATCCGGAGGACTGGGAAGCCGAACATGACGAGAAAGATAAGCTTCTGGATCAGCCGCTTGAAGTTGTTCAGGCGAACACAGATGATCTTTACATGCGCACCGAGGAACTGTGTCAGGTGGAAGGCTACTACAATTTTTACGGTATTTCCCCCGACGGGCGGAAGATATACTTCCCGGCAGACGATCTCGACGGAAGTATGGATCTTTACTGTGTTGACTGGGACGGTGAGAACCTTACAAGAGAGACCCACGGGGATTTTTCCCCAACAAGGATTCAACCTACCGATACGGAACTTGCAGGCGTTGTTTACTTTCTCAGTTACGGTTCAACCCTTAGAAACACCGACGGGGATATGCTTTCATGGACGGCTCCGTATTCAATGATCCGGTATGAAATGCAGAAACAGAAATTCTGTTCCGCGTGGCGACAGCTCAGAGACAACTTCTATGACAGGGGTATGCACGGTGTTGACTGGGATGAGATGAGAGAGAAGTACGAACAGAGAGCAGCATCTGCGCTTATCAATGAAGAATTCAACGATGTTGTAAGAAGGATGCTTGGTGAACTGTCTGCCTCACACCTGGGTATCTACGGTCCCTGGACCTACAACCACACTGCATACACAGGTGAAACCGGTATTTTCCTCGACCACAGGTGGAACGGTTCCGGTGTCAGGGTAGACAGCCTTCTTCCAATGTCACCTGGTTACCTTGCAGGTCTGCAGACTGGAGATATAATCAAACAGATAGATCAGATTCCTGTAGGGGAGGGGCATAACTTCTACGCCCCTCTCCGCAACACAACTGACCGTGAAATTGAATTTGTTTTTACCAGGAGTGGAACAACACAGCGAGTTGAAATAACCCCGGTCTCTCAGTGGGATTTCTGGAATCTTCAGTATGATGAACAGCTGGCAAGGAGCAGACGGAGAGTTTCAGCACTTTCAGATGACAGAGTCGGTTACCTGCACATTCCATCCATGAATCAGGAGTCGGTGAGGAATTTCCGAAGAGATCTTTACGCCGAAGGACTGGGCAGAGATGCCATGATCGTTGATGTAAGGGGAAACGGAGGTGGCTCAACACACGACCAGATCCTTGCGAGTCTCGCCAGAAATACGTATGCCATGAGTATGGATAGAGGTGGCGGAACCACACTGGAACCTCTGGGTGTGTGGAAAAAACCACTGGTACTGCTGATAGACGAAACCTGTTATTCCGATGCGGAGATATTTCCCGCGGCCTGGAAAGAATTAAACCTGGGTCCAATAGTAGGGAACGCAACCTACGGTGCCGTGATAGGTACTACAGACATTCAACTTGCAGACGGAACAGGTTTCCGGCTTCCAGGTACTGGCTGGTACAGTCTGTCAGGTGATGACATGGAGAACAGAGGCGTGGAGCCCGATGTGATTGTTCTGGAGATGCCTGAGGATGCCGGTCTGGGAGTAGACAGGCAGCTTGAAGCTGCGGTTCAGGCAGCTCTTCAGCAGCTTCAGGGGTACCCGTATGACTGAGTGAGTTTTATCTTCCCCGGGTCGGCGGGTGCCGGTGCGGTTTTGTTCACATTTTACTCAGGAGGAATACCGAATGCGGAGAACAGTAGTAACAATGCCCGGTGACG
Organism: Candidatus Fermentibacterota bacterium; assembly: GCA_003646025.1. Taxonomy (GTDB): domain Bacteria; phylum Fermentibacterota; class Fermentibacteria; order Fermentibacterales; family JCC-6; genus Sabulitectum. The sequence goes on from QNDR01000007.1 coordinate 32,753, forward strand.
GAATCGGTGTACCGGTTCTGGCAGAGGCTGTAAGGGTATTGGATGCGGCTGGTTTTGAGGCGGACTATGTACATGCCGATATTGGCTGGGAATTCTGGAAGAAAGAGGGAAATCCTCTTCCACAGAGAACGATTGACCTTCTTGAAAAACACAAAATTGCCCTTTTCGGAGCCATCACCTCAAAGCCGAAAGACAAGGCTGTTAACGACCTTGCTCCGGATCTTCAGAACAAAGGCCTGGTGTATTTCAGTCCCATAGTTTCCATGCGTCAGCACTTCAACCTTGATATCTGCATGCGTCCCTGCAGGGCGTTTACCGGTAATCCTCTTAACTTTGTAAGAAGAGGTCCCGGCGGTTCAATCGAGGAACCTCCTGTGGATGCAGTTATTTTCAGGCAGAACACTGAGGGTCTTTACGGAGGAGTGGAGTGGACAAATCCTCCTGACGCCGTTTACGATGCTTTGAATACCCATATCAAGTTTCAGAAGAATTTCGGTAATGTACCCAGGGAAGACCTTGCGGTTTCAACGAGAATTTTCTCCCGCAGAGCCTGCCAGAGAATACTCAGGGCGGCGTTTGAGTACGCTAAAAAGTTTAACTACAAGAGTGTTACCATCTGCGAAAAACCCAATGTCATCCGTGAAACCAGCGGCATGATGCGTGAAGAGGGTAGAAAGATGGTCGAAGAATACGACGGCATAGAACTCTGGGAGACAAACATAGATGCACAGATGATGTGGCTTACTAAAAACCCGGAAGACTACGGTGTACTGGTAAGCGGTAACATGTTTGGAGATATCGTCAGTGACGGCTTTGCCGGCCTTACCGGCGGACTGGGTTTTGCATGCAGCGCCAATATCGGTGATGATGTTGCTGTGTTTGAGCCAACACACGGCTCTGCTCCAAAGTACGCTGACTACGAAGTATCAATTGTCAACCCTATTGCGATGTTCCTTTCCGCATGCATGATGCTCGATCATATCGGCGAGGTTGAGAAGGCTGCAAAGATACGGAAAGCAATTGAAACAGTTATCAGTGAGGGGAAGGTCCGTACTTACGACATGATGAAAATGCGTGGAACTGCCGATGTGGTTAACAGAGGTGCAGCAAGTACTTCTCAGATGACCGATGCTGTTATCGAAGCGATGGGCAGGTAAACTGTGAGAGAAGCTGTAGAGAAAATGTTTGCCGTTCAACTGGCAAAGATTTCAGATGAAGACCTGAAACGCAAAGTTGTTGATGTGTGGGCAGACGCGGCGAAGCAGGGTGGCTGGACGGCCGAAGGGCTTACCCGGATTCCCTTTACTCTTCTTACTGAAACCCACGGAGTGAACCTGATTCAGCACACAGTGGCTGTTACAGAAGGAGCTATCGGTCTTGCGAAGGCCATAGAAGGCACGTACGAAACACCATTTAAGGTGAATATGGACTGGCTTGTTGCCGGCGGACTTCTGCACGATGTGGGAAAGCTTCTTGAAAACGAGTACGTCAACGGAGAGTACCGCAAGAGCTACAGCGGTAAATGCGCCAGGCACCCAATATCCGGAGCTATCCTTGCAGCGAAAGCGGATCTCCCAGAGGAAATCATCAATATAATCGGGTGTCACGCAAAGGAAGGCGATGGCAGACCCCAGCGTATAGAAACCGTTTTGATTCATCAGGCGGACTTTGCGACATTCAACCCCATGGTTATGCTGTCAAAGGGCCTGCTGATTACCTGATAAACTCTCTGCCCGGGCAGTATTTCGATACTGCCCGGGTACCATTGACTTCATGGCTGTATGTCTTTAGTGTAACGCTGTATTGATGCGTATATATATACATAGGAGGTTACAATGATCAGGATTGTTGCGGTTGTTTTAGTTCTTGCAGTATCGGCTTTTGCAGGTATTGTATACCGTGCTCCTCAGCCGGTGGAAACAGCTGAGTATCTCGGCACAGACGGTGGTCCCGTAGTCGAGTTTAACCTTACCGCCCTTGAAACGGTCGACGGTTATGTCTCCGGTTATGGCAGCGGAACAGTTTTCAGAGTTCCAGGCGGTGGTTACGGTGCCGAGGTCGGCACACCGGATGTGCCGTGTATCAGAAGAATGGTTCAGATTCCCAACACAGGTGATATATCACTTGAGATCATAAGTTCGGAAACATCTGTTCTGGGAAACTACAGTGTTCTTCCAATGCAGCCATTCATGGACAGGAACGGTAACACTTCACCACTTAAGGTAAACGAAGATGTTTACAGTACTTCCGAAGCGTATCCCTCTAGCCCGGTTGTAATCGAGAGTGTTTCGATACTCCGCGATATCCGTGTTGCATGGGTAAGGTTCAACCCTGTGTCTGTTAACCCGGTTACCGGCGAAACACACATTACCACTAATGTAAGGTTCAGGCTGGTTTCAGGATCGTCGCAGGGTGAAAATGAACTTCTCCGTGCACCATCAGGAATGACCAGAAGCTACATACCCCTTTACGATGATGTTCTTGGCCTTCAGCTTACAGACGCTGTTGTAGACGGTTCCTACCTCGTGATCGGTCCGGAAGAGGCTGTTGCCCTTGCAGCAGACCTTATTCAGTGGAAGCGTGAAAAGGGTTACGAGGTTCATGTTGCAACAACAGAAACGATTGGAACTACTTCCTCTGACGTAGATTCATACATTGAAGACGCTTTTAATACCTGGACAAATCCTCCAGAGTACTGTCTGCTTCTGGGAGATGAAGGAGCCGTTCCTGTTTACTGGGTTGGTTCCACAGCGTCCGACAACCAGTACGGCGTGATAGGTACAGGTGTCGACCCAAGTATCCATGTCGCGAGGCTCTGCAGCGATACAGGCAGCCTTGCATACACGGCATGGAAGGTTTTCTCTTACGAAACAGATCCCTATGAGCCTGCTTCGAGCTGGTTTCAATTTGGCATAAGCATTGGATCCACAGATTTTCAGGATCCTTTGATGTCCTGGAGATACAAGCAGATAATGGCCAATGACGGCGATATGGATGTTACACTGTACTGCGACAACAGTGCTTACGGTGGTATCCCACCAACTGTGGCCAACATTTCTGAAGAAATCAACGACGGCCTTTCTCTTATAAGCTACATCGGGCACGGAGGAATAACCTCATGGGTTACAACGGGGTTCAACAACTCCGATGTTGCTGCTCTTACAAACGGAAGAATGCTTCCCTGGATCAGCTCTATCGCATGCAACAATGCTGAATTCGGCGGGGGAACGACCTGCTTTGGTGAGGCGTGGTTGAATTCCGGTTCAATCGCAGATCCCAGGGGAGCAATCGGTTTCATGGGTGCCTCGGTTTCCAGCCCTGTTGGCCCAACAGACTCACTTGCTCTGTACCAGTTCAAAGGCTACTTCCAGGAAGAAATGTATCATATGGGTGCGGCCTTTGACTACGGTAAGATCAAAGCATACCAGTACACCGGAAGTACGTCGAACAGCAACATGCATCTCATCTTTGGCGAGCCCGAGCATGATATCTTCAGTACAACAGGTCCGCTGGTTCATCTTGCTGCGGATTACCCCGGTCATGTCGAAGTTGGTAACTTTACCGTTAATGTTTCAACGGCCGCAGACGCTGCTGTTGAAGGTGCCATGGTTGGTCTCTGCCAGGGCGACGTTACTCTTGGCAGCGGCTACACAGATGCATCAGGCGTTGTAACAATCACCGTCGACGATGTTCCAACTGTCGATGATGTAACCGTTACAGTAACAGCTCACAATCTGTATCCCCTGCAGGCAACAGTTCCAGCCTGGCAGACAGGTGTTGAAGAACAGGGTGGAATCCCTGTTGGCAGCGTGGTACTGTCTGTAAGTACACCTGTTACAGGTGCTGCAGCAGTTCGATTTGCAGTACCTTCTTCAGGACATGCTGACCTCAGTGTGTTCGATATGAGCGGCCGCGTTGTGGAGACACTGGTAAATGGAGAAATTACCGCAGGAGAACACACGGTTAACTGGAATGCCGAGACCGCCGGCGGTATCTACTTCCTCAGATTGACTACTTCAGGTCAGACCGTTGTGAAGAACTGCGTGGTTCTTCCATAGTTACTTCTGAGATCCCGGGGCTCTGCTTTGGCAGGGCCCCGTTTCATAATTGACGTATTGAGCACAAAGTGTTAGATTCCGTGAACTTGCGCAGGAGCGCAGTGTAACAGCTGACGGCAGATGTTTAGAGCTGATGCTGCCGTCAAAGGAACTGCAATTGCAGAAGGAGATGAAATGAGCAGATTTACAGGAGCAAGACTCAAGAAGGTAAGATCACTGGGAACCGAGCTTCCCGGTCTTGTTCGCAAGGAACCCAAGTCAACCAACAGTCCCGGTGAACAGGGTGTTATGCGCCGCAGAAGAAGAGTTTCCACATTCCGTCTTCAGTTGCAGGAGAAGCAGAAAATCCGTTTCAACTATGGTCTTACAGAGAAAGCTCTCCGTCGTTACTACTCTGACGCCTGCGGTATGAAGGGTGAAACAGGTGTGAACCTGCTTCAGCTTATCGAGCGAAGACTGGACAATGTTGTTGCGAGAGGTGGCTTTGCGCCAACGATACCGGCAGCGAGACAGCTTGTAGGTCACGGTCATGTGCTTGTCAACGGTAAGAAAGTTACAATTTCTAGTTTCAGAGTTAAAACCGGTGATGTGGTCAGTCTCAGGGAAAAGAGCAGAGATCTGAAAATTATCACAGAGCATATTGCAGCTGGCTCAGGTATCGGTGTTCCCAGTTTCCTTGAAGCCGATCCGAAGAACAGAAAAATAACAGTAAAGGCTCTTCCTGCCCGTGAAGATGTACCTATTGAGGTATCAGAACGAGCAGTTGTTGAGTTCTATTCTAAATAGACGGTTGTGTTACCTGACAGGGCCCGGGTTTACCCCGGGCTCTTCTTTTTGCTATACTTTAACTGTCATCCGTTGTTTAATTACTTCAGGAGGTTAGCAATGAGATTTTTTGCCGCGATGATGCTTGTTGTGCTGATGACTGCTGCGGGTGCAGCATTCGCACAGGAAAATGAACCAGGCAGCGAGGAAGTGACATACGCTCCCGTTGATCCGGAGCTGGCTGTAATAAGGGAAAAAGTAGGTGAGATAAGAGAAGTGATCCAGAGTGATTACGAGGCCCTTCTGGAAACAGATCCGGAAGCGCGGGGAACTGTTACCGTCAGTTTTTCCATTACACCTGAGGGAACTGTAACAGATGTTGTGGTTGATTGTCCCGACGAGCTGGAAGGTATTGAGGCCGGTATTACAGAGGCTCTTAACGAGCTGGAGTTTGATGTTTCTGAACGCTCTGAAAACCTGCCTGTAACAATCCCATTTGACCTGATGCCTCCGGAGTAAAAGAGGTATAAAACTATTGCGGGGTGTGCGGTTCGCATGCCCCGCCGGTGTTTCCGAAAAAAGTGATGGAGAATTATGACACGCAGAAGACTGCCTGTTGACAGGGATCTCTACAGCGGAATGAGATCAGAAGCTGAAAAATCCAGCCATGACAATGCACTCCGAAACAGCATTCTTAACGTTGGTCTTGACGAAACCGCACTGAACCACGAGGCACAGACGCTGATGCAGCATACCTTTTCGCTTGAACTGGAAACCGGGAAGATAACCTCCCAGAACAAGAGTGGAAGATGCTGGCTTTTCGCCGGACTTAACACAATGAGATACAAGATAATGCAGGATCTTAACATCGATAATTTCGAGCTTTCACAAACGTATCAAATGTTTTTCGATAAAATTGAAAAAGCAAATTTCTTTCTGGAAAATATTCTTGAGACCCTGGATGAAGAGACCGATTCAAGGATAGTAATGTGGCTTTTAAGTTCTCCGTTGAATGACGGCGGTCAGTGGGACATGTTTACCAGTATTGTTGAGAAATACGGAGTTGTACCAAAGTCAGTGATGCCTGAAACCTTTGCGAGCAGCAATTCGGCAAGAATGAATCAGATACTTACACTCAAGCTTCGTGGATACGCTTTTAGATTACGGGAAGAACACACAAACGGAATGGCTCTGGAACAGCTTCAGGAAACAAAAAGAATAATGCTGGTGGAATTTTATCGTCTTCTCACAATGTTTCTCGGTTTTCCACCGGAGAAATTTGTTTTTGAATACAAAGATAAAGATAAAAAATTTCACAGTGACTCAAATATCACACCAGTGGAGTTTTACTCAAAGTATGTCGATATCAAACTGGGGGATTATGTTAGTATTATCAATGCTCCCACCAGAGACAAACCTTTCAACAGAACATACACAGTACAGTATCTGGGCAATGTAGAAGGCGGCAATCAGGTAAAATACCTGAATATTGATATTCAGGCTTTTAAGAAACTGGCAATTGCTCAGCTTCAGGACGGAGTTCCCGTCTGGTTTGGCAGTGATGTTGGTAAGAAAATGGAGCGTAAAAACGGTATTCTTGATGACGGTATTTACTCCTATGAGGATGTTCTTGGCTCCGGTTTTGAGTTGAACAAGGCCGGGCGCCTCGACTATGGTGAGAGTCTCATGACACACGCAATGGTGTTCACCGGACTGAACATGGCCGGAGGTGTACCTAACAGATGGAAGGTAGAGAACAGCTGGGGTGAAGAGAGCGGGAAAAAAGGCTACTATGTAATGAGCGACAGGTGGTTTGAAGAGTACACATACCAGATTGTGATAAACAAAAAATACCTTTCAGACGGCATGCTCAAAGCATGGGAACAGGAACCAATTGTCTTGAAACCGTGGGACCCCATGGGTTCACTTGCACTTTAAGCGATCAGGCAGAAAGGACATGATTAAACAACAGCAGGTATGCAAATGGTACTGCTGTTGTCCGATCAGGGAATTCACCGAAGAGGGCAGGCTTGACAGGCACTGGATAGAGGAGTACTGTCACGGCTACTGGGAGCGGTGCATAAGGTACCAGAAAGAAGAGAATGGAAGTTATCATCCGGATAATATGCTGCCGGATGGTAGAATTGATAAGAGTTTGTTGTAGAGAAACAGGGGAGAGGTATGGATTCACAAGAAAGTATATCTGAGATTATTGAGGGCGTGCAGCATCCGGCTATATCACTGTCGCTTAAGGAACTTGGCATTGTAAAATCCTATGACATCAGCGGGAATGCGGTAAGCATTGTAATGGCATTCCCTGCCCTGAATATTCCTATTCTGGACATGTTGATTCAAAATGTTCGTAAGCCCCTGGAAGATGCAGGTGTACAGGTTCACATTGAAAAAACAGTTATGACACAGCAGGAGCTTCAAACGTTCCTGGCGAAAGAACAGAGCGCCTGGAAGGGAATGTAAGCCCGGAATTATCTGCTCTTGTGCTGGAGGGGCTTTTCTGCTATCTTATTGCAAACATTTTGCAGTAAGGTCGAAAATGACAAATCAGGAAGCTTACAGTTTACTCCGGCAGAGCGGTCTAAGAATGACCGGACTAAAAAGAGAGATTGTCGATTTGTTTCTTGGGGGTGCCTGCGGTCTTTCAGTTAAGGGTGTAATGGCCAACCTTCTTTCAACACCAGCAGTATCAACAGTTTACAGAGCTTTGAACTCTTTGAATAAGAATGGATTTCTGAGGTACAGTGTGGGCCCGGAGGGTGTGGTTCAGTACAGATGTACAAGTAAATACTTCCCGGAACACGGGCACTTCTGCTGCACAAAGTGTGGTGGAACCATACCGGTAACCAGAAAACTTCCCAGGGCATTTCTTGATCTTCTGGAACAGGAGTACGGTGTAAGAGTTAACTCGGCTGATTTCCTTCTGGAAGGAAAGTGTGACAAATGCAGAAACTTATAGTTTTGTTACTTTTGTTTGCGGCTTGCGGCGGGGGAGGAGCAAACGGTGTCAACGGGAAAACTTCCGTACTTGTGAGTGTGGTTCCCCAGAAGTACTTTGTTGAAAAGATTGCAGGTGATCTGGCAGAAGTTACAGTGCTGATACCACCGGGAGCCAATCCTGCTGCTTACGAGATATCACCTTCAGATATGAGAGTGGTAAACGATGCCGATGTGTGGTTTACGCTTGGACTGCAGAGAGAAACAACCTGGATTCCGGAGTTTTCATCGATAAACGACGGCCTGCGTATTGCAAGTACCATCAACGGGATTACGAGGCTGCCCATCGGGAGGTACGGTATACCAGGAGAGCAGAACGAAACAGACGGTGGAGATCCTGATCCCCATGTGTGGCTCTCTCCTGCAATGGTTCGTCTTCAGGCGGAAGCAATCTGTGAAACGCTGTGCGAAACAGATCCGGCAAACCAGGGGACATACACACAGAATCTTGAAGTATTTCTTGGGGAAATTGATGTTCTTCAGGCCAGGATTCACAGTCTGCTTGACAGGTATGCCGGAGAAGGATTCATGGTATTTCATCCTGCGTGGGGATACTTTGCCGATGAGTTCAACCTGATTCAGGTTCCCATAGAGATTGCCGGCAGCGAGCCCTCTCCCGGGGAGATGGCAAGACTGGTAAGTTACGGCAGAAACTCATCTGTAAAAATAGTGTTTGTTTCTCCTCAGTTCAGTGAAGTATCAGCAGAGACAATAGCAGAGGAAATGAATGCCAGCGTGGCGTTTATTGATCCTCTTGCGCCTGACTGGGCAGAGAATATCCTGTTTGTGGCACAGGAGATCTCAAGGGCCATGGAGCGGGAATGAGATTGATTGAACTTAACGGTGTTACAGCCGGTTACAGCAGAGAGCATCCGGCTGTCGAGAACATTGATCTGGTGGTAAAACAAAACGATTTTGTTGCGATTATCGGTCCCAATGGTGGAGGGAAAACCACCCTGCTCAAGGTTATTCTCGGTCTGCTTACCCCTTTTTCAGGAACAGTGAAAGTTTTTGGTGAAGCGCCTGAGCAGTCAAGAAAGAGGATCGGTTATGTTCCTCAGATCATTCCGGACAGGTCATTTCCCGTTTCCGTTTTCGATGTGGTTTTGATGGGACGGATGGCTTCCTCACGGATCTTCAGAAAGTACAGCAGTGCAGACAGAGCCGTTGCTTCGAAAAAACTTGAACAACTGGGTGTTCTACAACTCAGGGGAAAGAGAATGGATCAGCTCTCAGGAGGGCAGAAGCAGAGGGTGCTCATTGCAAGAGCGCTTGCAGGTGAACCGGAGCTGATTCTTCTCGACGAACCTGTGGCCAGTGTTGATTCGGAAACACAGCACAGCTTCTACAACCTTCTTTCAGAGCTTAACAGCAGGATGGCTGTTGTTATGGTGACCCACGATGTAGGAGCAGTTTCCTCTCATGTTAAAAGCATTGCCTGCATCAACAGAACCCTTGTAAGCCACGGCGAGACCATTTCGGAAAAAGATGTGGAAAAAACATTCGGATGCCCGTTCGAGCTCATCACACATGGTGTTCCTCACAGGGTTCTAAGATCAGGAGGAGGCGGCAGCCATGACTGAGATGTTCAGCTACACCTTTATGCAGAATGCTTTTGTTCTTATCGTTCTGGCTTCAGTGAGCTGTGGTGTTGCTGGAAGTTTGATAACGGTCAACAGGATGTCTTCTTTTGCCGGAAGTATAGCCCACGCATCGTTCGGTGGACTGGGGCTGGCTTACCTGCTGGGAGTTCATCCAATGCTGGGTGCCACTGTTTTTGCCGTTGGTTCAGCTCTCGGTATTGGAGGTCTTTCTGACAGAAGCAGACTGGGATCAGATACTGCAATGGCTGCAATGTGGGCTACTGGTATGGCTGCTGGCCTGGTATTTATCAAATTGTCCGGTACATACACATCCGATCTGATGAGCTGGCTGTTTGGCAGTCTTATGGCTGTTTCAAAAACAGATATCTATCTGACAGGCGTACTCGGTGTGCTGGTAACCGGTTCAGTGTTTCTGTTTTACAAGGAGTTTCTGGGGATTTCATACGATCTTGAATTCACAAGAATACAGGGTGTACCGGTAAAGTTTATTAGGGGGCTGTATCTTGTAATGGCTGCTCTTACGACAATTGTTCTGATGAAAGTGACCGGATTGATCATGGTTATAGCTATGCTAACAATCCCGGCGGCGATTGCTGAAAAATACAGCAGTTCTTTGTGGAAAATGATGATTCTGGCTTCCATTTTCAGTCTTGTGTTCAGTGTTATCGGCCTTTTTGTATCGTGGTGGCTTGATCTGCCGTCCGGTCCTGTAATTATCCTTGTCTCTTCAGTTGTGTTCTTTGCTGTTCAGGCAGCAGGACGAAACAGCAGTTGAAACCGGAAATCATCCTTTACCTGCTCTAATGCTTTAATTATCATCTGTCTGGTGGGAGGCCGATTTGAAACCGATGAAGGTTCTTGTAGTTGACGATGATGTGGATTCGCTTGCCATAGCCAGTCTGCGTCTGAAAAAAGACGGCTACACAATAGAAACTGCCGGCAGTGGTGACGAATGTATGGACAAAGCCAGAGAAAAGCGACCGGATCTGATTCTTCTCGATGTTCAGATGCCTGGCAGAAGCGGGTATGAGGTGTGTGAAGAGCTGAAGTCCGATCAGGAACTTTCGAATATACCTGTTATTTTTCTTTCAGCAGCTGATGATACAAGTGATAAGGTGAAGGGCCTTGATCTGGGGGCTGTTGATTACGTAACAAAACCGTTTGATGTCTTCGAACTCCGTGCCAGAGTCCGGGCTGCGCTTAGAACCAAGCGTCTGCAGGATCTTCTTCTTAAATACAGTGAAGTTGATTCACTCACAGAAATCTACAACAGAAGAGTACTTATGAGCAGGCTTCACCAGGAGTGGGACAGAACTCTCCGAAGTGGCGGAGTTATTTCTTTTATCATGGTTGATATAGACAGATTCAAACGGGTTAACGATACCTACGGTCACCCTGTTGGTGACGAGGTTCTTGAAACAATCGCATACATCTTGAAAAACTCCATAAGAAGCGGTGATATCGTGGGAAGATACGGCGGAGAGGAGTTCGGTATAGTGATGGTGAACTCCACCTCTGACGAGGCAGCTCTTGCAGCAGACAGATACCGCAGAGTTATTCAGATGGCCGTTTTTCAATCGAAAAAAGGTGAGTTCTCAGTTACTGCAAGCTTCGGTACCGCTGATTCCAGGAGAAGAGAAAACGTCGCAGAACTTGTGGCAGCAGCTGATGCCGCACTCTACAAGGCCAAAGAAACCGGGCGGAACAAGGTGTGCAGATCAGACTGACTTTCAACTGCGATGGAATACTATCCAGTTCACCTTTGTAACAACGCTGTAACCCTTTAACGCAAGGAGCAGCGATGAAAGCTATTACACTGGTACTTGTTCTTGCCGCAGCAGTTTCACTGGCATCGGATTCTTTTGAAACAGCAGTTAACAATGTTGCCGGTATGGTGTGGAACAACAAGGTTGTCAGTATTGCCTCCAGATTAGGTCTGGATATTGTTGATGTTACATGGGAAGATACAGGCAGATACAACGGGTCGTGCTGGGGACCAAATATTTCAGATATGACAATACAGGTTCACCACGGAACCAGAGGTTCGGAGACTCTAACATGTATGCCGGTTATCAGGTTTCCAAACTTTCACGATCTCACAGCCGATATTGATCCGGAACAATTCTTTCTTCTCACAGGCAATGAAAGTGGAAATGATCTGGAACCTGTGAGTCTTACCGATTATGTAGACAACATAAGAGACTACCTTCATGATGGAGACAGCTGGGGAGGCAGAGGCTCAAGTCTTCTTGCCGACAGAGACAGTGTGGTTCTTGTGAGTGCACAGGCGGTGTTTCTGCCAATAGAAGACAATGGAGAGGCTGTGTTCAACCCGGTTCTATACAACTATCAGAGTTACGAGGGAAGTCCCGGGGTACTTGCAATTCTTGCAACCCGTGAAGGAACCAGCGCAACGATCATTGACAACAGTTCCGAGTACAATGCCGACTACTATTCATGGGGGCAGAGACTGTACTTCAATGAAGACGGGGAAAGGGCAAGTCTCACCGGATCCCGTATCTCTGATTTCCTTGAAAATGGTGGTGATTCACCCGAATCTTCAGCCATGTCTGCTGCAGGTGAAGAGGGGCTGAACATGGTAATGCTTATTCAAATACCCCTCAGGCAGAAGGAAAGGCGTGACCTTTGGTTTGAGGGTGACGAGCTTGCCAGTTGCTGTGAGATGTGCGATGAACCTCAGAGCCGTAACTCAGGTTCCAATGTTGAGGCGGCAGTAATCGGTCACGGTGAGCTTGAAGGTCCATTCAGAGAGATTGACGGGCTGCCCATCGTTCGTGATACACGGTTTCCCATCAGAGTAACGGTACAGTTCTACAAAGCCACATCCAACGGTGTAGCTACCGACAGGGACATACAGGAAATTGCTGAGCAGATAAACAGAGTTTACGATGATGCCAGTTACGTCGGTTCACTTGTGTGCCCGTCGGAGAAGATCGTAAGGCCCACCGACTGGTATCGTGACCAGGTTGAGGTTTCATTGAGAAAGATTATTCTGCAGTACTGGCAGTAAATCTAAAAATACCACTAAAGGCTCTGGCACAAGCTGGAGCCTTTTGTTATTGTGTGAGTTATTGAACGGAAGGATGTGTATTGCAGACATTGCTGGTAGAGAACACGCAGAAGTGGAGAGAATGGCTTGAACAAAACCACAGAGGTGCTTCTGCCGTGTGGCTGGTTTTCTGGAAGCGGCACACAGGAAAGACATGCATAGGATATGAAGCTGCTATCGAAACCGCCATCTGTTTCGGCTGGGTGGACAGCCTGATAAAATCTCTGGATGAAGACCGTTACGCCAGGAAGTTTACCCCAAGGGGAAAAAACAGCAGCTGGTCGGCAGCGAACAGAGAGAGGGCTCTTGATATGATGCGTTCAGGGCAGATGACTGAAGCAGGAATGGCTACTGTGAGAACAGCCAGAGAAAATGGAATGTGGTACCTGCGCACGCCACCGGTTGAAATGCCGCCTGAACTGGAGGAACTTCTTGACAGCAGTCACGATGCTGCACTGTTCTTTGCAGAACTTGCTCCCTCATACAGAAAGCAGTATATGGCGTGGGTTGGACAGGCAGAAAAGTCTGAAATAAGGTACAAAAGGGCAGAGGAAGCGGTTCGCCTTCTTGCCGGCCACTCGAAACTGCCACTTAAATAGAGAGAGGTAATCCATGGGTATTCATCTGATTACAGGCGGTGCAGGTTTTATTGGCAGCAACATAGCCAGAGAGCTTCTCAAGAGAGGTAAAACTGTAAGGATTCTAGATAATTTTTCCACCGGTCACAGATCCAATCTGGCTGATATCAGAAACGATGTTGAAGTTATAGAAGGTGATATCAGAAGCTACCATATAGTCAGTGAAGCAACGAAGAATGTTGAAGTTGTCTACCATCAGGGGGCTCTTCCATCTGTACCCAGGTCCATAGCAGATCCCCTTACCAGTAACGAGGTAAATGTAAGCGGAACACTGAATGTTCTCCATGCCGCTCTGGACAGGGGAGTGAGAAGGCTTACTTTCGCGTCGTCGTCCTCGATCTAC
>QNDR01000008.1 GCA_003646025.1 Candidatus Fermentibacterota bacterium
GGAATTGTTATTCTCCCCTGCGAGTCAACGCTTACTGCCCGCAGATACTGGGCAAGTTTTCTGACAAAGAAACGCGTCTCTCTGTTTCGCGGAAGAGAGAGCAGTTTTTCCTCGAGCTCCTGCCACCTCTGCGGGGGATACAGAACAAGACACCCCTCCATGCCTACATTCAGGTACATATCTTCTGCTGTAAGCTGACGCCTGAACTGAGCTGGAACACTTACTCTGCCCTTCTCGTCCAGTGTGTGTCTGTGTGTACCGATGAATGCTGCCATAATTTTCCCTCCGCAGCTATCATTATCCCACTTTCACCCACTGTCAACCCACTATATCCCACTTCACCCCACCAGGAGTTTCAAACAGTAAAAAAAAGAGGGCCGGATGGCCCTCCTCACTGGCTTATTCTGTTAATACTTATGTATTTACAGGCTTATAACTGCTATTCTGACTGCTCTTCATAGTAGTACTGGTACTTGTAGGTGTAGTAGGTGTACGAGGTGTAGGTTCTTATGGGGTCAAAACCGTTGATCACTGCGCCTGAAAGGTGACCGCCTGATCTGAGAAGTTTCTGCCACACTCCCTGCACTACTTTCTTCTGAATCTTGCCGCTTCTTACAACCAGAATTACGGAATCCACAGCAGGAGCAATAACAACAGCATCAGTTACAACTGCTGCTGGTGGAGTATCGATGATCAGCATGTCGCATGCTTCAGCAATCTGAGAGAAAACACCTTTTTTAACTGCAGTCTCCACCATTTCAGCCGGGTTATGCGGGATATGGCCGCTGCAGATCACAAAGAGGCCTTCCACCTCAGTTTTCTTCACGACTTCGTCGATTGTTGCCTTGCCGGAAATCAGCTCGGTAAAACCGGGTTTTCTCTTGAATCCAAAAGTCTTGTTAACTGTAGGGCGCCTGAGGTCACAGTCAACAAGAATCACCTTTTTACCTGCCTCAGCTTCTGCTACAGCCAGGTTGGCAGAAACACTGGACTTGCCCTCACGGGGGCCGGAACTGGTTACAAGAAGACTCTTTATCCCCTGCTCGGGTCTGGAGAATGAAAGACTGGTTCTGAGGTCACGGATGGCCTCAGCGTTGGGTGACTTGGATCGTTCCAGCAGCATAAGCGGAATCCGATCACCCCCGGTCTTCTGTGAAGACTCCGGAATAACACCAACCAGAGGTATATCCAGCCGCTCAAGCTGTTCGGGATTTCTGAGAGATGTGTCCATCTGATGGAACAGAAACACTATTCCAATCCCCGCAGCAAGACCAACCATGATCCCCATGATCAGGTTTCTTCTTGTTGTTGGTTTTATCATGCCTCCTGGAAGGGCAGAGTCCACGATGGTTACATTGCCCATCTGACCTATCTCAGCAATTTTCACTTCCTCGTACCGGGTTCTGAGAAGTATATAGATGTTTTCGTTAACTCTTCTGTTGCGTTCAAGGGAAACCAGCTCATACTGAAATTCGGGCAGTTCAGTCATACCCGCAGACAGATCGTTTACAACCGCACGCAGCGCCTGTTCTCTGGCGGTACTCGATCTGTACTCGCTTTCAGCTTCAGCAATGGAGGAAACCAGGCCTTCTATCCCCCGCTGGGGATTCGCAGGATAGTTCATCCCGGCAACATCCTGTAATGCTTCAGCCAGTTCCTGTGTTCTTGTGTCAATACGCTGCTCCATAGCACGAACAGGCTCAGACTCATTGCCGGCGCCATCGGCAAGAAGGGCAGCTCTGGCACTCTCGTACCTTGCCAGATCGCTCTGTATCTGATCGATGTACTCACTGTTGGAACTCACAATATCGCCTGTAACTGTTTCACGCTGTTCTCCCAGAAGACCATTCAGGTAATCGCGTCTTACTCTGGCAGCTGCGGCATTTGTTGCTGCTGTTCTTGCCTGGGTTTCAAAACTGGACAGTGTGGTTATAAGGTCTCTGGTTTCAGTATCTATGTCTGTAATACCATGTTCCTCCTTGAACTGAAGGAGGGCACTTTCAGAGAGATCCAGCTGCTGGGAAGTATGCTGAAGCTGTTCCTCAAGAAACAGTCTTACTTCTGTATTCTCGCCCCTTGCCTGCTGCTTGTTCCACTTGTCGTAAACAAACAGAAAAAGATTGGTTATAACGGCGGAAGCTTCCGGACTGTATCCGCTTCCGCTGAGAACAAAGAAATTCGTGTCTTTTATCCAGCTCACAGAAACAGTGGACTGAGCCAGTGACACCAGAGCATTCCGAATGTACGGCCGCTCGGGGATATCACCAAGAAACAGTACCGAGATAATGCTGTCTGAATCCGATGAATGAAGAATTGAATCCGCAACCAGTTCGGCCATTATCCTGCTGTTGATCAGGTGTATCTGATCGTTGCGCAGGGCATCCATCTGAAACCAGAAAGTACCCGGCATATCAAGGGTACGCGACATACTGTTATCCGTGGTGTACATAAATGTTGAACTGGAACGGTACACCGGTGTGGTTGTTTTGTTTACGTAACCGGCAACGAGAAGACCGGCAAGCACAAACGCGAGGATTACCCACTTGCCTCGGAGAAACATCCAGAGATAGAAGTTAAGATCCAGGGATTCCTCTTCGCTGTGGTCAGGTGTACCGGGATAGGTATCTGGATGCACTGCACTCATATTCTGCTCATTAACAGAATCACATTCGCCATAACGAGAAGCTTGTAACTGAAGTCTACAACATCCTTCCACCATTCGTAGTTCGAGGTTGACAGGTAGATGGTGGCATCCGGTTCAAGACCCGGCAGCGGATTGCCGTGACCGGACAGGTAATCCGAAAGGTTGTACTCTATGTCTATACCGGTGAGTATGATCTTTATACTGGACAAATCAGCTGTAGAAGTGGGTCCGCCGGCTGCTGAAAGGGCATCCCTCAGGTCGGAATCCCATGGAATCATGTATACGCCAGGGCTTCTTACCTCGCCCCACACGTTAACCGGCATAAGTATTTCGTTTGAGTCCACACCTGGAAGCGAATAGTCCGCAACAGCTGCCGCAACCGGAACAATCAACAACCAGTAGAAAACTCTCACGCCTTAAACACCTTCTCTTTTCCGTCCTCCACCGCCACACAGGCATTCCTGGTGTCTACCACAATGTTACTGTTGCTCACTATCCACTGGTAATCATAGCAGGCATGATTTGTTATGACAACGGCACAGTCGTATCCTGACAGCATTTCCTCTGAGAGATCCACTGAAACAGGCTGCATGTCAGTCTGTCTGGTGCTGGAAGGGATGGAAGGAATGTAGGGATCGTTGTAGTCTACGAGAGCTCCTCTTTCAACGAGCTTCTTCATAACCTTGAGAGCAGGTGTTTCACGGTAGTCATCAATGTCCGGTTTGTACGCCATACCCAGAAGCAGAACTCTGCTTCCCTTTACGGATTTCTCCGAGGAATTCAATGCGTCACAGACCCGGTCGACAACGTAACCCGGCATGGATGTGTTTATCTCACCGGCAAGCTCTATGAACTTGGTTGACATCTCGAATTCATGGGCTTTCCAGGTGAGGTAAAACGGGTCTATTGGAATACAATGGCCACCCAGTCCCGGTCCCGGGTAAAAGGCTGTGAAACCGAAAGGTTTGGTCGCCGCTGCGTCAATAACCTCCCATATGTCTATTCCCATACGCTGGGCGAGAAGCTTCAGCTCGTTTACAAGCGCTATGTTCACCGCTCTGTAGGTGTTTTCCACTATTTTCGCCATTTCGGCAACTTCAGGAGAACTCACTGGAACCACATTGTCTATGGCAAAACCGTAGACAAACACACTGGCTTCTGTGCAGGCCTGTGTGAGTCCACCTACAAGTTTTGGAATTGTCCTTGTTTTAAAATTCTTGTTGCCTGGATCTTCCCTCTCCGGAGAAAAGGCAATATGGAAATCAACACCTGCTGTAAGGCCGCTGTTCTCAAGCACAGGAACCATCTCATCTCTGGTGGTTCCCGGATAGGTGGTAGACTCCAGAATCACAAGCTGCCCTCTCTGTATGTGAAGCGCAGTCTCCCTGCAGGAGTTCAGCACATAACTCAGATCAGGATCACGGCTGATACCCAGAGGAGTGGGAACAGCAATAAGAATGGCATCGACCCTGCTGAGAACTGAAAAGTCGGTGGTTGCATGAAGATGACCGGTGTCCATGGCAGAGGCAATCATTTCCTCTGGAAAATGCTTAAGATAACTGTGGCGTTCTTCGAGAAGCTTCGGCTTTTCCGGGTCTACATCTACACCAAAAACCTCACATCCACCCAGAGCAAATTCCATCGCGAGAGGCAATCCTACATAGCCGAGGCCGATTACACCGATAACAGGCTTTTCTCTACCAGCCATTCTTTCCGTGAAAGCGCTCATCTTAACCTCTTCCTATACCGTAGTATGTGAATCCTCTGGAGGTAAGTTTTCCAGGATTCCAGATGTTTCTTCCGTCAAAGATCACCGGTCTGCGAAGCAGTGTAATCATCCTGTTGAAGTCCGGCTCTCTGAATTCGGTCCACTCCGTTACAAGGATCAGGGCATCGGAACCGTCAACGGCATCGTAGCTTGAAGAACAGTATTCAACTGTATCTCCAAGAATTGTTCTGGCGTACTCTGTAGCCTCCGGATCATACGCTTTTACCTGTGCTCCTCTCTCAAGCAGTTCGTTGATGATCACAACGGAAGGGGCATCTCTCATATCATCTGTATTCGGCTTAAACGAAAGACCCCAGATACCAAAGGTAAGACCGGAGAGATCTTCCCCGAACTCCTTTGTGACCTTACTGCCAAGAACCTGTTTCTGTCTGCGATTCACTTCTGTAACCGCCTCAAGAATCCGCAGGTGGTACCCGTGCTCATCAGAGGTGTGTCTGAGAGCTTTTACATCCTTCGGGAAACAGCTGCCCCCGAAACCCACGCCGGGAAAAATAAAATGCGGCCCTATCCTGGTGTCGCTTCCTATACCTTTCCTGATATCCTTCACATCAGCACCGACCACATCGCACAGATTTGCTATCTCGTTCATAAAACTTATCTTGGTGGCAAGAAGACTGTTGGCCACATACTTGGTCAGTTCCGCAGATTTGTTGCTCATTATGTAAACAGGGTTGTTTGTACGGACAAAAGGCGAGTAGAGCTCTTTCATTACCTCGGCTACTTCCTCGCTTCCAGTACCTATCACGATTCTGTCCGGCTTCATAAAGTCATCTATGGCCGCACCCTCTTTAAGAAACTCCGGATTGCTCACCACATCTACTCTGAAATCCGTGTATTTGCTTACCTCAGCGGCAACAAGCTCAAAGGTTCCCACAGGTACTGTACTCTTATTGACAACTATTTTGCTGTCATTCATGGCTTTACCGATGTCTCCGGCAACTGCCAGAACATGATGAAGATCGGCACTGCCGTCTTCTTCAGGAGGCGTACCCACTGCGATAAAGATGATACTGCTCTGTTTAACAGCCATGGACGTGTCCACAGAAAAGTTAAGCCTCTGCTCTTTGACATTTCTGTCGATGAGAACATCGAGGCCGGGCTCGTATATAGGCAGTTTTCCCTGCTTGAGATCATCTATTTTTTTGTGGTTATTGTCTACACAGATTACAGTATTTCCCATCTCTGCAAGACAGGCGGCTGCCACAAGCCCCACGTACCCACTGCCAACAACTGCTATTTTCATCAGAAAACTCCTCTATACATAAGTATCTATGGTAATAATATGGTGCTTTTCCTGTACTTGAACGATGAGAATATGAAACATCAACTCTTTTGTAAAGTATGATCAATCGCCTGAGACCAGAACTCTGTTCTCACCAACTCTTTCAGTGATGTTTCTGCCATCAAGAACTACAGCCCACAGAAGAGCAATCTTTCTGGATACTCCCAGAGCTTCACGAAGTTCGCCCAGCCTGAAAGAACTGCTGCCGAAAGAACTGGTAACAATCTGACGGACCTTTTCCACAGAATGTTCTGTGGTTATAAGATTTTCACCCAGGCTGGTGAGCATACCTCTTGTCAAAAGGGCTTCAATATCCTCTTCTCTCATTCCGGGAACAGGCAGTTTGACGCCGCGGAGACCGCCATTTTCAATATCAGAGACAATAGCCTCTGCCAGTTTGAGTACATCGCCAGACAGCTTCTCCGGAAAACCGCCGAGACAAAGATAATCTCCTCGTTTTTCTATCTCTCCCGCATCCTGAAGCCTTGCAATGCACAACCGTACAACCCAGACGGCGGTATCAGGCGGTAGCTTTCTGGCAAGGTGTGCAGAGGGAAGCCCGGGACTGAGAGGAACACTGCGGTGGATCGTACCGATGCTTCCCAGAATCTTGCGCTGAATATCCTCCACTGCGTCTTTCAGTATAAGCCGCCGTGTTCTGCCATCCCCCACAGTCAGCACTTTGTCCTGTTCAATAAGCGAATCTGCGGCTTCATTGAAATCAACAGGTTCTGCACCTGTCTGCCTGATAAAGTCGTCGGCCTCAATGAAATGACCTGGAGCATCTTCCAATGTTTCGAACAGAAGATCCTCAAGTTCTCCGTGTGTAAGAAGATCGAGATGCTGAAGCCTGGCTTCCCTGAATCTTGAACGAACCTTCCTTGTTCCAGTATCCAGAATAATACCACCGCCAATGGTAACCACAGGGGAGTATCTTCTTATGACAAAGCGATCTCCCGGCATTGCAACCACTGGATGCTCAAGCTGGAAGTGAACGTATCCGGTTTCGCCCCGGAGCAGAGGCTTTCCCTCAACAGGAATTGCCCGGGCCATTACCTCGGCAGTACCCACATGAAACCGCACCCTCTGTCTGATGAGAAGATCAACATTGCGTTGAAGCATTGTGCACACGGTGTCCAGACTGCTCAGGGTTTTGAGAAAGCCAACCTCTCCTGCAACGCTTCCCCTGTGAACATCCTCTTTCCGAATACCGGTAAGATTCAAAGCGATTCTGTCACCAGCAAAGCCTGTTTCAGCATATCTCGCCTCGTTAACGCCCAGTTCCCTCACTCTGAAGGTTTTACCAACAGGCTGAATCTCAACCGAATCTCCAACATTTATCTTTCCAGAAAGTCCGGTTCCGCACACGATGGTTCCAAAACCCTTCAGGGTGAATATTCTGTCAACAGGCATTCTGAACCTGCCCTGCGAGCTTTTCCTGTCCACATCTGCCGCCATCTCCAGCAGAGCCTTCCTCAACTCTTCCATACCATACCCTGTTTTGGCTGATACACGCAGGATAGGTGATGATTCAGCTGGTGTTCCCTGCAGAGCCTCCCGTACTTCCTCCTCTGCGAGCTCAATGAGATCCTTCTCCACAAGGTCACACTTTGACAGAGCAACAATACCTCTGTTAACCTCAAGAAGGCGCAGAATATCGAGATGCTCCCGTGTCTGGGGCATCACCCCTTCATCGGCGGAAACCACAAGAAGAAAACAGTCAACAGTTGCAACTCCCGCAACCATGGTCTTAACAAATTTCTCGTGTCCCGGAACATCGATAAAGGAAACGGACTCTCCATCTACTGTCTCAAGAAACACATAGCCCAGCTCTATTGTGATTCCCCTGGCCTTTTCTTCCTTGAGTCTATCCGGATCAACGCCTGTCAGCGCCAGCATAAGACTGCTCTTACCGTGATCTATGTGGCCTGCCGTCCCGATGATTATGCCCACAACTCTGCAATCCTCTTCTGGAGAAGTTCAGCAAGAACGGAATCTTCAGCCTCTGTAACAGCTCTCAGGTCAAACTTTGCAGCACCCTCTTCCAGCCTGGCTGCAACAGCCGGGCTGGAAAGCCGGAGAGTTTTCAGCAGAAGGTCTGGGTCGGGACAGACCACTGAAATACCGGCAGAAGGTATCGCATAATCGGGAAGGCTGCCGCTGCCTACGTAACTGCTCATTTTCTCCGGTTCCAGACTGCAGCCTGAGGGAACTGTTACAGAGCTGATGATCGCCATGGCTCTTTCAAGCAGCTGATCCGGTTTTCTGGAAAAAGAATGGTAAACCGGATGGTTTTCGGCTATGAAATCGTCCTCTTCCAGAAAAACCCGGAGTGAAGCTTCGATGGCTGCGATTGTAAGTTTTCCCACCCTGAGTGCCCTGGCCAGAGGGTGTTTTTTCACCTTTGAGATGTACTTCTTCATGCCCAGAATAACACCAGCCTGAGGCCCTCCTATAAGCTTATCGCCGGAGCAGGTAACAACACTGGCTCCAGCTTGTATACTGTGAACAATAGTGGGTTCTGAGGGTATCCCGAATCTGCTCAGAGGAATAAGACTTCCGGCACCGAGATCATCTATCACCGGAATGTCATGCTCTCTTCCCAGGGCAATAAGATCCTCAAGATCAACCTCACTGGTAAAACCCTTGATGAGGTAGTTTGACGGATGCACACGCAGTATTGCCGCAGTTTGATCGGTTATGGCATTGGCGTAATCACGGAGGTGTGTACGGTTGGTACATCCAACCTCAACCATTGTGCACCCGCTCTGCTGCATAACATCCGGAATACGGAAAGCACCACCTATTTCCACCAGCTGCCCTCTGGAAACGATAACCTCCCTGCCGCTGGCAAGTGCTGAAAGCACAAGAAGAGTCGCCCCGGCATTGTTGTTGGCAAGGGTTGCATCCTCCGCCCCTGTAAGCTCTGTGAGCAGATTTTCTATATGGGTGTCACGGTTGCCCCTCTTGCCTGTTTCTCTGTTCCACTGAAGAACGGAGTACCCCCGGGCCACTCTGCTTACAGCTTCCACTGCAGCCGGTGGAAGGCTGGCTCTTCCAATTGCCGTGTGGAGCACAACTCCGGTTGCGTTGATCACCTGTTCCATGGTTGGTTTTTTCATAGCCTCACCCAGCAGCGCACACTTGTCTACAATAGAATCGGTTGACGGAAGCTCTCCCCCATCCATAACACACTGCCTTGCCCACAGTATACCGTCTCTGGCAGCTTTTTTCGTTTCAGACGGTGTTAACCCGGGCAGCCTGGACTCTATACCTGGAATAATCTCATGAACGGCAGGCAGGTTTTTAAGTGATTCCAATCCCATATTTCCTCCAAACAAGAAGAATACTGTGTGCGGTAAATGTGCCCCAACTATGAAGAATGGAACCCTTCGGGTAAACCCTTGACTTCAGGCGCATATTACGGAGGCGGTTCAATATGAAAGGTTTCGCGAAACAAACCGAGTGCATACACACGCATTGATGAATCAAAAACATTGCAGGCAATCTGTCTGTGTCAGAATCTATCTGGAGACAACAACCGTTCTGCCTGAACCTGCTGCTGCTCCTGAACTGACCGAGACAAGGTAGACACCGGATGGAAGCGGATTCTGCATATCTATCGAGTACACGGAACCAGTGTACACCAGCTGACGGGAGTCAATCACCCTGCCTGTTATATCGTGCACCTGCAGCATGAACAGATCTCCGCCTCCCACACCGTCAACCATCACACTGAAAGACTTCCCGGAAGAAGGACTCTGCACCCGAACCGAAACTGTTCCAGAAGTACCGCCTGCTTCATCAGCTGTTCCAAGGGGATTTATCTGTATAGAGACTGTGTGCTCACCGTATGTCGCTTCCGGCAGCACTGCAAACAACCTGCCACCACTCCTGAGCTCCCACCCCACAGAGGCTCCATCAAGCTTAACTGTCTGCACCTGATCCAGAGTATCAAGAACTGCACACACCGTTAGACCTTCCGGAATGCTTCCTGTCATACAGAGTTCCAGATCCGAGCCACTGCCCCGCAGCTGGTCCACCCGGATGTTGAAACAGTTTTCAAGAAAATCTCCGTATTCAGACGGGAACAGCCAGATGAAATTATCGTAATCATTTTCAAGGGAAGTCAGTATACTGTCTATTCTGATGTACGCCTCCGGCGTCATGGAGCCTCCCACTGCTCCCAGCATGGAAATTGGATGGCACCCAAGCAGACCAAATTTACCTTTATCCATAACCTCAGCCAGCCAGCATGTGGGGTACATCATCTGGTAGTCTCCCCACCACACGCTGTTGGAACCCCACAACCTGCCGTTTGGCGTCTGGTATCTGG
The DNA here is from genome assembly GCA_003646025.1 of Candidatus Fermentibacterota bacterium. Lineage (GTDB taxonomy): Bacteria > Fermentibacterota > Fermentibacteria > Fermentibacterales > JCC-6 > Sabulitectum. The sequence continues at coordinate 10,052 of QNDR01000008.1, forward strand.
TTATCCACTGGTTTCTGAAAGGCTTTCCGGCATACCAGTCTGGAATCCGCCATCCGTCGCAGTAAAAAGTAAAACCGTGATCTATTATTGCCTGAAGACCGCTGAGCGATGTTCTGTGCCCCGGGTAACGGAGAACACGAACCATGCTTGTGTCAAGACCACAGGCGTTGATATCCTGAAATATCATTCTGAACCGCTCCTGGTGCTCCACAGGCTCGTATGTAATGAACTCATGCATTCCACTGGCAATTGAATCCGCGTTTGGAGTGTGATGGTAACCGTGATTACCCATTCTTACCCTGTCTGCCCAGGGATAAACGTTGTTCTGTATATTCCTCAGCCACTGAAGATACTCTGGAGGAGCCTCTGTGGAAAAACGCCAGGTTCCGTGCCAGTGTGACCAGCTGTCTTCGTAACCGGGTTCGAACCATATGGAGTCCTTGTTTCCCTCAAGAATACCATCTGGAAGCAGAAGCCAGTTCATTGTCATTGTGGGATGTTCCTCAAGCAGCCTGATCAGTCCGGCACTCACAGCCTCGTCTCCCAGAGAATCCACTGAAAAACCCCACAGGTCTCCCTGTGACGGATGGACAAACGAGAGTTCGTCTAGAATCCATGCCGATGAACGCTCTGCTCCCTGGGGATGGCCGCTTATGAAAACAGGTGCAAAGAATTCATCCATGGAAAACCTGATGAAGTACTCATCAACTTCACCTGCACCCACAACTGAGTGCAGCACCGGTCCCTGAGCGTTCTCTCTTGGGTTTTCCGTATCAAATACCCTGATAGACAGGTAGGGATTGCCGTCATCGAGTACAACAGCAATTCCCTTTGCGGTGTTGGGCAGAACAAACAAAGCCTCCGGATTTTCCCCTCCTGTTAATCTGAACAGCTGGTCTCCGGAAAACCTCTGGTAACCGGAGCTTCCATCAAGCGAAAACGTTTCATCCACCACAGTCTGGTTTGATATTTCAATATTATCCCACCCTGCAAGGTGAAAATCAATATCCAGAGGGTCCCAGAACTCCACATCCTGCAGATACTCTATTCTGTAAGCTATTTCAAGACCCCGACCCACCACCGTGTAGGTTACAGTCAGGTCAACAGGCATTGACGCAGAACCGTTGGTAAAATGATCGGTGTGAAACGAGAGAGTGGTATCGTTAAGCAGCGAAACACTGCCTGCTGCAGGTATCCATGAACCTGTGTTCATACCGGAAATCTGCCCCTGCCCTGCAAGCTGCACACCACTGTAGCTGTCCTTCAGATAAACGATGGAACCGGCACGAACGACTTCTGTCTTGTCTGTAACACCAACTGAAATCCATTGATTACCAATGTAAAACACTGTGCTTAACAAACTGGCAAGTAAAACAACCATTTGAAAACCTCCAATCGTATGATATTCTGAGGCATAACGACGCAGTGGTGAGTAGTCAATACCTTTACTCTGTTTATCCTCGTTATTCACGGATATTAATAGTCAGGCCGCTGAATAACAGCGGCCTGACTCTGTGCACTGTAAATCCGGTTACTGCTGTGAGAGTACACCGCCCATCATCTTGATAGAATTTTTAGGGCACTTCTCTACGCACTGGCCACAACCGATACACTTGTCTGCTATTACAGTGTGTTTTTCCTTTACCTTACCCACTATCGCGTCTGTGGGACACACTCTGGTACACAGAGTACATCCAATACAGGTAGTGTCAATAAACGCCTTGGGCCGAACCGGAATACCATCCAGAATAGCTCCTGTAGGGCACTCCAGAGCACAAAGACCACAGTTGATACACTTGTCCGGATTGATTACTGCTAGGAAACCATCCATCTCTATGGCATTCACCGGGCAGACCTTGGCACACTTTCCGCAGCCTATGCAGGCCACAGAACAGGCTTTTCTGGATACCGCGCCTTTGTCACGGCTGGAACATGCAACAACGACCTTGCGACTGTCCGGCCACAGCACGATAATGTCCCGGGGGCAGGCTTCAATACACTTGCCGCATGCTACACACTTTTCCGAATCAATCAGAGGTATTCCGTTTTCGCCCATTGTCATGGCATCGAATGGACAGGCCTCAATACAGTCTCCGCCACCCAGGCACCCGTAGGTGCAGGCCTTGGGGCCACCCATCACCATGGACATGGCAACACAACTGGAAGGACCGTTGTAGGTAAAAGCATTGACCGCGGACTTACCGCCATTGCACAGAATGGTTGCCACCATCTTTTCTTTTTCCTCTGCAACCGTGCCCATTATTCTGGCAATTTCCGCATTAACAGCAGAGCTGGCAACGGTGCAGCCGCTGACAGGGGCCTTACCCTCAACCACGGCAGTGGCAAACGCGCCACATCCGGGGTATCCGCAGCCACCGCAGTTGGCAGCAGGAAGAACTGACAGAATAGACTCTACCCTGGGATCTTTGGGAACAGCAAACTTTTTCGCCGCGAATGCAAGACCAAGGCCGAGGAGCAGACCGACAGACCCCAGAATAACAACAGGTCCGGAAATCGCAGACCACAAAGACGATTCCTGCTGGCTGGACAGAAGTATCAGAACAACTGAAATTGTCATGCTCTATCCTCCCAGCCCGGCAAAGCCCAGAAACGCAATAGACATGGCTCCTGCTATAAGAAAAGCTATGGGCAGCCCTTTGAGCGCCTCTGGTACATTGGCAGTTTCCATGCGCTCTCTGAGACCGGCCATAAGAACCAGAGCCAGAGTGAAACCTATTCCGGCTCCCACAGAATTGATAAGGGAATAACCCAGCGGAAATTTGTCATCGATGTTGAGTACCGCAACACCAAGGATCGCGCAGTTGGTGGTGATGAGGGGCAGGTATATGCCGAGGGCATCGTAAAGTGCCGGGCTGAACTTCTGCAGAACAAGTTCAACCAGCTGAACCAGGCTTGCGATGATGATAATAAAGGTAATAGTACGCAGGTACTCCAGGCCACTTGGAACCAGCAGATTGTAGTAGATCAGCCATGAACCAAGAGTAGCCAGCACCATCACGAAAACAACTGCAGCTCCCATTCCCACTGCACTGTCAAGCTGTTTTGAAACGCCGAGAAAAGGACAGATTCCCAGGAATCTCGAAAGCACGAAGTTGTTTATGAAAACAGCACTTACGATAATAGCCATCATCTTTGCAATACTGAACGAGGGCTCACCGCCTTCAGGGACAGAAGCAACAACAGACATCAGCATTGAGGGGTTCATTTAACACCTCCCCTTTTGCGCTTCTCCATGATGTTGAAGAAACCAAGGATAAAAGCCATGATTATGAATGCACCTGGAGCCAGTATTGCAATAAGCAGAGGCTGATTCTGGTAGGATTCGCCCAGAAGGTTGAAACCGAGCCAGCTTCCATTTCCCAGAATTTCTCTGAATGTGGCCATAACCACCATTGCAAGGGTAAACCCCAGACCCATTCCAATACCGTCCAGTATGGAGGGAAGAACTTTGTTTTTGTTGGCAAATCCCTCTGCCCGACCAAGAATAATGCAGTTAACCACAATCAGAGGTATGAAAATACCCAGACTCTGGTGCAGAGCAGGAAGGTACGCATTCATAAGCAGATCAACCAGGGTAACGAAGGTAGCGATGATAACAATGTAGCTTGGAATTCTTACTTTTGAAGGTATCACCTTTCTAAAAAGCGAAACAAGAAAGTTGGAGAATACCAGCACAAAAGTGGCTGCAGCCCCCATACCAAGCGCATTTTCAACACTGGTTGTTACTGCAAGGAAAGGACACATCCCCAGAACCTGCTTGAAAATCGGATTGTCCTTTACGATACCTCTGGAAAAGTTCTGTGCCAGGCTCATATAACACCTCCTTCCGCCGGAATAACACCGGCATCGGAAAGGGCATCAAGTCCGGCTTTCACTGAACTGGTTACCGCCCGTGAAGTAATGGTACTGCCGGTAATAGCATCCAGCCCCCCGGCCCCTCCTCCGTCTTTCTTCAAAACAAGGGTGGAGGCATTCCGACCGTTGAACTGGTAGAGGAACTTTGCAGGGTTTGACACATTGGCACCCAGGCCGGGAGTTTCCTGCTGAAAAAGAACTGTGTTGCCGGTAACTGTACCACTGGTGTTTACAGCAATCATGGTCTGCACCGTGCTGGAATAACCTTTTCCGTAGGCGACAAACAGATAACCCAGATCGCAGCCGGTGGAATCAGTTACGGCAACGACTGCCAGGGATTCATCGACTCCGGCATAAGGATTGGCAAGCTCCGGTACTGAAAGACTGTCAAAAACAAGATTTCCTGCCCCCAGGGAACCTGCCACATCGATCATAGCCGCAAGTTTAGCCTGTTCCTTCTGCTCCGCAATGATTGGAGAGGTAACAGAATTCACATATCCCAGAGCAACTGCGGCAATCACGGCTACCAGCATAAGCATAAGACCTACCCTGATTATCTCACCCATTCTTTTTCACCTCCCCGAAAGCTCTCGGTCTGGTGTATCTGTCTATGAGTGGCGTGCCGAGGTTCATCAGGAGAATAGAATAGCTGCATCCCTCAGGGTAACCTCCCCATCTTCTGATAACCATGGTCAGAAGACCAGCACCTATGCCGAAGATTATTCTGCCCTTCTTCGTGACAGGAGTAGTTACCATATCGGTAATCATGAAGAATCCGCCAAGGATCACACCTCCCGCCAGAAGGTGGAAAAGTGGATTTCCGTTAAACCATCCGCTGCCTCCAAAAAGCCACCCGAACAGCGCTACAGAACCAAGATAGCTCAGTGGAAGCCTGAGCTCAAGTACACCTCGAAGAATCAGATATATGGCCCCGAGAAGAAGCATTATTGCACTGGTCTCACCAATGCAGCCCCCTGCGCGACCCATGAAAAGGTTTTTCAGACTCTGCTTCGAGAAAAGCATGGCCCTGACTTCTTCGCCTCTTCCAGGCTCTCCTTCCCAGCTGAAAGTCTGCTTCAGAACGTTAAGCGGCGTCGCACCGGAAAGTGCGTCCAGCTCTTCTGATTCACTCAACTGAGCCGTGGATACACCACAGGACTGCACATCAATTCGTTGACCGTCTCTCCACTCCATGGGAGCAATCCATCCGGCGGTCATCAGAACCGGAAAACTGGCCACCAGAAAAGCACGTCCGAGCAGTGCCGGGTTAACTATGTTGTGACCCAGTCCTCCAAAAGCCTGCTTTGCCACAGCGATGGCAAATGCACTTCCCAGTACTGGAATCCACCAGGGTACGCCTGATGGAACATTGTATGCAAGGAGCAGCCCTGTTACCACGGCACTTCCATCAAAAGCAAAGTTCACAGGACGCTTCATGAATTTGAGGCACAACCATTCAGTGAGAACTGCAGCCCCCACACTGGCAGCAACAAGCATCAACGCACGGGGACCAAAGAACCAGAAAGCTGCAACAAGAGCGGGAATCAGCGCAATAACCACATCCCACATTATTCTTTTTGTGTTCTGCGAGGAACCGATATGAGGAGAGACAGCAAGATCAAACATTCTGTTTCCAGTCATTATGCCTCCCTCTCGCGGGCAAGGGCACGAATTTCATTCTGAGCCCGTTTTATGTGTTGAACAAGATATCTGCCGGCAGGACACACGTAACTGCAGGTTCCGCATGCCATGCAGTTCAATGCTCCGGCTTTCTCGGCATCTTCCCACTTCCCGAATTCGGAAGCAGTGGCGATAGTGCAGGGAACAAGATTGAGCGGACACACGTCCACACACTTGCCGCACCGGATACAAGGCCCCTCTTCCACATCCCGGACTTCTCCCGGAGAAAGCGCAAGTATACCGCTGGTTCCCTTGGTTACAGGAGCGGTATCGGTAAACATGGCCATGCCCATCATAGGGCCGCCGCTTACAAGCCTCTTTATCTCTCCCTGATAGCCTCCGGCCGCCTCGATAAGTACGGAAACAGGAGTTCCCACACAGACATCAAAGTTTCCCGGTTTATTGACGCCAAGACCGGAAACCGTGGTTATCCTGCGAATACTCGGCAAGCCGCTGCAGACGGCTTCAGCCACTGCAACACAGGTTCCAACATTCTGCACGACAACACCCACATTAAGAGGAAGCCCTCCTGCTGGAACAACCCGGCCGGTTACAGCACTGATCAGCTGTTTTTCAGCACCCTGAGGATACTGAACTTTCAGCGGGACAACCTTCACACCTTTTTCCTGAAGAAGTTTTATAGCATCGGGCTTGTTTACCTCAATACCGATAACCGGATCAGTCACTCCCAGTACCCTGGCAAGAATGCTCATTCCTGTAATAAGGTCCTGAGTTCTTTCCAGCATAAGCCTGTGATCCGCAGTGAGGTAAGGTTCACACTCAACACCGTTGATAATCAGTGTATCTATGGTAACACCTTTTGGCGGTGAAAGCTTCACATAGGTTGGAAACGATGCTCCGCCCATTCCACACACACCGGCTTCCTTGATCCTGTTCACCAGCACAGAAGTGTCCGCGTGCTCCCAGTCGGCGATGGGTTCGTAAACCTCGCCGCCGTCTTCCGATTCCGTTTTAATAACAACTGCAGGGCCACTGCGCATGTGAGGCATGGGTACATTCTCTACCCGGAGTACCTTTCCATTCACAGGAGAATGGGTTGGCAGGCTGATAAAACCGTTCTGCTCTCCTATCACCGAACCCTTCAGAACCTGATCTCCCGGCTTTACTACCGGTTTGGACGGGGCTCCAAGGTGCTGACAGAGAGGAACAGTAACTACCTCGGGAGCAGGAAGCCTCACCACGGCAGCACCGCTGGAGTGTTCCTTGTTTCCCGGAGGGTGCGTACCGCCGGCAAAGCTCTTTACCTTGCTCATGCTCCTCCATTGTTGGTGTTATATTCCATATTGTTATTACGCAACTATTTATACATATCATTCAACTCGCCGTTACCAAGATGGCAAAGACAAAATCTAAACACTTCATGGATTCGTTGAATATACAAAACTGGAAGACGTTTTTCAGCCCTTGAGCAACTTGTCCAGCTCTTCGCGGAATTGAGAAACATCCCTGAACTGCCGGTAGACACTGGCAAATCTTACATAAGCCACCTGATCGACATCCTGCAGCAGCTCCATGACACATTCGCCGATAAACTTTCCCTCAACTTCGTCAGGATACTCTTCTGTAACACGGGAAATTATCTGTTCCACAAGAGCCTGAATCTGTTCACTTGAAACAGGGCGTTTCTCGCAGGCTCTGGCAATACCCTTTTCAAGTTTACCAGGGTCAAACTGCTCCCGCAACCCGTTCTTCTTCACCACGGAAGGGTAGCTTGTTTCAATGTATTCATATGTAGTAAACCTGTACCCGCACTCATTACACTCACGGCGACGCCTGGTTGCCCGGCCATCTTTTACTGTGCGGGAGTCTATCACCCTGTCGTTGCTGTTGGAACATCTTGGACATCTCATAGCATGTTACTACTAACGAAATCTCTTTCCGTCAAGACTGAACACCTGCAGGAGCGTGTCTGACAATAAGCGCTGAGCAGTTACGCCGCAGGATCGAGCCGGAATACGTGCGGATTTGAAGATAAAAGCAACTTGAGTAGTAGCGAGGGCGTCCCGAGCGGAAGCACGGATAGCAACGCTATTTAATGATAATACGCGCGTGCTGTGGCCGATTATGTGGATGTAGATGCCAGTGTACTATTCTCGGACATGCTCCTAAGCTTGACGAATCAGGATGCTGTTCATAGAATTGTGGCACTTCTGTGGTGGGAGTAGTTCAGTTGGCAGAGCCCCTGATTGTGGTTCAGGTGGTCGCCGGTTCGAGCCCGGTCTCCCACCCCATCAATGCGCTCCTGGCTCAATTGGCAGAGCAACGGACTCTTAATCCGTGGGTTCCGGGTTCAAGTCCCGGGGGGCGTACCAGGGGACATGGCTGCATGTCCCCTTTAACATCACCGGTGCGCCCGTAGCTCAGCTGGATAGAGCAACGGACTTCTAATCCGTAGGTCACAGGTTCGAATCCTGTCGGGCGTGCCAGAACGAATGAAAAGCATAAAGATCGGAACTTAGAGGCTCTACACCAAAAGTGGGGGCAGTTTCGGTGCAGTACGATCAGAAAAGCGCCTTTCAAGATCCCCATGTCCGAGCTGTTAAAGCGCCGGAATGCCCCCATGGAAACTCGGGATATGTAGCGATAATGAATTCGCTTCCAGTGCCACCTCCACCCAGGTATGGTTCCCACATCGATATATCGTCACTGACCATGCTGTGTGGAACGGCAGGAGCTACAACATCGGCAGTAGACACAACACGAACGAACGCAAAATTTACTGGTGCGGAGACGCTGCAAGCAGCGGGAAATTGAACCCTCCTCTGGATTTAAACTGGTTAGTAGAGAGTAGAGTCCGTGATAGTGGTGTACGAAGGTCTGTCTTTCCGGAACTCTGATTCCTGACCGCTCTGCCAGATCAAGAACGATTGCTTCCCAGACGATTCGGTTATGGTCATCAACATTGTCAGGAAATTTAGCGATATAGAGCTGGGAGTCTTTATGTACTGATGCTTTTGGCTGAGCACCCCCAGAAAAGAACCGGGAGCAAGAAGTAACCTGAGATCTTCATTTGATTCTTCTTCCTTCAACAGTCTATCTGAAGCTGCGAGCAGTCCTGGCAATTCAACCAGAGGAGGGATACTGATTTCAGTGCTTTGTGCGAGGAATGGACCACCCTCTGCCAGGGAAAACCTCAGAGCACCCATACGGGTTTCATTGTTTACCCCAAGCAGGTAATCAATTTCCCTTAATGTGCGAGGAGTTCTGCCTTCTGCTTTATCAACCCTTCGAGTAAATCGTCGCATAAGAAGTCGACCCCATCTATCAGGAGCAGAATCCCCGATTGCACCAAAAATTGATAAACCAGTTCCTGTATGGTACGGTCCCTTCCTGGCTGACAAAGCTGGTTCCAGGAGCTTGTCCGGAAATAGGTATTGAGTAGTAGCGCCTCACGGACGAGATGGAAAGCGTGTCGATTGGAGAAGAATAGCAGCGCTATTTGACGATAATCGGCGCGCTTTGCAGCCGTTCGTGCGGTGTCTAATGCCGATGTTGTATTTTCGGTCAGGCTCCTAGTTTTCGCAGAACTCTTAGAACTGGAATCGGCCTCCTGGTACCACGCCTTTGATAATCCATAGTAAGTATCCTTAGTGTCAAATATAGTATATACTATTGAGCATAATGTAAAGTATATTTATCCTAAAAGCGAGAGTAGTACTCCCCGAACATCACAACAGGATTCCGGAAGTATCCACTATAGAGTGTCCGGATACAGATCCAGGAGATATTGCAGGCACATTATGCTGGATAATCTGCAAAAATATCCTTCAGACAAAACAGGGAAGCAGTATATCTGAGTCTCTTGACAACTGTCAATTTTATTTGCAGATAGTAATGATGACTGCTGTAGCAGGTTATCGAAAATACCCCTTGCCGAAAGGGTGTGGTTTTTGGGTATTCGAAGGGTCGAGGGGAAGTCTCTGGAACTGTATCTCCGGGAAATCGGTTCGAAGGAATCTCTTACGTCCGAAGAAGAAGCAGGTCTGGCGAAAAGGATCAAATCTGACGACAGGGAGGCTCAGGAGGTTCTTGTAGAAGCTAATCTGAGGTTCGTTGTGAGCATAGCGAAGCAGTACGCCAACCAGGGCGTTGCCCTCGAAGATCTTATCAGTGAAGGCAATGTAGGGCTCATAAGAGCTGCCAGAGGATTTGACGAAAATCGTGGGTGCCGGTTCATTACCTATGCCGTGTGGTGGATCAGACAGGCGATACTTCAAACCCTGGCAGAGAACTCCCGAATAGTTCGTCTTCCGCTGAACAGGGTGAACGAGCTGTACAGAATGGGCAGAGCCTCAAGAGAGCTGGGGCATAATCTGGGGCGTTCTCCTTCAACTGCTGAGATTGCCGGACAGCTTGATGTACCGAGAAAAAACATCGAAGGAATGCTGTCTATTCACAGCACGCACCTCTCTCTGGACAGACCGGTTTACGATGGAAGCGACAAAACATTCCAGGATATGATACCATCCCGTAACAGTGAAATGCCTGAAGACGCAGTTGTGGAAGATTCTTTAAAAAGCAGTGTGCTTGAAATGCTGGAAATTCTCGATATACGTGAAAAAACAATAATCAGCCTTTTCTTCGGCCTGGGTACAAATCGAAGACACACCCTTGCCGAGATCGGCAGAACCATGGGTATAAGCCGGGAGAGGGTAAGACAGCTGAAAAACCGGGCAATTGATAAACTTCAGAAACATTTCGACTCTGAAAAAATGCTTATGCTGCTGGAGTGATCAGCTGTAGTAACATCTGCTTTTAGGACCGGAGCCTTCGTGCTCTTCAACCCGTTCAGGTTCAAGCCCCTTTTCTTTCACTGCGTCCAGAAAAGCAGGTCCGTCTTGTGTCTTCACGGAGATACACATACCGCAGTCTGTTGAAATTTCTCTGGGAATGGGAACCATTCTGCAGAATATACCGCTCTTCCTGGCAGTTCTTTCGGCAGAAAGCACATGTGTCATCGACTTGAAAATCATGTACAGATGGTCAGCCACGGAACATCCTGACAGCCTCCAGTGCTATTTCTACTTCAGCCTCTGTTGTGAACAGACCAGGGCTGAGCCTTACAGTTCCGCCGGGAAATGTACCTATTGTTCTGTGGGCAACTGCAGCACACTGAAAACCATGCCTGCAACAGATGTTGTGTTCCCGGGCAAGGTAATCTGCAATATCCGGGGTTGTGGTATCGGCCAGAGTAAAGGAGACAACAGCGGTCCACGGTCTGCCGCTGTCTGGTCTGTACACAGTTGCGCCGGCAATATCCTCTATACCTGTCGCAAGCTTGTCGGCAATGGCCAGTTTTCGTGCGTACACTTCATCAAGACCGATTGAGTTCAGGTAGTCTATGGCGGCAACAAGCCCTGCAAGCCCTGGACCATTCATGGTACCGGATTCCAGACGATCTGGAAGAAAATCCGGCTGCCGGGACTGCTCGGACAAACTGCCTGTACCCCCCTGAGCAAGAGAGTGAATCTGCTGAGCATTAAAATTGTCGGCAAAAACAAGCCCTCCAGTCCCGGGAACGCCCAGAAGCCCTTTGTGGCCAGTAAATGCAATGATGTCCGCCCCCAGAGACAAACCGGAAGGAACCACTCCTGCGCTCTGAGCAACATCAAGAAGAAACACAGTTCCATTGGCACGGCATATTCTGGAAACAGCTTCCACATCCTGAACGGTTCCGGTTACGTTTGATGCATGGTTGATAACAGCCAGCTTTGCACCACGCATGTTCATTTCCAGTGCATCAAGGTCGAGATAACCCTGGGTGTCACAGGGCGAGTAAACTACCTCAACCCCTTTATCCGAAAGATCCGTAAGAGGCCGTGTAACGGCATTGTGCTCCATTGCGGAACACACAACTTTGTCTCCCTCGGAAAGCATTCCGTGAAGAACCGTGTTTATGGCCCATGTAACATTGTGGGTAAACACCGTATTTATCGGGTTGTTACTTCCAAAAAAAGAAGCGACAGACTCACGGCAGTCAAGAACAACTCCCAGAGCATCCATTGCCGCGGTGCAGTTACCCCTGGCCGGACTCGCGCCTATGTTTTTCATGTAATTCGACACTGCATCAACAACCTTGTCAGGTTTTGGCCACGAGGTAGATGCGTTGTCCAGGTAAATCAAGACTGTCTCCTTTCCCCTAACGGGAAATATAGACTATTTACAGGTAAGGTCTCAATAGAGTTCAAAACCGGCTCAATACCGGAGGTTCCTGAATTCAACAAGAGCCTCTGCGAGAAAATGATACTGGTGTATGGTGTTGTACATTTGCGCAGATAATCTGATCATTTTTGCTTTGCTGCCCTTCAGATCCGTTACAGGAACAACAATTCCTTTTTCCTGTTTCAGCCATTTCTGCAGAGGGTCAATCCAGTCTGGTTCCCTGGAAACTTCCGGTGTGTACCATTCAAGAGGAACAGCTGCCATTGCTCCCACCATTGATTCCGGACACACAGGCTCTGCTCCAGTGGCGGAGCACAGAATCTCTCTTGCTTTCAGGGCCAGTTCACGATTGCTGTCCATTACCCCCTGCCAGCCTTCGGGGTGCAGGGCAGCCATGAAGTCAATTGAACACGGAACACACAGAGCCGGTGTCGGGTCCGGTGTACCATTCCAGCTGAAGTATAGCTGATAATCGCTGAGTTCTGTGTCGAAATCAGATGGGACATGGCTGATAACAAGGGGAAGAAAGTTTCTCTGGAATTCCGGATTAACATACAGAACAGCTGATGACCTGGGGCTGCAGAGCCACTTGTGGCAGTTCCCCGCGTAAGCCATACACCCCAGGTTCTTCAGATCAAGGGGAACCTCACCGGGGCCGTGGGCTCCATCTACAATTGTTTTGATTCCAAAATCGGAAAAAAGATCAATGATCTTTTTAAGAGGCAGAACCATGCCTGTCGAACTTACAACATGGTCAATCAGTGCAAATCTGGTTTCAGGAGCTATGGCAGCCACTACCGCTTCCAGTATTTCTTCCTGATCAGACACCGGGAATGGAAGGTTAATCAGCTGAACAACTGCACCTTTTCTGCCGGCAATTTCCCTGAGAGCATTCATTGATGAAAAGTACTCCTGATCCGTTACCAGAATTCCCTCTCCAGGCATAACTGGAATGTTCCGGAGAATTGTGTTGATACCGGCTGTACAGTTTTCTACAAACACCAGCGAATCTTTTTCTGCGCCTGTGAACTCTGTCAGAACTTCCAGTGCCGAACAACGAAGCGGCTGATAATCGCCGAGCATGAACCCCATGGGATCCAACTCAATCTGCCGGAGAAGCCGCTCCCGTCTTTCAAGAACCGGCACCGGACAGGCTCCGAACGAACCGTGATTAAGAAATGTAATCCCATTCCCGAAAGCCCAGAAATCCGACGCAGTCATAGATTCCTTATTACGATAATGAGCGGAGTGTGACAAAACTCAGGAGTAAATACAGCTTATGGTTGCAACTCCCAGAATATGCCCCTTCATGGCAGACTCGAGAAGGACTGCTGTCACTTCTGTTTCCTGAATGCGCAGAACCGTGTCGAGAGCGTACAGTGTGAAAGTCAGTGAAAGACCTGGAAGCTTTTCCACAGGCCCGGTCCAGCCGGTACCGAGAATATCGTTGACACCCTGACACATACCTTCGGAAAGGTCTCTTTTTTCCGGTAACCTTCCGTATACAGTTTTTCTGGTGTTGGGAATGTTCCACAGAACCCACAAAACCTTGCCCTGTGAAGAAGAACAGATCATGGAAAGGCTTTCTGTACCTTCCGGTTCCTCCGCCCATCCGAAAGGAGGTGAAGCATTCAGACCTGAAGAAGAGTACCAGCCCGGAAGATACCCACCATCCTTAAATGCACTGCTGCACACTTTGAAAGACATAGCATAAACCCCCCTTACCTCATTAAGAACATATTCATTACACAAACCGGTGTAAATACCAGCGGCCTTCAGGAGTCTTTACACTTATCAGCGTCTCCACATGGAGAAAAGGGTTCTATTCGCGCGATAACATCTCTCACAGATGAATCGGACCTCATAATAGTTTCCTCAACCTCTTTCCCTATTGAGTATCCCTGATAAACAGTGTTATCGCCACTGACCTGGAGATGAAGATCCACATATATACCGCCACCCTGCATCCTGGCACGAAATCTGTGGATGCTGATAACACCAGTAACTCCCTCTGCCGCACTCATCATCTTGTTTACCACTTCCACAGGAGGAGCCGAATTCGTAACTTCGCCTATTACAGGCTGAAGTACTTTCCAGCCTGCATTTACAATGAAAATGGAGACAACGGCTCCTCCTATGCTGTCCAGGAAAACCAGTGACCTGCTGATCAGAGGAGCTACTACTGCCACAAGAACCGGAATGGAACTGAGCCCGTCAGACCTGTGGTGCCACGCGTTTGCCGCAAGAGCACCTGAACCGGTTTTTCCAGCCTTCTTCAGTGTCCATCTGAACAGTATTTCTTTGGAAACCAGCGAAATCGCAGCAGTTACCACTGCAAACAAATCAGGCCTGATTGATGAGGAATGGCTGCCGAATGATCTCAAGGAATCAACTGCAATGCCGATTCCGGTAACAACAAGCATAAGACCGATAAACAAACTTACAACAGTCTCAATTCCCTTGTGACCCATAGGGTGAGTTTCATCGGGAGGTCTGCACCAGAACCTGGCACCTACAATAACAACAATATCCGTGGTAAGATCGGAGAAACTGTGAACAGCATCGGCTACAAGAGCTCTGCTACCTGCGTGAACACCGGCAATTCCTTTAAGAGCGGTAAGCAATATATTGACCAGCAACCCGGCAACCGCCGCCCTCTGTATGTACTCTGCTTTACGAGGATACTCTTGCAATGTATCCGGCATAAAACTCCACGCATCTGAGGTAGTCTGCCACAGATATACTTTCATCAATCGAGTGAAGAACCCCTATTCCCCTTTTCCCAAGGTGTACCGGCATAAACCTGTAGGTGTCCTGTGCAATCCTGGAATACCTTCTGGAATCGGTAGCTGCCGGGAAAACTCCGGTTCTGAACCTGGTTCCCTCCGGAATAACTTTCAGAACCGATTCTCTGAGTGCTGTCATATCCCTGGTGTTCACACTGGACACTGCTGAAGGTTCTGAAACACTTGCGTTATCAAGAAGTTCAACTGCTATGCCAAACGGCTCCACGACCCTGGCAATGTGACGGAAAACCTCCGAAACCGAACTGCCGGGAGATGGTCTGGTGTTCACTGTAGCTTCCGCTGTCCCGGGAAGAATGTTCTCTTTGTACCCTCCAAAAATAACTGTAGGAGCTGCTGTAGTGGCGAGCCACCTGGAAGAACTTATTCCTTCAGGAACCTCTGCCTGGGGAAAAGAACTGTTTTCAAGAGCGACCAGACCTGCTGCGAGAACACCGATTGCAGTTCTCTGAGGCGGAACCGAAGAATGCCCCTGAACAGCTGTGGCAACAAGCCTGAAAGAGGCGTAACCTTTTTCCGCTACGGCTGGCTCTGCCGTAAATCCGCCATCTGAATCAGAGTAGATGTATCCGCCCTCATCCAGAACACTGCTGCAGACTACTCCTCTGGCAATCAGACTGTCTGTTATTGCCTGTGCACCGGAAAGACCTCCTACCTCCTCATCATGGCCGAAAGCCAGATAAACAGTTCGCTCCGGTTTGTATCCCCTGGTCAAAAGAAGGGAAACTGCTTCAAGCATACCACTGTAGCCGCACTTGTAATCAACTGTTCCTCTTCCCCATACCCTTTTGTTAAATACTTCACCACCGAAAGGATCGTGGGTCCAGCTATCTGACCCGCCGGCAGGAACAACATCCTGATGGGCAGCGAGCATTACAGGTTCAAGGGTTCGGCTGCCTTCCCACTTCAGCAGAATTGAAGCGCCACCATGCAATTCCATTTCAAGAGAAGAAAATACCTGCGGCCAGGCTGCTGCGGAATATTCCCGCATCATATGAAAAGGCTCCAGAGAGAAACCCTCTGGAGCCGACACAGTTGGAAACTTTACAGTGGACGAAAACCGCTGTACAATATCGTTTTTGTCTTCAACTGAAAGCTGCAGCCTCACGGCAGTAGCATCACCATCAGTTGGTAACATTTACCCATTTGATGTTAAAGCCCTCATAACCCAGAGAATCAATTGCTACAGATACACTTTCCGCTATCTCCATGGCCTCGCCGAATGTGGACTCTGAGGGAAAAATCAGTGTAACGTAAACCGGCCTGCCGTCTGTATTCCTTCTTGAAATGGTTCTAACAGCCTGATTCATTCCACTGTTGAACACCCTCTCGTCATACCGGTAACCGCTGGCAGGTTCCACTATATCCTTGTTAAACTCTTCTATCATTACCCTGAACCACTCATCGGTAAACAGAATCTTCAGTTCTACAGGCTGTACCTCGGTAGAATCTCTTACAACAGGAAGAATTGCCACTGCCATGTAGTCAGTTTCCGTTGAATCTGTCCAGGCATACAGCGAATCAGGAGAAAGCGATCTGAAATCGTTGCTGTTGATCTTCTGCAGCATGTAGTTAACAACAGGCTGAATAGACATGGAACCTCTTCCCAGGAAAGAAACGCCTGTACCTTCCGGAATAAGAGAAAGGTCCACGTTGGTTCTCGGGGCAGCCGAAGTTCCCTCGGCGTTGAACACGTAAACAATATCTGTTCCAAGCTGAATCGGGAGAGAATCAACAGGTATTTCAACCTCCATATCGTCAGCCGTTATCTCTACCTCCGGCTCATATTCAGCTCTGTCATAACTGCTTACAATATATACCGTGCCGGCAGCACCTATGAGAAACACCATAAGCCCGATAAGCCCACCTCTGCCTTTTCTTGTATAGGAAAGATCGGGAGCCTCTGTATTTTTTTCTTTCGTATCTTCCAGGGGTTTCTGCAGGGCAGCTCTCTGCAGCTTCATCGGGTCTGTCTGGGGTTCCAGACTGAATCCGCAGTTATCACACTTTCCGGTATTCCGCCCGTTATCGTGGCCACAATTTCTACAGCGCATTAAATGACCTCCATTGAACTCTCGGTCTCTGAAGTGGAATCTGCTTCAAGGGGAACATAAAAGCTTTCAAAAAACTCCTGATCCACGTACAGATGATACTCTTCAGACAAACTGTCAACAAGAGCCTGTATCACACCGGTTTCTGCTCTCTGTCGAGCCTCTACAGTAACAAGATCCTTTATATCTTCGAAAGTTGCAACATGTTCATCCAGCACCGTTTCCAGACGGAACCAGAGTGCCGTAGTATCTGACAGAGACACCACTGCTTCCTCTCCCGGGACGAGAGCCCATAGTAATTCTCTGTCATCCTCCGGAATCATTTCTCTTCTGAAGGGAATTGAAAGAGTCTCTTCCCCTTCGGCAACAACAGGAGGGAATGTTTCAAACTCTTCCTTTGCGGCAAGAACATCTCCACCGGAAGACATCATTTCCTGAGCTGCCTGTATTCTCTCTGTGTTTTTTAGAAAGAGCACATTAAATACGCGGCTCTCCGGGACTATATGATCATCACGAACTTCCAGGTAAATTTCGTTAAGGGTTGTGGAGTCCGGCTGAACTTCCGGTGAGATTATCACCTCGTAGTATTTATCAAGCAGGTTTTCCCAGTGTTTCGAGTTCAACTGTCTGGCAATATCAGGAGCTGTATCCAGCCCGAGAACTATTGCCTCTTCCATTTCTATATCGAACAGTGCAAGTCTTCTTGCGTAGTTGTCCAGCCACTGGAGGTTCTTCGTGTACCGAGGAAGATATCCTGGAAGTCCCTGAATATTTTCTGCAACAGAAAACAGATTTCTGGAGCCTCCGTCCCATGACACAACTTCCATTTCTTCCTCTTCAGGCAGGAATGCGCCAAATGAATATCCAAGAGAATCAGACCTCTCCTGCATGATGTTCAGGGCATCATAGTTAACCTGCACATGATATGCTGATTTCAGGCTGTCCTCAAGAAACTTCTTTCTTGTTTCCCGGGAACGGGCCAGAAGCATGGCACCAATTCTCTGTGAATCGCTCTCAAAAGGTTCAGGTTCATAGGTCCATGTTGAATCGATATGCAGCAGGCGCCATCCCAGTGTTACAGGGAAGGGACCTATAACATCGCCGGGTACTGCTGTTATCAGGTAAGGATAGTCCATTACATTGGAGAAATTTCTGTCATCCAGGGTTATTTTTCCCCGGGTCTGTCTGATGATCTCATCCATACCTATCTCCACGGCAAATCTCGACAGGTCTTCACCGTTTTTTACCATTGTGCAGACGCTGTCCGCAACCAGACTGTCTTCATGGTAGAAGCAGGTATAGCTGATCCCTGTACCCATTGTTTCCCAGAAATCTCTTACAACACCGCTGTCAAGCTCTACCTGATCAAGAGAGAAGGAGAGGTACTGTGCCTGCAGCAGTTCTCTTGACCGCTCATGAGTAAGTCTTACGACCTCTCTGTCTTCATCGAGTCCGAGATCAATGGCGTGACAGATAAACAGTTCACGCGCAATGATGTTTTCCTTGAAAATATCCACAGAGGTGGTATCACCACGGTACCTTTCGAACGATTCTGTTATATCTTCGGGAAATACTGCCCTGTCGCCAGCTGCGATAACCGCACCGTCTGGAACAGTTCCGGCATCACTGCCGCATGCTGATAAGACGATGATAACAACGGTGGAAATCAACACAAAGGTTTTCATCTAGGCAACTCCATTTTCTGTTTCTGTTATTCAGTTTTACAAGTACAGCCGATAGCATTATTGTTACCCTTTCAATCCGAAATGTCAACAGGAGGTGAAATGTTTTTTCAACTGTTTCTTCCGGTTGTTGTGTCGCTTCAATTGCTGCCGGCTGTACCGTCATCCTGGAGTTGCGGAATTTCAGCGGTAGACATGGTCACAGGAAGCGTACTGATTAGTACCAATGCAGAAACACCCTTCCGACCGGCAAGCACAGTGAAGGCGGTTACAACCCTCACTGCGCTGAGCACCCTGGGACCATCGCACGTATACCACACCACGATTCAGGTTGATACCCTTCAGAACAGAATTTTTCTGGTGGGGTCCGGCGCCCCTCTGTTGTCAATTGAAGATGTAACAAGAGCCGCGATGGAGACTGCCGCTGCCCTGCCTCCAGGAACAGACTGGAGTCTGTATCTTGACCCCACGGCACTTACAGGAGACTCACATCTTCCAGGCTGGGATGCCGCGGACTGGAACAGAACCTACTGTCCACCTGTAGAACCGCTGTGTATAGGTGACAATATCCTGGAAATTGTTGTTTCATCGGTAAGCGGAGTGATCAGAACATTCACTTACCCTCCGCTGCCAGATCTCCGTTTAACTGAACAAGTTACAACGACAAATACCCGGACATCGCTGGTGGTTACAGGGGGAAACTGGGAAACAGGAGAACCGGAAATGACAATTTCCGGAACCATTCAGAACGGTGATATCGAGGTTTTATACAAGCCGTTTGCCGGAGCTCCCGGTGAACTGGCCAGGGTACTGCAGGAAGAACTTGAAGAGTGGGGCGTTAACTGCACCTACACTGGTGTACAGCAAGCGGATACCGGATTGTACACAACTGCGGTTATGTACTCGGATCCACTGTGGATTATTCTTGGATCCATGAACAAATGGAGCAGAAACATCGTTGCGGAACAGGTGCTTAGAACTGTGGCAAACAATGTAACAGGAGAATCTGGTTCGACCAGAGCAGGCTGTGATATTTCCGGGGCTCTTCTTGACAGCCTTGTTCCTGGCGCCCAGGGCTGGCAGCTTGCCGACGGATCCGGGCTGTCCAGGCTGGATCTGCTAACGCCCGAACAACTGGTTGCCGTGTTTGTATCCGGAGCAGGCTCCCTGGAATTCGGCCCGGAGTTTCTCGCTTCCTTTCCTGTGAACGGAACCGATGGTACCCTTTCAGGAAGAATGAGAGAACTGCCAGCCGGTGCCTTCAGAGGGAAAACGGGGTCACTCAACGACACATGCACAATCGCAGGTATTCTCACCACTCACAGCGGCAGAACAGTGGCTCTGGCCATATTCCTTCAGTTTCCCAGAGGGCAGATATGGAGAGCCAGAGCCTGGCAGGATGAATACATACAGGGATTGTACTACACCATGTAAGCATTTTTCCGAACAGGGTTACTTAACACGCTCCATGTACTGACCGGTTCTGGTGTCAACCCTGATTTTTTCGCCCTCTTTTACGAACAGGGGAACCTGAACTACCACGCCTGTTTCCAGTGTAGCCGGCTTTGTTCCACCTGTGGCGGTATCTCCTTTAAGCCCGGGATCCGATTTTGTAATAGAGAGTTCAACAAAATTCGGTGCTTCGACCATAATAGGCCGGCCCTCCACGGAAAGCACATCAATCTGACAGTTGTCCGTAAGAAAGTCCGATGCACTGCCAACCAGGTCTCCGGAAAGATCAATCTGCTCGTAAGTATCCGGATCCATAACTGTATAGGAATCTTCTGTATGGTAAAGCAGCTGATAGGAGCGTCTTTCAAGCCGGACTTCCGTAACTTTCTCTCCAGCACGCCATGTTTTCTCGATAACCTTGCCCTGAACCACATCTTTCATCTTTGACCTGACAAAAGCGGCTCCCTTTCCGGGGTTCACGTGCTGAAACTCTGTAATCTGGAAATACCTGCCATCTATATTCAGGACCATTCCTCTTCTGAAATCATTTGATGTTGCCATTAATTGCTTACCTCCGCAGCAGTTCCCGTACTATATCAATTGCCGAAAAATACCCGTAAATACCTGCTCCGGATACAACCACTCCGGCTCCTCCGGCTGTTAACATTCTGTGTCTGTAAGGTTCTCTTGTGTGTATCTGAGATATATGGATTTCCACAACAGGCCCCTTAAAAGCCCGCATGGCATCAAGCACTGCAACCGATGTGTGTGAAAGACCTCCAGGGTTGATAATCAGTGCTTCACAGTTCAAAGAAGCTTTATTCACCGCCGCCACAAGCTGACCTTCGGAATCATACTGCCCGAACACCACACCGAAACCCGCCTGCACACACCACTGTTTAAGTTTTGATTCCAGTTCCACAGAAGATGTATTTCCATAAATCGCCGGCTCGCGAATTCCCAGTGACGCCAGGTTTGGTCCGTTGAAAACAGCGATATCGCTCATTCGTCGTAGGCCGACAGCCCCAGCTCCTCACACTCTTCCGCGGAAAACAGATTAAACAGACTTCTCGGGGCCCTGTTCTGAGGCTCCGCCGGCCTGCCCGGACCGGTTGAAGAAACCTCCGTTCTACCGGTATCACCTGTTTTCTTCTGTGCAGCAAGTATGGAAGCCATTCTGCCTGTATCCGGATAGGAGACATCCTGCCCGGTAACCCTTGCCTCTCTCTCCGCTTCTTTCTTCTTCTCGCGGGATTTCTTCAGTAGGTCTTCTATTTCAGGGTCTCCCGGATATTCAAAAAGGTACTCTTCAAAAAGCTCAATTGAACGATTCCAGTTTCCCTTTTCGTAATGAATCTCCGCAAGACTTCTGATGGCGATAAGATTGAGTGGATCAATTGAAATTACTTTCTCAAACACTTCAAGAGCTTCGTCATTAAGCTTTTCCTCGAGAGCGCACCTTCCAAAAACAACGTTGACTGAAATGTTGTCTGACCAGCTGCCCAACCCTTTTCTGGCAACTTCCAGCGCCTCGGCATTTCTGCCTGAACGTCGAAGCTCTCCGGCCAGTCTTACACAAAGTGCCGGTGCCGGGCTGGAAAGCCACTTCTGATACAGATCCTGTATATCGTTCTCTTTGTGCGGCACTTCCTACTCCTTACGAAATGTATCCATGATAATCCAGCCTTCGCGCAGGTAAGGTTCCTTCCTGTGACCGGGATTATAAACCTCCATATCAAGAATATACCATACGCCGTCCAAGTCAAGAACCCTGGTTGTAAAAGAGCCGGCATTCAGGTACTCGGGGTTTCTCCAGACACCGGTGAGTTCCCACCCATGTAACCCATTTTTAACTACGCGAACTGCTGTTATTCTTGCTCTGTCAACCGAATCTGCAGATGCGTCACTGAAAAAGATTCTTGCCATGGCTTCCCGTGCCAGAATGGCATTTGTTTCTGTGAGTTCAGCGTCAGTGGTCAGTATCCTTATACTGAACAGAAGCAGACACTCTTCATCAGGCTGCCTCTGATACTGAATGAAACCGTCATCAGGGGACCAGATACGAACAAAATACGACTTTGGCACATTCAATGTGAAACCGAGTGCCTGCAGACTGTCCATCCTTTCAGGCGAAGTCATGCTTGTACTCACAAAGCTTTCAAAAATGTAGCTGTTCATCTGATCATTGTATGCGCTTTCCAGCGTATCCGCCAGTCCGGAAGGAAGCTCAGGAGATGCCGGATCAACAACTACCCCGAAAACATGCTGATCAAGAGACCACACATCCTCACCTCTGTAAATACCGCTGTCTCCTGCTTGAAGTGCAGATGGTAGCAGATATGTATCTGAAGGATCAACGAGAAAAAGTATTGTTCTTCTGGTTTTCAGAGTTCCCTGGAACTCCGATATTCCTGCGAATGAGAAACTGAATACCTCTTCAGGATCTACAGTTTCAACAACCAGGTGAAGCTCCTGAAGACCACCCTGGTCAATGAAATCTGCAAGAGAATCACTATAGACAACCAGCACACCGTTGATCGGACCGATTGATTCGTGTTTGCAGGAAACACTGAACAGCAGCGTAAAGGCCAATATACCCGGTATTAAGAACCTTTTCATTGTCTCCTGCTTCTCATTCTGTCAAACAGAGGTCTGGCAGCTTTCAGCGCGGATACAACCAGAGGCAGGTAGTTCACGGTTCCGCTTACCATGGCCGCAGCGCTCCCTGTGTTGATTCTGTTTGTAAAAACCCTTATTTCAGAAGCTGTCTGACCCACCTCATGTCCTGTTTTCTCTACTTCCTGAAGGGTATCGGAAATCACCGGAGTGAGTCTGGACAGATCGCTTCTGATCTCGCCGAGTGTATCATCCATGGTTACCATGACCTTTTTGATTTTCCCGAAAAGCGAAAGAAGAACTCCTACTGCAACCCAGAAACTGCAAACCCCGATCAGAAGAACAATCGACGTGGCACTCATATACTTCACTCCCCCTGAAGGCTGTTTTACCTTCTTAGTATTACGATTTCTACCCGTCTGTTCAGAGCTCTTCCCGCTTCATCGTCGTTGGCAGCTGCAGGTCTTCGTTCTCCAAACCAGATAGGTTCTATTTCTATGTTGTAATCACTGAGCTGGGATTCAAGGTACGCAGCCACATTCAAAGCCCGCTCTGTTGAAAGCCCGTCATTAAAACCGAATGTTCCATCACTGTCTGCATGGCCCTCCACTGAAACGAACACACCGGGGTTGTTCTTCAGTGTCTGAACAACTCTGTCAAGATCCGGATACTGATCTTCCCGTATTTCCGCCACTGCATTGTCAAAGTAGATAGTTGACATGGAGAGACCCTCCCGCTCTCGGGCCACGATCATGAACTGGAACAGGTTGATGGGATCTGTTTCGTAATACAGGTAATTCAGGTCTTCATCGATCTGCCTGCAGTTTACATCCAGAGGAACGCCTCCCCTGACTCTGGTAAGACCCAGTGTTTCCGGATCAATTCTGTTTCTGTCCATCCATACCTTGTCTACCCTGAAACTGAGACTGGCCTCTATGATATCAACGCTGTCTACAGCACCGTACACAGTTTCAGGTTCAACCATTACCAGTTCCGCATGCCTTGCAGATATGAGAAAATCTCCTATGTGATCTACAGAGGCCTCAAAATAGTAGTATCCCTCATCTTCGTCTATAAGCGCTGCTGGCATTCTTACAAGAGTATTATCACTCTCCACCCGAAAAAGTCTGAGCAGCCGCAGCTCCAGATTATTCTGTTCAAGCCAGTATCGGGGTATCCTGAAGCCAACGGAAAGATCCCTTATATCTTCTTCGGTAAATGTTGCTCTCGATGGGAAATAAGCGTACAGCACCTGCTTTTCATCAAGTTTGAGTGTACTGTTAAGCGGTATCTGATCGTACTGAGCCATGGTCAGGGAATCATTCTGCACATCTCTGTTTGCCCACAGGCTCACTTCATACAGGTCTGTTCCAGTATCCCAGGTTCTTCTGTCCACAAGAGGTGGAAGGGGCGCCCTTGGCTCGTTTTCATACCACGGGGAGCCTCCGAATCTGAATGTAAGGCCCGCTCTGTGCCTGCCCCATGTTGACTGAAGATCGTTCATTGGAAGAGAAAATGCATAGTCGAAAGAAACCGGAACTGCTCCCTCATATCTGGCTGACAGACCAGCAGAGAGTTCAGATGTTCTTCCCATCGTTCTTGCCCTGTAACCAGCTCTGAGCCCCCATGTAGATGAAGTTCCAAGCCACTTCTCCAGTCCCATGGCGAAATCTATATCCCGCTGTCCGTCTACGTCATCCATAGACCAGTCAACCTGGAGTACAGGTGTAATAAATCTGGGGTAAAAAGCTGCGCCAAGGGAAACTTCCACTGGAAGAACATCCTGTTCGCCTATACCCATATCTGGAGCAATCAAATTCCGGGCAACCCCGGCAAGGGTAACCCGCCTGCCCAGTTCCGCCTGAAATCCAAAGTCGGCGGAAACGGCCTTTGTCCGCAGACCAGCATCGGCAAAAAGAGGGTCATAGGAGGTAAACTCGTTGTCTACATACTGTCTGAACATGTAACGGCCATTGAAACCGAAAGAAACAGGAAAAATGCCCGGCCTGAATGCCACAGCGAGAAGTCCTTCCCCC
Organism: Candidatus Fermentibacterota bacterium; assembly: GCA_003646025.1. Classification (GTDB taxonomy): domain Bacteria; phylum Fermentibacterota; class Fermentibacteria; order Fermentibacterales; family JCC-6; genus Sabulitectum. The sequence continues at coordinate 34,432 of QNDR01000008.1, forward strand.
TGGGTGCACTGGTCGGACGCATTCATAAAGTCAGCCCCCAGCCCGAAAGCCACGAACCTGGTAACAGGCTGAACATACCCCACTGCACCGTAATTTATAGAATTCAGATCCATGTTGGGATAAAAGCTTGTGTACTCTGTTCCAATCAGTAGTCTACCGGATCTGAGAAGCCCTGCAGGGTTCCACCACTGAGCCCACGCATCGTCGGCAAGAGCGATAAACGCACCTGCCATTCCCATTGCTCTGGCTCCTGGATTGAGAACATCGGAAACGGCTGATGAAGACACAACAAAAACCAGTGCTATTGTAATTATCTTGCTATACATACTGTTCCCGTCACCTCCCCCACTGGAGCGGAAGCATGGAAAATGTAAACCCCGGATGGCACAGGATGTCCAGTGTTGTCATTCCCGTTCCACACAGGTTCCGTGTTTGTGATTTCTCTAACGGGTACACCTTCAATGTTCATGAGAATCAGCCTGATAACTGCACCATCCGCTGCGGGCCACACGAAAGAAGCCGTATCGTTAACTCCATCTCCGTTGGGAGTAAACGGTGTAGGTATAACTGTTAAGCCCGGGGGAAATTTCCTGATAAGCCCGATATCGAACTCAGTGTGCTGGTTCTCCTCCACTGCAGCAGTGTCTAGAAAAAGCACGTACGACTCCTGATCAATGTTTATAGGAACAGCCCCGACAGGGACATCCCCGAAGTAGTAGTAACCGTTGTTGTCTGTTTCGGCTGTAACGCCAAGACCAAGAATGGAGACGATAATATCCTCAAGGTTGTGCCCTGTGTACACATCTGTTACTGTTCCCCCCAGAGAACCCGATGGTCCCTGTGCCGTTGCTGAAGCCATGTTGCTCAAGGGGCTCTCTCCATCAGGTGCTGTGTACACGCAGGTCGCCCAGTAGTAGTATCCGATTCCGTTTACAACCAGAGAATCAGTCCAGAACAGAGTATTTGAGCCAAGCTCAGCAACCGGATCCGGTTCCGGAGCCACAGGATTTACAGACCGGTACAACCTGTAGGATGTAAGACCACGGCTATCTACAGCCTGGGGTGGTTCCCAGGTCATTGGAATAAATCCGTTGTTACCGCTTACCGCAACCAGATTAACAGGAGGAGCAAATTCACCAGCTACGGTGAACGGACCGTAGACAGATGTGTTGTTCGTTTCATCGTTCTCTGTTACAACAGAGTTGGGATCGACCACACTGACCAGGTACCTGCTTCCTATATCAAAATACGTAAAAGTGTAATTGCTTTTGAAAGAAGCTGTTTCCCCGCTCTCAAGAGGAGGCACCTCAAACATCATAATTTGCTGAGAAAGTGAATCAGGACGATCTGTGATGTAGTACGCAAGCTGAGATGCAGGTGATGGACCGTCTCCATCGTTGCTTACAACAACACTGAAACCAACTGTCTGTTCGGCTTCAAATGGAGGCTGTACATCAGGTGATGCAATGGAAACTGTCAGATCCGGGTAAGCCAGAACGATGGTAAACTGACTGGAAGCGTCTTCAAGACCCCGATTTCCTGCACCGGCAAAAACATCAACGGTGTGAGTACCCGGCTGGTTGGGACACTGAATACTGAACTCCGCCGATGCGGTTGAGTTCTTGTAAACCAGGTTACCCATAAAAGCAGGAACATCAACATCACCGGAGAACGCAGATGGCGGGTGAAGGCTTGCCCATGCTCCCACCGCAACATATCCGCCAGCATTGGTAATGGTAACTGGAATAGTAAGCTCACCTCCAGGAGGTGCATAGATAGTCGTATCCACGGGAAATGAAACAGCCAATTCCGGATCTCTGGCAAACCTGTAAGCTGCAATGGCAAACTGCTGCTGCTCCGACGGGTTTCCGGGATCTGCCCAGGAAACCCCTTCAACCTTTACGCTCCATGCTCCAGGCTCCGGGTTTTCAACCACGATCCTTTCCACTGGACTGGGAGATGTTACCCCTGAAGGCAGCTGGTAGGTGTACTCTACATTGCTTGGAGAAACCAGAGTTACATCAAGATCAACCTGCAGGTCAGGAGAAACAGAAGGAACATCTGAGTATCCCAGACCAAGAGAAATCCAGCTCGTGTACGCAGGAACATACATCGTCCACTGCTTCTGACCGGTTCCTTCAATTATGCTGGAATTTATCCACATAAGCCGGTCAACTTCCTCCGAGAAGTATGTGCCGGGAAGATGATACCCATCCAGAAGCCCGTATCCGCTTGACACAGTTGCATACCCTGACAGAGAAGAACCTGTATTGCTTTTCAGGGGAATCGCACACGCTGCCATAAGGGCCATGGCATCTTCAGGATTAAAAAGATTCCCGTATTTTTCCTCACATATAGCTAGAGCCGAAGACACAAAAGCAGCAGCCATGCTGGTTCCCGTATACCTGGTGTAGGATGGTTCACCTGGCCACCTGTTTTCAGGATCGTCAAGCCATTGTCCACCGTAAAAGGCATTTGTCGTTGCCACACCGTTCTGCATGGTTGCCCCCAGGAAAGCACCACCCGGTGCCAGTATCTCCGGTTTCATCCGGCCGTCTGATGTGGGTCCTCTTCCACTGTAGGGTGCTACCACCATATTACCGCTGCTGTCCGGAAGAAATGTTACTGCCCCTGCGGTTACTGCATTTCTTGAAATTGCCGGTGAAGGGATTGCACCTGGAGACGGGTTATTGCCTGAGCTGAAAACAGCCAGCCCACCGTTCCTGCCGTAGGTGTCTACAACCTGACAGAACCCGTCGTAAGTGGTTGATCCGTCAAAACCCCAGGAATTGTTCACAGTGTAACAGTCGTTAGAATAGAATTCCGTATAGAATGCGGCAAACTGCGCAGCAGTCATGGATTCCGGTCGCTGAATCACATAAAGCTGTACGTCCGGTGCTCCGCCGCTTCCATTGTATTCGCATCCCAGATCAACCTGCCCCCTTGAAGCAACAACTCCGCAAACGGCAGTCCCGTGCCCTGACGGGTCTGCCGGGCCGGACACGATAGAACCTGCGAGATCCGGATGCTCTGACCATACACCGGTGTCAAGAACGCCTATACGAACCCCAAGACCTGTGTAGTAGTTCCACAGACCAGGCAATCCTGTTACCTCCCTGCTGTCGTCGGCCTGAGCGTTAACCGCATGATTAACCGCAATTTCTGCTGTGTTGGGAATTGCTGTGACAACACCTTCTGCAACCGGGGCCGAAACCAGCCACCACTTATCGGAAATGGCAATGCCGCCTTCCGGGACAAAACCCGGAGCCATTGAAACAAGCCAGTCTCCAGTCCAGCTTCTGTCGCCGGGGGCAACTGCGTCATCCCATGACCACACCGAAACAGATTTTGCAAAACCGTAACCCCGGAGAAGATTTAAATCGGTTTTCTCACCTGCAACAGCTACAAAAGCAGATGAAGACGGAGCAAATCCTGACGGCCAGAAACCTGCCCGGTCAAGAACGGCCAGATCACCCGGGGTAAGAGACCTGTAGACATCTATAAGCACCAGGCTGCCCTCAGCAACAGAAAAAGAACCTGTAAGAAGAGGTCCAGATCCGAAATCCAGCTGCATGTAGTGTGTGTTTAACTCTGCAAGAACAGTCTGCCTTTCGGAATATTCCATCAGGGCCAGTTCCTGCATCGACACCTGATCAGACAACTCAAGAACAGGATAATCTACAGCGGAAAAGAAAGCCAAAAGCAAGACAGAAAATACAGCCATTGTTACCACTCCTGTTGCAGTTAATCGTATGTAGAGAGATACTATAAATGAGACTGGTTCGTCAACCGCATAATAAAAAAAAAGAACCAGAGCAATAGCCGCTTGATTGCTCTGGTTCTAACATAAACAGAATTAGTCTGCTAACAGAGAATTTCTTGCTTTGAATGTGTTTTCGAGAAGGAAAGCTATTGTCAGTGGACCCACACCGCCGGGAACTGGAGTAATAGCGGAACACACCGGTGAAACGTCATCATAGTCAACATCTCCAACTAGCCTGCCGTCACTTCTTCTGTTCATTCCAACGTCTACAACCACAGCTCCGGGCTTCACCCAGTCTTTCTTTATCATTTCCGCCCGGCCCACAGCAACAACAAGAATGTCTGCCTCTGCACACCGCTGTTTCAGATCAACTGTTCGGCTGTGAGCAATTGTTACAGTGCAATTTTCCCTGAGAAGAAGAGCTGCCATGGGCTTACCCACTATGTTGGATCTCCCAACAATAAGAGCGTTTTTCCCGGTTAGCGGAATGTCGTGGTGATGCAGCAGACTGACAATGCCAGAAGGGGTACACGGAAAAAGACCCTGTTCGCCCCTCCAGAGTCTGCCTACATTGACAGGATGAAAACCGTCAACATCTTTTTCAGGCAGAACCGCCGCCGCAATCAGGTCAGTCGAAATATGCTCTGGAAGAGGAAGTTGAACGAGAATACCGTGAACTGAGTCGTCGGCGTTCAATTTGTCTATAAGAGCAAGAATCTCAGACTGGGTAACCTCGGCAGGAAGGCTGATTACATTGCTGTTAAACCCGACCTTGATGCATGCCTTTTCCTTTGCAGCAACATAAACCTTGCTTGCCGGATTCTCTCCGACAATGATAACTGTAAGACCGGGAAGCTGTCCCTGAAGCTCATCTACACGCTGACGCAGCGACGCTTTTACAACTCTTGAATATTTTCTACCGGAGAGTACGAGTGCCATGGATTAAACCTTGGCGATTTTCTCGATTTGTACCCATGTCTGAAGCTGTCTGTGGCCCGTTTTCCGCTGGTAGCCCTTGCGCCTCTTGCGTTTGAAGATTACTACCTTGGCACCCTTTGACTGCTCAATAATTTTGGCTGACACTTGAATGCCCTCAATAAATGGATGCCCCACAACGACTTTATCGTCTTTGGCCACGAGAAGAACATCTTCAAACACATGAGAAGCTCCCTCTTCGCCTGCAAGATGGGGAACCAGAAGCTTCATGCCCTGCTCTACCCGGAATTGAGTTCCACCTGTTTTTATGATAGCGTACAAATTCAACCTCCATTTATATTACACGCATGCACCGTTAAAACGCTGTCTAATTACTTATCAAGACTGCGCAAACTTATACTATTTCAGCCCTTCGAGGTCAAGCTCTCGAACCGGGAAGATACAGATCTGTGATCTCTTCATGGGAATCAAGTGAAAACACCTTGAATTCGGCCTGAAGCATCCTGTCGTCCTCATGTATATGGACTGAAAGCCTGTCACTTCTGGCAGTGAGATACTCCAGCCGCCTTCCGTCATCTTCCATGAGATATTTTGCAACTATAGGATTGATGGTTACAACCAGGTTAACATGTTTTTTCCCGTTGGCAGCTCTCTCAAGAAACCTTTCAATCCCGGTGAGAACACTTACCGGCGTCTGTATTCTTCCGGTTCCGGCGCAGTACTCACACACAACAGACATGGATTGAACAAGGCTGGGGCGAACCCTTTTTCTGGTCATCTCAACCAGGCCCATGGGACTTACCTGACAGGTCTTTGTCGGTGATCTGTCTCTTCCCAGCTCACCCCTCAGACAATTTACCACCTTGTCACGGTGAGACAGATTGTCCATGTCGATAAAGTCGATGACGATTATCCCGCCCAGGTCTCTCAGGCGCAGTTGTCTGGCCACTTCCCGCGCAGCCTCCATGTTGGTCTTGAAAATTGTATCTTCCTGTCTGCGCCGCCCCACATACCTCTTGGTGTTTACATCTATAGCCACCAGAGCTTCAGTGTGATCAATAACAATGGAACCTCCGCTCTTCAGAAGAACTTCCCTTCGTACAAGACCGGAAATCTCCTTCTCAATACCATACTGGTCAAAAATCGGAGTTTTACCCCTGTAGTATTTCACCTTGGCTGCAACATCCGGATCGAATGTTTTCAGGTACTTCTTGATCTGTTTTGCAACGACTCTGGAGTCGCTGACAATGGAGTTTACATCAGGAGAAACAAGGTCGCGGACAGTCATGGTGATAAGATCATGCTCCTGATGAAGGAGGGCAGGCGCTTTGGATTTCACAGTCAGAGTACCAATTTCCTTCCACTTGTTCACTATTCTCTCAACATCGGTTCTGAAACTGTCTTCGTCCTTCTCGATGCCTGCGGTTCTTGCAATTATGCCAAAGCCCTCTGTTCTAACCTGCTGAACTATCTTTCTCAGCCTGCTTCTCTCCTGCCGGTCGGTAATCTTCCTGGAAACTCCTGCTACAGAATCTCCTGGCATACTGACAACATAGCGCCCGGCAATGCTAATTCTTGTGCTGACCCTTGCTCCCTTTGTTCCAATAGGTTCTTTGGTAACCTGAACCAGAATTCTCTGCCCTTTTTCCAGCACCTTTTCGATGGGTCTGCGTGTTTCATCAGCTCTGGGGGGCTTTCCTTCTATAAGAGCCCTGGCAAAACTTTTTTCGTTAGCCAGCATTTCCCTCACATCAGACACATGAAGAAAGGCACTTCTTTCCAGTCCGATGTCTACAAAAGCAGCCTGCATTCCAGGCAGTACCGCATTGACTTTACCCAGATAGATATTTCCCACAATGTGCCTGTCGTCAGCCATTTCGACGATAAGCTCCATCAGTCGACCATCCTCCATAACAGCTATTCTTGTTACTTCGGGATGCTGGTTGACAATGAAATCAACCTTCATTAGCAATCTCTCCTTCATTTACAGCCAGAACAGGCACAAGCTGCCCGGTCTGATCTGCAACATAAATGTTACTTCTCACTATGAACTCGTACCTCACGCCTGCAGCGTTCAACACCCTGTCAGGTCTGGAATCTCTGCTGCGCGGATCGGAGACCATACAAACTCTGTCACTATCTAAAACTGAGATGGATGAAACAAGTTCACTTCCACTCAGGTAGTCAACCAGCTTATCAATTCTGTCAACCCCATGGATAATATACTCTGCTGCGGTAACCATAAAGTCAGGGGATCTGTACTTTCCTGATAATTCCTTCACTGCAGTTATACTGAAACCGGCAGGAAGCACCGGAACAAGAGACGCTGAAACCCTGTGAATATCAACAGATTCCACAAGCTGAAAGTCAAGGTACTCGCACTCACTGCCCATTCCAAGGGGAATAGGCTGAGAGAAAACCAGCTTCATGCGCCTTGCATATCCGGGACTGTAGTACATGGGAAGACCGCTTCTTCTCAGGGCTCTTGTCCACATTCTTACCATATCCAGATGGGATGTAAACCTGGAGAGACCTGTTTTAGTAAACCTGATACGTATTCTCTCTACAGCTGGACGCTGTTCAGAGCGCTCCACCACAGTGACAGCAGAAACCGGTTCGGGAAAAGGAAGCACTTCCCCATTGCACCCGCCGCAGAGACTGCAGCCTGCTTCCCGGCAGTCCGGGAGAACTTCTTCGTCTGAGGCTCTTTTGTATTCCCGAATCAGCCACTGCCGGTTGACCCCTGTGTCAACGAAATTCCATGGCAGATTATCCCCCACCTTGAAATCGGCGTGTCCGGCTTCATCCAGCAGTTTTTCCCAGATGTCCCACCTGAACAGATCACTCCAGCCGTCAAAAACCGCCCCCTCCCGGTAGGCTCTTTCCAGAATGCTTTGAGATTCTTCCCCTCTGGAGCACAGGAAATACTCCACGGCAGAAACCCGGGGGTCATTCCATGCGACCTTTGCCCTCCTGGTATTACTGCGCACCAGCTGAATTCTTCTCCACAACTCTTTGTGATCAGGCTGATGTGCCCACTGGAACGGCGTGTGAGGCTTGGGTACAAAAGGTGAAACCGCCGCTGTTACCTTTCTCTTCCTGCCCATTATTCCTGCCACGGTATCGGCAAGCTCTGCAATTGCCACAACATCTTCGTCTGTCTCGCCTGGAAGACCGATCATGAAGTACAGTTTGATTCCGCTGGCCCCCATCTGGGACGCTGTTTCGGCAGCCAGCAGTATTTCTTCCCGGGAGAGCGGCTTGTTAATAATTCTTCGCATCCGCTCGGTGCCAGCTTCAGGAGCCATTGTAATACTGCCTTTGAAAAACCTTTTGCTCTGGATACCCGGTAGAGTATCCGGTCTCAGCGAGGGCTGTGAAATTCTCACATGCAATTTTTCTTCAATTTCAGTAAAACCCTTCAGCAGCGTATTCAACTTTGAGTAGTCGCTGAAGGAAAGGGTAAGCACACCAGCCTGCTCCCACCCGGTACTCTCCACCGCTTTTTGTATAAGCTCAAGAACATCCTCAGGTGTTCTCTCCCTGACTGGTCGCGCTAACTGGGAAACCTGACAGAACCTGCACCCTCTTGTACATCCCCTGGAAATCTCAACAACCGCTCTGTCGTGTGTAACTTTTGCCATTGGAACAATCTGATTAACTGGGGCATCCGCGATGTTAAGTCTGTCTGCTACAGCCCAGCGGACAGTTCCTCCGGAGTAATACCGGGGAACCAGCACAGACGGCAGTTCAGCAGCCCTCTGCAACTTGTTTTCCCTGCTCATGCCGGAGCAAAGAACCCTCATCAAAGGCAGAAGTCCTGCTTCTGCCTCGCCGAGAAAAAACACATCGACAAAAGGCATAAGAGGAACAGGGTTTGCCAGACCTCCACCTCCGGCAAGAATGATGGGATCTCCTGTTTGTCTGTTTTCTGAGCGAAGCTCCAGTTTCATCAGATCCAGCAGTGACAGAACATTGGTGTAAAGAATTTCGGTGGAAATACCGAACCCCACGACAGAACTCTCTCTGACAGGATCACCTGCCTCAAGATCAAGCCATGGCAGGTCTCTTTCTTTCATAATTCTGTACATATCAGAAGCAGGGTGAAAACCCCGTCTCACGCAGAAATCACCGGCTTCCAGAAGCAGATGCCTCACCACTCTCAGGCCGAAATTGGATGCCCCGAGTTCGTATGTATCAGGATAGACCAGCGTAACCCTGGAGCCGTCTGTTCCGAATTGCGCATTGTACTCCAGGCCTATGTACTGCTGTGGTCGATCAACTTCACCTAGCGCACCTGAAGCCCTGCGATCTCTCAGGTCCAGAAAGAAACCTCCTGAGATACAGGGTTGCTGAACAACCCGCCTGTTCTTGTATGGCTGACAGCAAGGTCCAGAGCCATTTTTCTGGCTAGAGCCTCATCTGTGTTCTTCAGATACCCAAGCCTCCACAGAACACCCCATCTGACAGAATCCACAGGAAAACCCCTGCGTTCAAGCAGATCCGTCCAGTTACCGCTCACACTGTCTTCGTAATCCCGGATAACAATTCCAACCCACAGAAGCTCAGGATCTTCTCCCTTGAGAACAGAACCCTCCCCTGCAAATGTCCAGGTCTGCTTGTTGGGGTTGACGATATCTGTAAAGTGACTCACAACCTCAGAAATCGTTTCCTTTCCGCCTTCTGCAGTTTTGAACTCCCAGAGATCGTACCTGTGTATCTTAAGCGGAGGCATTTGAAGCCGCATGGCTTTCACAGTGTTAAGGGCGGTGACAGCAGCAGGGTCGGGGGTAATCAGCCTCACCGCGATCTGTACTTTTTCCATTATTTCACCCCCAGATACTTTGCCAGGCCCTTAAAGATTATCGCTCCCGGACCAGGTTGTTCCTCTATGTCTTTCAGAGATGAGTTTCTTCTTTTGTCTCCCCAGAAACCCCGAACATCCGGCGGGACCTGCCACAGATGGTAACTCCGTTCCGGATGAGGCATCATTGCAAGAACATTGCCTTCTGCATTCATAAGTGCGGCAATGTTTAGAACAGACCCGTTGGGATTATCCGGCCAGCCATCCGCAGCAGAACCCTCTGGTGTACAGTATGTCAGTCCGATGTGACTCTTCACTTTGTCCATATCCTCTTCCTGGAAAACAAACCTTCCCTCTGCATGCGCTATCGGCAGAGGAAAGGCATCTCCATCGAGAGCGGAGAGCCATGGGCATTTCGCTACAGCCTCTTTCTCCGGTTTCAGATAGATCCACCGTGAGAGGTATCCGCTTCTGCCCGATACCAGATTCCCTGCGAGAGCTCCCTGGATGGACCCTGGCTTCCAGCCGGGAACCAGACCGCTTTCGATCAGTACCTGAGCACCGTTGCATATACCGAGAACAGGTTTTCCGTTCATTGCTTCTTCAAAAACATAATCCATGATGCTTTCCCTGGAAGCTATTACCCCCGCTCTGATTCTATCCTGGAAGGAAAACCCGCCGGGAAGCACATAGGCGTCAGGTTTGTTGTCTGAAAGCCTAGCTATCTCATTCCAGTTGTAAATTCTGGAATCAATTCCGGAATTCCTGAGCACCCGGGCTGTTTCAAACTCGCAGTTTGACCCGGGAAACCTGATTACTGCAGCACATGGCATCAGACACCCTCCTCTCTCCAGATAACCGAGGCTAGCTTGTCTGACCACTGTTCCCGCAGAGAATTCAGGTCAACCTCCCAGCCATTGCCGGAAACGGAACAGCCAGCCGAAACCCTGCCTGCCACCGAAACAAATTCAGGAAGTGTAACATTTTCAACAAA
>QNDR01000009.1 GCA_003646025.1 Candidatus Fermentibacterota bacterium
CTGAAAAGGTATGTGAAAATGGTTGCACACACCTGGAAGTGCCAGTTTCTCAAGGGTTTTTACGGTGAGGTACATAGGTTCAATTGAGCCCAGTCTCAGACGGAAACCGCCTATTTCCAGGAGCTCTTCAACAAGCTCTGGAAGACCGTAGCCGTTGGAATAAAGACCTCGTCCGTAATCAGCAATATCCACACCGGTTACTGAGATTTCACGGAAACCGGCATTCACCATTTCCCTGGCCTGTTTAAGAACCAGCTCTTTAGGCTGACTTTTAGAACCGCCTCTTGCAAGGGGAACAATACAGTAGGTGCATGCGTTGTTGCACCCATCCTGAATTTTCAGAAACCCCCTGGTTCTTGAAGTTGAAAGTGGAGCAGAAATTGGGAAAAGACTGTTTTCAGGAACATTACCATAAGAGCCGGCAGGGTTCACGATCTCAGGGATTCTGCGTTTTCCGGTGTTCGGTACCACCGTAACCCTGTCCATGTCCTTAAAATCTTCAGGCGCCACGGCGGCAACACAACCTGTTACAACAATATCTTTTTCAGGAAATCTGGAAGCCCATGACCTGACGATTCTCCGCGATCTTCCCTGGCTTCTTGCAGTTACAGCACAGGTATTAACCACTATCAAATCTGCTTCTTCGGGAGTTGTTACCCTTCTTCCGGAAAGAACATCAACCAGTTCCTCCACAAGAGCTTCCGTTTCGAAAGAGTTCAGGCGACACCCGAGGGTGTAGCCGAACACAGCAGCGTTATCCGGCAGGTTCATTGTGTGTGCCGTGGCGCAGTCTGCTGCGCCACGGCTATTTCCCTTACTTGGAGGCTGGCTCTTCCGGAGCCTCGGGTTCCTCTTCAACTGCAGTTTCTTCAGCTGCTTCAACAGTTTTCTCTTCAGATTCCTGAGTTTCCTCAGCCACTGTTTGTTCAACTGCTGTATCTGCTGTTTCCTCTGAAGTATTTTCCTTTACCGACTCCTCTTCAACGACCTCTTCCACTTCATCTGCTGGACGGCCCTCAAGGGAAGTTCTGAACTCCTGAAGCTCTTCCATGGGACGACCATTGAAATAGCTTCTTACACTGAGAACAATTCTGCGGCTTGAAGGTACAACTTCTATCACCCTGAGAGGAAGAACGTCCCCTCTGCGGATAACAGTTGCGGGATTCTCAAGTTCTTCCCAGCCAAGCTGACTCAGAGGCACAAAACCCTCAATTCCGTCTTCAAGATCAACAACCACTCCCCTGTCGAGAATCTGTGTAACGCTGCCCTTTACCTCAGTGGTTTCAGGGTAACGCTCTGACATGGAATCCCAGGGGTTTTCTTCAGTCTGCTTGAGTCCGAGAGAAATCCTGTGGTTTTCTCTGTCTATGCTGAGAACAACAACCTTCACCGGCTGGTTCTTCTGAACAATCTCTGAAGGGTGGCTGATTCTTCTGGTCCAGCTCATGTCGGAGATATGAATTAGACCGTCTATACCGTCTTCTATCTCGACGAACGCACCAAAGTTGGTGAGGTTGCGTACTTTACCGTCAACTGAAGAACCTATGGGATATCTCTCTTCAATAGAGTTCCAGGGGTTCTCCATGGTCTGCTTGAGACCGAGAGAAATCTTTCTTTCCTCTTCGTTAACACTGAGAACAACAGCTTCAACCTCATCTCCTACTGTGAGAATCTTGGATGGATGGCGAACATGCTTTGTCCAGGACATCTCTGAGATGTGGATAAGACCCTCTACGCCAGGTTCAATTTCAATAAAGGCGCCGTAATCGGTGATGGAGGCAACCTTTCCTGTAACCATCGTTTCAGGTGAGTAACGGTCAGCAACACCCTCCCACGGGAAAGGCTGGAGCTGTTTGAGACCAAGAGAGATCCTTTCCCGCTCCTTGTCGAACTTGAGAACCTTTACGTCGATTTCCTCACCGATTGTAAGAAGCTGGGACGGATGGCGTACCCTTCCCCAGCTCATGTCTGTTATGTGAAGAAGGCCATCGATACCGCCGAGGTCGACAAAAGCACCAAAGTCTGTAATGTTTTTTACGATACCCTTGCGTACCTGCTCTTCTTCAAGCTCTTTGATAAGGTTTTCCTTCAGCTCGCTTCTGGCTTCTTCAAGAACCTGTCTGCGGCTCACAACAATGTTGCGCCGACGTTTGTTGAGTTTGATTACCCTGAAGTCAAGCTCTTCCCCGCAGAACTTCTCCAGGTTGGGAACCTGACGGAGGGCAACCTGAGAACCTGGAAGGAATGCATCCACGCCCATAATTCTAACGGTAAGTCCACCTTTTATGCGCTTTATAACCTTGCCTTTGAGGATAAGATTGTCATCGTAAGCAACCTTTATATCATTCCAGACAGTATGGAAGTGTGCCTTTTCTTTTGACACGGTAACTCTTCCATCGGTGTCTTCAAGGCTCTCCACGAAAACATCCACCTTCGTCCCCTGCTGAGGAGGATCTTCGTCACGGAATTCCTGAAGAGGAATAACACCCTCGCTCTTGTAACCAAGGTCAACAATAACCTCATTGTTTGCGGTTTTCAGGATGGTGCCTGAAATAATGGTTCCAACTTTTACAGTAAAATTCGCGATTGTGCCTGCATAAGCAGCCTCAAAATCACTCCTTTCACTGGCTGTGTAATCGTGACCTTCAATGGTCTCGATTTCTTCATCGGTTAAACCAACAACAAACTCGTTCTTTTCGCTCATTTAACGATCCTTTCTGTTTTCCTGTTCGTTTCTATCTTTGATTTCCCTGACTTTTTCAAGAATGTATCCGGCAGATCTTCCAGGGCCTCCCTGCTTATGATGCTCTTCGAGTTCCCCGGCAGGTATAAGCTGCCCGAATGTTACTTTGAATCTGGATTTAAATAAAAGCGCCCCCAGCGGATCATCCATACCTTCCATAAAGAAAGGCATAACCGGCGCTCCCGTGGCATGTGCTATATAGCCTACTCCCGGTTTTGCAGGAAGCAGTTTACCGTCTTTGCTCCTTGTTCCCTCGGGGAAGATGATGACAACTTCGCCACTGTTAACGAGATCTATTGCTGTATTCAACGCACCTGAATTCACTGCAGACCGCCTGTTGATGGGAAATGCACCGAGCTTCTGCATGAACCATGAGAGAAAACGGGTTTTAAACAGACTGGATTTGGCCATAAAGTGGACAGCTCTGGGGACGGCAGCGGCAATAAAAGGCGGATCCCAGTTGGAAATATGGTTGCCGGCCAGAATAACGCCGCCTTTTGGAAAATTCTTCCTGTTAACCACTTTCATTCTGAAAAACACCACAGAAATGGTAATTATTACAGGCCTGAGTATTATGTCTACAAGAACCGATCTTTTCATCTGCCGCTCAATTCTCTGAAACGCTTCAGAACAAACTCAACCTGCTGACTTACTGTCATGGATGTTCCGTCAAGCCACAGCGCACCTGGAGGCAGTCGCAATGGGCTTTCCTGCCTGTTACGGTCTCTGTAGTCTCTCTGAAATACTGAATGAACCATGCGGCTTATATCACGGTGACCGAGATCCTTCAATCTGCGCATTGCTCTTACAGCGATATCCGCTACTATGTAAACTTTCAGTGTGGCATCAGGAAAGACAACTGTTCCCATGTCTCTTCCCTCGGCTACGGTATTGTGTTTTTTACCGAAAGCCTTCTGAAGAGAAACCATGTACTCTCTTACCTGGCGGTGGGCTGATATGATACTTGCCGCTTCACCGACGGCCTGAGTTCTTATCTTTCCAGAGATGTCTTCTCCGTCGAGAAATATTCCTGTACTTGAAACTTCAATTGAGTGTTGAAGAAGAATGGCGGAAGATGATTTACCATCGTGCGGATCAGTTCCTGAAGCTGAAACTAGAAAAGCCGACGCTCGGTACATTGCGCCGGTGTCTAAATACTCAAAACCCAATTTTGACGCTATCTGCTTCGCTGTTGTGCTTTTACCGGAAGCAGCAGGGCCATCTACAGCTATAATTTCAGGCAGTCAAATTCACATCCCCTCTTTCAGATTGGGCAAATATCCTCAATACAGGTCCATCCGTCAAGGTCAATGTGTTTTTACCTGTTCAGCCGCACTGCCTTGCAGAGAGCGGTAGTCTCTTCTGAAGAAAGCCGCCGCCACTTTCCCCGCTGGAGATTTTCCAGCTGGACAGAACCGAATCTCACCCTTTCAAGGCCGATCAGAGGGATTCCGGAAAATTTGGAAAGTCTTCTGACTTCCCTGTTTCTTCCTGTGGTCAGTACTACACTGAGAGTCTTTGAACCTGTTTTTTCAACAGATCTGGGTTTTGAAAATTCTCCCGGGGCTATGTAGACACCCTTCCGCATTTTCTCTATTGCTTCTCTTTCGGGAGTTTTAGCAAGAATCAGAATGTACTCTCTTTCTATCTTCCACCTGGGGTGGGTAAGTCTGTAAACCAGTTCTCCATCGTTACTCCACAGGAGAAGACCGCCTGTTCTTATGTCCAGACGCCCAACCGGAGCCGCCCCTCTTGGCATTCCCACAGACAGTTGAGAAACAGGTCTTGAAGCTCTTTCGTTCATTGTGGTTTCGTAACCTGACGGTTTGTTCATAACGGCGACGAACAGTTCAGGAAGTGTCACCGCAGCTCCGTCCCACAGTACCAGATCTCCCTCTGAAATCTTCTCGGCTGGATTTGTTATCAGCATGCCGTTAACTGTGACCATTCCATTCCTGATTCCTTCATCGCATCTTCTTCTGCTTGCAATTCCCGATCTGGCAACAAAGCGGTTCAGCCTCATTCCGTCGGCAGCTGCTGTTACTGTTTTTTTAGAGGATCTGGTCACTTTCATCTCCTGACAGTTCTGAAGCCATCCGCTCTATATCATCAGCGGAAAGTTTTAACAGGCTCTCCATTTCATCCATTCTGGGAAGATGTTCAAGGTCGCTGAGCCCGAAGTATTCCAGGAATCTGGAGGTTGTTTCGTACAGGAGCGGTCTCCCCGGGGTTTCCTGTCTTCCTGCAATTTTTATCATATCCCTTTCGAGAAGAGTTCGCATGGCACTGTCACTGTTCACGCCGCGGACTGCCTCGATCTGTGCCCGTGTCGCCGGCTGTCTGTACGCAATTACAGCCAGTGTTTCCAGTGATGCTCTCGACAATCTGCTGTGTCTTTTCCCTTCAAACAGCTGGGCAACGATGTAGCCGAGATCTGGATCGGTTACTATTCTGAAACCTCCGGCAAGTCTGGCTACAACGACGGCATGGCCCCCGGAAGCCAGCTCCATCTCAATTCGCTGTACTGCCTGCTCGGCAGATTCGGTACCGCAACCAGTCAGCTCGCAGATTCTTTCAAGTGTTACTGGAGATTCCGAGGCGACAAGAAGAGCTTCCACCTGTCTTGCCAGCTGATCAAGCATTTATTCCCACCTTTCCTCTTTTCGTTTTATTGTGATTTCAGCGAAGGGATATCTTTGCTCCGCCGTTAACCAGCCGCGCTTCACAAGCTCGAGAATAGCGACAAAAAAGGAAACAACCACAGCCTGATCGGCGTTCTCCCCCACTGCATCGATAAATTTACTTTGTCTATCTGTTGAGAGTGTTCTGTCAAGAATTGCAACACACTCAGAGAGAGAAAGCAGGGGTTTGCGAATCCGGTGCTCGGGAGGAGGAGCATTCTTTTCGCTCATGTTCTCAAGAGCGAGAAGCAGGTCAAGGAGAGAAGTCTGATCCTGATCAACCTCAGTAACACTCTCCTGGTATCTTTCCCTCTCCCCTGGAGGAGTGAAGACATCCCTCCAGATCGATTCACTTTCACGGAGCTCTGAAGCCACTTCCTTGAATGCTCTGTAAAGCACGAGGTGCCTCATAAGAGAATCCATCGGGTCTTCATAATCTTCCATTATTGCTCTCTCTACAGGAAGAAGAAGACGGCTTTTCATCCTGGTAAGCGTAGCTGCCATAACCAGGTATTCTCCGGCAATATCCAGATTGAGTTCTTCGGCCTCCCTTATATAATCGAGGTATTGATCAGCAACTTCTGCCACATGAATTGTGGTAACATCAAGCTCGTCTCTTCTTATAAGGAAAAGCAGAAGGTCAAGAGGGCCTTCGAAGTCCTGTATGTTTATACGGCATGCTGTCTGCAGGTCAGCAGACATAGCCGAACTCAAGCAGGTCGGTTTTGTTTTCTGTCCAGGCCTCTCGAACTTTGACCCAGAGATCCAGCCTGCAGTCTTCACCGGTAAACTCACCTATAGCATCAAGAGAAAGTTTGTTTATTCTGTCCAGTGTCTGACCTTTTCGCCCGATAAGCATTCCTTTTGAGGAAGCCCTTGATACAATAAGATTTGCCCTTACGTAAAGCCTGCCGTCCCGCTGAGAAGTCTCCTCTACCTGAACTGCTGTTTCGCCGGCGACATCGAGGGGCAGTATACTGAACAGCTGTGTGCGAATCTGTTCCGATATAAGGAAGCGTTTGGAATTAAGGGTGTTTATGTTTCTGGGAAACAGCCTGTTCCTCATGGGAATATTCTGCAGAACAGCATTCATTAGCTTATCAATCCCGAAATTAAGCGGTGGTGTAACAGGAACTATATCGGTAAACCTGTTGGTGTATCTTGCCCTGGATACATACGCTGCCCTGTGTTCCAGATGAACAAAATCACTCCTGCCCAGGGCGAGTACCACGGGTTTGCTCCTGGCTCTGCGAAGGAAGTGTTTTACAACCGGCTTTTCCAGATCACGGTCAAACTGCTTTATATCCACCACAAGAACAACCACATCCACCCAGTCGATAATAGACCAGTCATAACCGCTTTCAAGCGGTGGTGTATCTACAAAACAGATCTGCGCATTTCCCGGAGTGCAGATTGCTGTGATAGGCATTCTTGTTGAAGCAGGTTGCAGGGCAACAGGAGAAATGCTTGTTTCTGTAAGGGCATTCAAAAGGCTGGATTTTCCTGTGTTGGACAGACCTGCTACCAGAGCATACCCACTGGGTATTATTCCACTTGGCATTATTCCTCTTCCGTTGTGCTCTCTGCAGCGGGAACCGTTCCCGATACAGCTGTAAATACGCCTGCGGAGTTGCCTGTGTACAGCACACCCCCGGAGAGTATCGGTGGTGTCCCTGAATAAGAACCGGTTTCTATCTCATCCACAGCAAGCCCTGTATTCAGGCTCAGAAGATGCAGCTTACCATCATCACAGCTGGCATAAACGATTGTATCACAAACTGCCGGTGTAAGCGATACCCAGTTTTCAAGCTGTGTTTCCCATAAAAGGGTTCCGCTGGAAACTTCCAGACAGAATACCCGGCCATCGCAGGTTCCGGCGACCAGAACAGAGTCTCTGTATACAGCCGGTCTTGAAACAACAGTTCTTCCCTGGACACCTTCAAGAGCGGTTTCCCAGATCGTTTCTCCTGTTTGCAGAGAAAAAGCCAGGACCTTCCCTGAAGAAAAACCAAGATAAACCACACCGGACACTATAGACGGAGCTGATGGTTGCGAGGAGAATCCTCGCGACCACAGGGTACTACCGGAAAGGTCCCATGCACCCACAGCTCCTGCTTCGGTTGAAAATACGGCTGTACTGTCGGAAACTGCCGGCCCCAGCAGGAGACCATCCATGGTGTCGCTCCAGATTAAATCACCTGTTTCCCGACTGAGGGCAGCGATGGAACCCATGGAATTGCCGGCCAGGACAAGACTGTCGCAGAACACGCATGCATCAGTAAAGATGTGGTATCCAAGTCCGGTTTTCCACTTTTCAGACCCTGTTTCAAGATCCAGGGCATACATATATCCATCCTGTCCACTCAGGTAAACCGCGGATGAATCAGCGGCAACTCCTCCGGACAAGCCGCAGGTAACAGTTCTTGACCAGATCTGTTCACCGGTGGCTCGATTGATTCCTCGAAGCGTTTTGTCGTTTCCGGCAATAAAGATCATGTTCCCCTGTAACGCTGGAGGGGAAAATATCTCTCTACCTGTGGAAATACTCCAGAGAGTGTCAATTGGAGAAACCACAGCAGGTGCCCAGGCAGGGTTACCGCTTGAAGAGCCGGAAGCCTGAAGCCATTGATCCGGCATTTCCTCAATAATAACTGTTTCATCAGTCCCAGTTATTGGAACCGCCTGATGAATTGCAGTTTCAGGGGTCTGTTGCAGCACCTGCGAATCCCGGGGGTTTAGAAAATAGATCAGAACAAGCACTGCCAGAAGGGTTCCGGCGATGAGAACAACATTCCGCCTCCGCTGCTTCGATGAATTTCCTGCAATTGTGGATACCATTTCAGCCTCTTTCTCAGTAAATTAACACCGGGGCATCAACCGGTAGAGCTCTGTAAATTGCCTCAAGATCCGCCGTCCCCAGTCTGATACATCCGTGGCTGACATTTCGCCCTCTTCCCACTCCGTAGTGAAGAAGAATGCCGCCCCCGAGATCAAGCTTAAAGTTACCCAGAGCGCCGGGAACGGCCCTCACCCACACCCGCTCACTGGATGTGAGCGAATCATTGTAGTAGACGATCTGTTCCTCCCACGACAGGCTGTCGGGAATAAGAATGTCCTGACCCGGTCGTGGCGGTCTGAGGTCCTGCTCCAGCCAGTACCAGTCCGGTTTGTACCAGTAAGGGTTTTCACTCTTTTTCACAACGTATCTCAACCCCTGTGGTGTGGTAAAATTCCACACAAGCCCGCTGTCGTTTTCTGTCCAGCCCTTGCCGGTACCGCAGTACCCGGAACGTACCAGAAGCCCTCCCCGTCTTAGGTGGAATCTGTTCTGACCGGTATCTATTATCAGATAGTAACCCATGTAGTTGCGAACCAGTTCAACCTCATCAAGGCGAACCTGAAGAGAGTCCGCCGCGTGACGGAGAGCTGGCAGAGAATCCTCCCTGGCAGCAAAGGCCGCGTTTATTGCAGCCAGCGTATCTCTCTGCAGTGATACCTGTTCCACCCTGGTGCCGTAATCGTTTACCATGTCTCTCATAAATTCAACTTTTTCATCCATGCGGTACACGGTAGTTAAACTGACTGCCAGAGCAATTGTCAGAACAGAGATCAACACAACAATGGGAATCTTCATATGCACACTCCAGTTAAATGACAGGATTGTCTACCAGACTCTGTCTGGTCTGCCACACAGCCGCACTGCCTCTGGTATCCAGATGAACAAAGGGCCCGTGGGTGGGAATCCATCTGTATGCCGACGCTCCACCTGTAGCAACCTCTCCGGCAGCCTCCAGCGCTCTTGTAATCTCAACAATGAATTCGCCGTCATAAACATCTATCCGCTTGTTTCTATCAAGATCGTCAATAAGATCGTTATCTGGCCATCCTTCAATCCAGAAATCCGCCGCTGCTCCGTAAAGATGAAGGCTGAAACCTGTATCGTTGCCAATTGCCGCATTGTAGGCAGGAGTTCTGAAACCGCTTATACAATGTATGCTTCTTGCCTCAGGATACAGCAGTGCAACCTGCTCAAAAACACATTCGAGCTTGTGTACAAGCCTCAGGTCAAGAACCATGTACTGCGGCCACCCGCCTTCGGTGTGTCCCAGGAAGTCCGAAAAAGTAAGGTGTGTGGAAATTCTGGCATCAAACGTACCGGGCCACAGCTCAATAAATCCTTTATCCGGCAAGTTGTCCCTGGTGTTACCATCTCCATAGAACCCGATGGGAAAGGAGTTCAGAGTGTTAGTTCTGAACTGTGCTGTGTTGAGGGGAACAACCATTATATAGTCTTGTACAGTTTCCGAATCCGAAGCAGTAACTGTGTAAGTTCCGTGGGAACCCGGCAGATTAAAACTGAACTCTTTTCCGGTCCCGGTGAAACCCAGGTCGGGAACGGACCAGTTCAGCGAATCTCTGTATGACAGGGTAACAGTTTCGTGTGGGAATGCTGTAAAAGCCATCATGTGCGGCCGCAGTGGAACGCCGTTCACCGAAATACCGAATGCGGGACCAGATGGAAGCGGGTCTTCCGCACCTCCAAACAAAAGAAAAGCAAGGGCCATAACCAGATTGCTCATAAAAACTGTTACTCCTTCTGCTGCCTGAGAACCCCGGAATATACTGCTCTTCCTTCACAGTGGGCTTTCACCGCTTCTGAGTAGATCCTGTGTTCTTCGGTAAGTATTCTTGCAGCCAGAGAATCCCTTGTATCTGATTCGTACACCGGAACAGCTCTCTGCAGAACTACCGGACCTGTGTCCGTGCCCTGATCAACGTAGTGAACGGTACACCCTGCTACCTTTACACCATACCGGAATGCCTGTCCCTGTGCATCAAGGCCTGGAAACGCGGGAAGAAGCGATGGATGGATGTTAAGTATTCTGCCGTGAAATGCCTCAAGAAGAGGACCCTTCAGTATTCTCATGAGCCCGGCAAGACACACCAGCTGAATACCTCTGCTCAAAAGAAAGTCAGCCCACTGCTTTTCTTCTTGTTTTCCAAACCTTGTTCTGAACTTTCCGGGATACATGTACTTTCCCTGTATCCCCAGTTCATCTGCAAGCTGGAGAGCACCGGCACGTTCGTTATCCGTAACAAGAACATCAACAACTCCCGGTGCGGTATCACCTTCTACAAGAGCTTTGAAATTCGACCCCGTTCCAGAGGCCAGTACGGCTATTTTTACAGTATCAGTTTCCACGCCCGCCTTCCGTTTCTCCCACGGGAGTTACCGGGGGTTGATCGGTGTAAGACCAGGTTATTCCAAAAGACCAGCTTCTGTGCGCATCGTCTGTTATGTCTTCCACCGCTGCAGAAATGGAAAATGTGACAAGTGTGAAACCCAGCAGGGCATCCAGTGTCTCATCGAATTCTCCAGCGGAGTTCATCCCGGCTGTTGTTCTTGGACCAGCCTCAAACCTGCCTCTGTACCAGTCTCTGCCCACAAGTATCCATGATACGACACCCAGCGAATCTGTAGTGAAATTCCAGCTGGCCGCGGCTTTTCCCCTGAAAAATCCCAGAGCAGCCTCAGCATCTGCCGCAGCAACAATATCATCCCCGAACCTGCCCACAAGATTGAAATCGGGGTGTCTCAGTGCTATCATCTGAAACAGTTCATCTCCCGCCGGTCTTGAAACTGCCGCAGAAAGCTCCACGCTGCTAACAGGTACAGTGACTCCACCCCAGAAGCCTTCACCATCGTCAGTGTATTCGAAGTAGCCCGCAACACTGGCATCACCCACGGAAGATGAAATACCAGCCACAGCTCTGCTCTGCACGGTGCTGTCCACCAGAGAAGCTGCTGCACCGGCTTCGAAAGTAAATGGGGACAATTCTGCGCTTCCACCGCCAAGTATTTCAGGACGTCTGTCGCCGGGATTCAGTCTGAAAAAACCTGTTCTGGCATAAAGATGCGGAGATGTCCATCCGGCCACAGAACCCCAGCCGTAGTTGCGTCCGTCCCAGCTCATGGTTCGCATATTCAGCCTGCCCCGGCTCAGAACAGCAGAAAACAACCGGAGTGTGTCTTCCCTGAGAATCTCAAAATTGCCGGAAGATCCCCACGGAAGAGGTCTGTCCAGTCTGAAAATATATCGGCTGTGATCTTCCGTGTTCTGCACAAGACCTATTCTTGAAATACTCAGAGAATCCTGAAAACTCCTGTTCCCCACCGAAATATTCCATTTGCCTCCGCCCCAGATGCCACTGGTAAGCGGATCAACCATGTGCGCGTCCGACCATGGAATTTCAGGCAGGGAGCCGATGGCAACAGCAGGCAGCTCTCCTGCAAGAACCCCACTTTCTCCGGCAGCCAGGTAATCTGCAGAACAACCGTTCAGGTAGCGGTTCTGGAGAAGAGTGTACCATTCAGAAGTGTAACCTTCAGGGAACAGACCCAGAACAGCAACTGCAAGAAGTATCAATATCCCTCCCTGCCCATGGCTTTATAGGTCAGTATCTTTCCTCTTTCCACCCCTGGCTGGTTTAGAGGATCAACACCCAGAGCAAGCCCGGTGAGAACAGTTGCAATTTCCAGAGTCATAAATATCTGTCCTGTGTAGCTGGCATTGATGTCAGGAATGTGTATTCTGCTTACAGGAAGTCCCCTTTCGGAAAGGGCCGTGGCTGTGGCATCAGCTTCCGCTTTTCTTAAAACATCGGGACTCCTGCCCTCCAGATAGTTCATTGCCGGCTGATCGGCAAATTCACCGGACAGTGGTTCTGCGTCTTCCGGTTCACCCTCAGTAACAATGGTAACAGTTTTGTCGGCAGGACCTTCCATGAAGAGCTGAACAAGCGAGTGCTGATCGGCAGGTCCCCTGCAGGCAAGTGGAGTTTGACCAGTAGCTACTGTGTTTCCATTCATATCCAGGCGCTTGCCCAGACTCTCCGCCCAAAGCTGGGCAAACCACAACGCGGTATCGTACAGGAAATCAGAGTAGGGCATAAAAACATGAACCGGGTGACTTTTAAATTTTGAAAGAAACGCCCCGGCCACCACGGCGGCAAGACTCCTTACTCCATTTGCATCAAAATCTTCGACAACATCGACAGCTCCTTTGATAAGCTCTGCCGTATCAATTCCGGCAAAAGCAGCTGGGAAAAGCCCCACCGGAGAAAGGACACTGAATCTGCCACCTACATTTGCCGGTACAGGCAGCGTATTCCATCCTCTTTTTTCCGCCAGCTCTCTCAACTGACTGTTCACTGGATCTGTAATAGCGACAACAGGAGCATCATCTCCAAGCTTTCTGCGAAGCTCCATGAAAATAGACAGTGTCTCCGCGGTTCCTCCGGACTTCGTTACAACAGCTATCACAGAGTTTCCCGGTGCAGTTTCTGAAACTGCATTTTTTATCACTCTGGAATCCGGTGAATCCACCACCACGACTTTTCCGCCTGATTGATCGTCCAGAGCAGACAGTATTGCTCTCAGCCCCAGAGACGATCCCCCTATACCGGCAACGAACAACGTATCGTATTTACGCCGGTACATCTCCGCCAGATCTGCGGTATCCCTGTGCAGGGTGAGGTTGTATGGTAAATCCAGAAACCCCAGTCTTCCCTGTTTTCGCCACAAGTCAAACAGTTCAAGTGTTTCCGACTGTATGCTGTCCCAGTTAAAACCTGGCTTGAAATCAAATAGCTGTGCGGACAAAAGAGTCCCCTCTCGTTTACGAAATAACCGTTTCCCGAAGAACGAATATAATCCAGCACCGGGACTTTGGAACCTCCTGCGTTTTCAGGGTTATGTTCGTGACAGGAGGCGGCACATGACGATAACAACCGCGGCACTGATATTTGTACAGGGAGCAGCTTTACTCACAGCATTCATGTTGAACGGGGAAAAACAAATGCAGTACAGAGACCTCACACAGCAGGAACAGAACGTTATTCTACACGGAGGAACAGAATCTCCCTACTCCGGTATCTATGTCGATACATTTGAGGGAGGAATCTATACCTGCAGAAGGTGCGGCAGTCCTCTCTACACTTCAGACACCAAGTTTGAATCACACTGTGGCTGGCCTTCCTTCGACAGGGAAATACCAGGAGCGGTTACCAGAAGAGCTGACGCTGACGGAATCAGAACAGAAATACTGTGTTCCTCCTGTGGAGCTCATCTCGGTCATGTATTCACAGGAGAAGGCTACACGGATACCGATACAAGACACTGTGTTAATTCTATTTCAATGGTGTTCATTCCTGAAGAGAGAATACAAAGAGCCTACTTCGCGGCAGGGTGTTTCTGGGGGGTAGAATACAGTTTTGACCATACCGACGGAGTTCTTTTTGCCCGGTCCGGTTACATGGGAGGTGATATCACGGAACCTGAATACACGGATGTGTGTTCCGGCTCTACCGGTCACGCAGAAACTGTGGAAGTTATTTTTGACAGCTCCACAGTTTCGTTCAGGGAACTTGCCATGATGTTCTTTGAAATACACGATCCGGAGCAGGTTAACCGTCAGGGAGTAGATACAGGAACGCAGTACAGATCAGCCGTTTTTTATACCTCGGAACAACAGCTTTCCGTGATAAACGAGCTGGTATCTGCGCTTGAAAACAGTGGTTACAGAGTCGCTACCGAAGTGTCTCCTGCAGGCAGCTTCTGGCAGGCAGAGAACTACCACCAGAACTACTTCGATAAAAACGGTGTGGGTTCAGCCTGTCATGTGAGGGTGAACAGGTTTACCAGGGAACAAGAGCCACCGAATCCAGAGGAAAAGACGAGTAAATAATTTTTGATGTATCTGTGTACCCGATGATTGCAACTGGCACTGTGTCTCCTGCCGCAGCGATGACAAAAGAATCCAGATCATTCTCGTAGATGAACCTCTGCTGAAGCGACCATATCCCCGGAAGTGTTGCGGTTTCACCTGGCCATGGTCCTGTACACTGAAGTCCCTGATCTGTTACTACGCACCCATCAAGGTCTTCCGGCCACCTGATGTGATGGTACGAAGGTGAAAGAATGAAAACAGAGTCCGGGGGAGAACCTGTTACGGTGGCAACAGTGTCTCCTGGTTGCAGCGTTCTTCCCTGAACTGCCTGAATCTCGATGATACCAGACACAGTTGATGTTATAAACACAACGGCAGAAGAATCGGCAAGCAGAACTGTCAGACTGTCTACAGCCACAGTGTCCCCTGTAGCCTCCGCCATGTTGAGAGCCATCTGCAGACGCTGAGTTTCCACTGAAAAGAAAGGATCTGTTCCGGAAAGAATGGTATCACCGATTCCGACGGTGTGGTCAGAGGTAACTGTTCTTATGAGCAGCGGTGAATTGTGAATCCATAATACTGGAACTTCCAGAGACTCCGGTCGTATTACATTGAAAACCGGAGGTTTTTGAACATAACCGGTCTCAGTGACCGTAACCTGTTGGGTATCAGGCAGATGCATCTCAGGCTTCCGGCTGCAGCCAGATACCGGATACAGCACTAGACAGAACGCGGTAAATGCAATAGTTTTCACCACTAACTTCTTTCTAAAAGACAGGAAAAAATGTTCTATGATGAAAATATACATTATTGTTGCGGCAATGCTTGCACTGGCTTGCGGATCGACCACGCAGACAAGTGGGTTTTTCGTGGGGGCATCTACTGATGGAAGCCCTGCATCACTTGAAGACACCGTTCATCAGGTCTCTGCTGATCAACCTGCTCCCGCACCTGAGGATACTCTTCTCAACTGCAGTTTTCAGAGTGTTCTTGACAGACCTTTCGGAACAGAGATTTCCTACAGCGTGTACAACGGAGCCCTTCACATTGACAATCACTACTTCAGTGAGCCGGTCGTTCTTCTCAGCAGGTCGGGTCTTGTGAAAGACGGTCTTGTGCAGGCGGTTTTCAATGTAACCGATGCGCTGCCACACTCTGTGGTCGGGATCGTTCTGAGGGCAGACGGAGAGAACAATTTTCTCCTGCTGGGTGTCAATGGAAGAGGCCAGTACACGGTACAGAGGTGTCTAAACGGGCTCTGGATACCTGTTATGGGTCTGGACGCTTTTGAAACCTCAAGACTTTTACCGTACAGACTTACCGAGGTGGAGCTTACAGCAGAGGTTCACGGGAACTACACAGACTTTTCCGTTAACGGACAGCTTGTTCAGGTTGTTCGAACTAACCTGCCTCCAACCGGTCAGATAGGCGTTTTCGTCGACGGTAAAGTAGACACCGATCTGGACCGCATTACGGTGATACCTCTGTGACGGCTCTGCTTCTGATTCTGGCAGGTTTTGTTCCTGTTGTCGGCAGTGCCCCTGAGCTCGAGTACGGAACGGCACCGGAGCTTTCAGACTATGCCAGCGGGATTCCCGTTATTACGTACCATCACATTACGAACATTCAGAGCAAGTACAGTGCCACACCGTACAGACTCAGAAGTGATCTGCAGCAGCTCTATGATGCCGGGTTCTTCCTGATACTTCCTTCTGACATAGAGGACGGGCTGAGAAGAGTTCCGATGAACAGAAGACCTCTTATGATAACATTTGATGATGGCTGGGAAGACAACTTCAGATACACAGACAGCCAGCAGCATCTGGATCCTGACTGTGCTGTGGCAATTGTAAACAGCTTCCTGGAAGAGCATCCCGATTTTGGCCGCGGTGTTGTATTCTTCATCAGCTGGGACAAAGTTCCCTTTGGAAACAACACAGAGGAGAAACTTAACACCATTCTTGACATGGGCCACTGCATAGGAAACCACTCAGCAGACCACCTTTCATTCACAAGACTTTCTCCGTCACATTACTGGGAACAGATTATTCCAGCTCTGAATTCATTCCACAGGAAGCTTGGTCTCAGAACATCACAGATCAATGTGGTTGCTTATCCAGGCGGTCGGATTCCAGAGAATTCAGGTGCTGAGAGTATTCTTGCTGCAATGGAGTATGATGGACGCCCTGCCGTTCTGCAGGGTTACCTTGTAGACGGAGCAGTGGGAAGTTTCAGGCGGCTTTACGAGACAGAGGGAAATGAGTACCGGATAAGCAGGATAGATATGGCACTGTACAGTGTTCCCCGTTTGCTTGGCTGGTCAAATATCATGGTACAGAGTGAGGCAAGACCCGACCTTCACGATGATCTCCCCTGGCGTCCATAGCTTAGGACCCAGTCTCTCGCGGGAACACGCTGATACTTCTTCAGCAGAGGGTAACCCACGCACAGAACCGCATGGCTTTTTTTAACTCTCAGGAAAACTGAAGCCACTTGAACAACACCGTTCCAGAAAGTTCCAAGGCCCATAGCTTCCGCTTTTACTGACACCATAGTTGCTGCAATAACTGCATCGGTTTTTCCGGTAATGTTTCCTGCTGGCGCGCGAAACAGCAGAACACAGGGGGCGTTCCACGTAATAATGTCTTCCCCGTTTCTTATTTTTTTTACCGCTGCTCTGGATTTTCCGGCAAACAAAGAGAGAAGCCGAAAACAGTCAAGGATACGAATCAGCTTCACAAGAGGGTCGACAACGAGCTTTCGTATCCTCTCCCGCCCCAGAATTACTTCCACTGTGATACCCTGGGCATTCTGTCCTGTCGGGCTGAAGCCCACCGGTTCAAGCAGTGAACGGATAACGGTCTCCTCAACAGGTTTTTCCAGAAAGTGTCTTACAGACCTTCTGCTTTCAAACAGGTTCTGCAGCTGTTCCTGTTCCGGAATGAGTCCCCGGTTGTCCTCTGGAAAACCAAAACAGTTGGACGGACAGTAGCATCCGCAGTGGCCGCATCCTATGCATGTGGATTCAAATGAAATGACAAGGCCTGATTCGTCTGTCCTTATAGAATCTTCAGGACAGACCTTTGAACATATTCCGCAAGCGGTACACTTTACACTCTCGAAACTCTGCTCCGGGCTGAATACCATCAGGGAACCACCTGTATATCGATATCCTGTGTTTCTATACCGGGGAAAACCTCCACAACACCAGGCCATGCCCCGTAGGGCTCGCCCGGGTTCCACACGGCATCCGAGTTCCAGTCAACGAACACAGAAACTGTGTATCGGCCTCCAGGAATCTCACCCAGAACATACCCGCCTGTTGCGTAATCACCGAAAATTACGTCTCCACCACTTCCTGCCGGAGAGGCAACTATTGTGACGACCGATGCACCTGTACCCGTTATCACGCCCGAGATGCTACCGGGCTGATCGCTCCACGCGGGAACAAATGTCCAGCTCTCACCGCCCACGGAATCACCCTGAAGAGACATCATTCCAGAATGAAAATCAACGCGATACTGCCTCTCTCCCAGCAGTTCCCTTTCGGGTATAAAAGAAAATGCCGTTGCTGAAGTGCGAGTGAACTCACCTGCAACCACTGTGCTGTCCGCTACCCTTGTGACAGTGTAGAGAGACTCTGCAGCTGCTTCATCCACCCAGTCTGTAAAAGATATGTAAAAAGGCCCTGCAGGCGGTACATCAACTCCACCATCCTCCGGATATGCCGACTGAACGGCAAGCTGCGTTCCCGGAAGAGAATCAACAGCCCAGAATTCCAGTGTATCCGGGAGGGACGGATTTCCGGCAAGATCCTTTATACCGCTGACAGCAATGGTATATACCGTGTCTGAAAGCTCGTCTGTGTACACTGTTACTCTTCCCGTTGAGCTTCTCCCCTGCGATGCCTTCAACCCGTAAACTGTTACAGGGAGGCTGTCCGGCCCGATCACAGTTACCTTCTGACCTGATTCAGTGAGGGGGCTTATCTGCTCGTTCCACAGCAGTTCAATGTGCCACCCGTCGATAGCCACCAGCTGGGAAATACGGGGACCAATGCTGTCCACTATGGTCATTGTCATAAGCATTTCTTCTCTGCTGCCTGGCTGAAGGGATATCTCATCCTCGTATCCTGGCTCACGGTCAGGATCCCACCTTCGGCTCATATCCACATCCTCGTAACACACAACCCTGTAATCACCTGGATAGAGCCAATCTGCGTTTACCACCCCCAGAGTATCCGGAAACCGTGTAATCTCCGGAGATGAAGTATCCGGATAAAGAAAAAAGTCGCAGCGGGCACTGGAGGTTACACCCCCTGACCCATCACGAAATACATTCACCGTAACCTCTGCAAAACTGTCTGCAGGAACAGTATTCCATACAAGTGTTCTCGGGCTGGTAATGCTGTTTCCCCGGAGGTCTTCAAGAGTGGCAGGCAGAGTTATCATCACAAGATCACCTCCGGATTCACCGGTAACAGATACCTCCGAACCTTTTGTTTCCACTTCCCATTCTTCACCGGGATACACTGTCACGCTTCCATCTGTACCCTGTATTTTTTCGGAGAAGGTAATAGTTATCCTGGATGGCAGCTCCTCTGTGTACCCAGGTTCAGGCTGGATGGAAATCAGTTCCGGGGGAACATCGTCTACAGGGCCTCCTGACGGAGCCACAATCTTTGCACACGACACAGACAAAACAACACCGGCAAGCGCAAACCTGTTCATTTTCCCGCTGCCAGAGTTTTTCTAATAAGAGCTGATTTCTTGTAAAATGTTTCAGCTTCAGAATGCCTCTTCAACTTCTCAAGAACCACAGCCAGTTCTACCAGGTAGTCGGGATTGTCTTCATTCCTGGAAACCGCATTTCTGAGATACTCCTCAGCCTCCTGAAGTGAACCTGTGAGATTGGAGCATCTTCCAAGATAAAACCAGGCCAGATGATGTTCAGAATTAGCGGATACTATGTTCTCCAGTATGTTCATCGCTTCCTGATAAAGTCCTGAGCGCAGTTTTGATACCCCTTCAAGAAATTCTCTCTCTGCCGGGGGAAGCATGTATTCAGCAGCCCTGATTCTCCAGCCGGTTTTCCTTAAGTTACCCAGTTCTTTCAGAACAACAGCCATATCAATGGGTGCCGCAGTCTTTCCGGAGACATCTGCAACCTTTGGGTGTTCTGCAGGCTGCTCCGAGGCAAAAACCCCTTCCAGCTCTGCGATTGAACCATTCGTGCCGCTGTCTGAAACTGCAGGGTTCCGCGTTTCCGATTCCGTATCGGGGGGAATAGTCACGCTGGAATCCTGAAAATCATCTGAGTTTGTAAAGTCGGCCATCTGCCTGCCGGAAAGATTACCGTCCATGAGTTTTTTAAAACCTGCCTGCAGTTTCTGCTCGTCATCCAGAAATTTCAAAAGCGGTCTGAGTTTGAATTCGCTGACATCATCGGTAAGCAGAACCTGTTGACGAATGTTCAGGGGAAGCTTCAGCTGGTTGAGCAGCTGGGTAATTCTTGCTCTGGAATAGCCAAGCATATCGGCAAGTCGGCTTCTGTTGGGTACGATACTGCGCCTGAGAATTCCTTCGAACAGCATGGCTTCCTCTGTACAGTTGTTAATCAGTTTATGGGCTGGAAGTACATGAACGCTGTTTCTGACCACAAGGCACCTGACCGTTGATTTTCCGATGCTTTTCAAGTTCCACACCGTACGATGGTTTCCAACAAGAGAGTAACCTCTGTTCTCCTGTATTACAACTGGTGGCCTCTCCGGAGAATCATCTCCATCTGCTCTGGTCCAGTTTTCCGGTGCGTGAATACCTTCCATTTCCTCAATAAGTACCTCTTCCAGGGGCAGACGATCAGCATTAAAATCCTTTTCCCTATCCACCAGTTCTCCTCTCACCGAAAAGTGCAGCTTCAACCACAACAGGGTCACTACTCACTGATACTACGCCTGGCAGGCGTCTGAACATGTTTCTCTGCCTTCTGGCATACTGCCATGTGTGTGTCTGTATTAAGACAGCAGCCTCCTGCAGTGAGCATCGCCCTTCCAGATAATCAATGATCTCTGAATACCCTATTGTGGCTCCCAGAACGGGATCACGCCTGTAACCTTTCCGAAGCAGACCCTCTACCTCTTCCACCAGTCCCATGGACAACATAGATGAGGTTCTTCTCTTTATGCCCTCCTTGAGAGCGGCGTTGTCTTTTTCTATGTAGACAAACCTGAATCTGCTATCCGGTCTTCCTCCCTGTTTGAGCATCGATGGCATAGAACCGCTTAACAGAGCTATTTCCATGGATCTGACCAGTCTTACCATGTCTGTTTTTCCGATTCGTGCTGCTTCTTCAACGTCCAGGCTTTTCAGCAGGCGGTGAAGTGCTCCGGGAACCTGGTTTTCAATCGTTGACAAGGCTTCCCTGAGAACATCATTTCTGGACGGTAGTGAATCAAGAAGCCCGGCAAGCGACATGATATACATGCCGGAACCTCCCACAACAAGAGGAATTGAACCCCTGTCCAGAATTCGGTTAATTATCGTTAAAGCTTTTTCCGCATACCACACTGACGAACGAAGAGTGTCCGGATCAGCAACATCAATCATGTGATGGGGAACTTTTTTTAACTGATCGGCAGAGGGCTTTGCCGTACCTATATCCATTCCTGTGTACATCTGTCTGGAATCAGCACTTACGATTTCAACCTGCCTTCTGCCTGCGATAAACATTGCTGCTTCGGTTTTCCCCACAGCAGTGCATCCAGCAATCACGGGAATTCTATCTTCCAAAACGATTCTCCAGCTCACTGAAAGGCAGTTCAATCATGGTAGGTCTTCCATGGGGACAGTGAAACGGATCTTTCATGGTAAACAATGTGTGGAAAAGGTGCCTTGCCTCTGTGATGGAAATTTTGTCACCGAACTTAATTGCTCCTGCACATGCGCTTGCCGATGCTATTCTCTCTGCCTCCGTCTCCGAAACATCAACACCCTTTGCCAGGGCTTTAAGTACTTCCCTTACAGCTTCAGTCCCCCTTTTTATACCAACCGGCACGCTGAGCAGCTCCAGTGTATCACCGTTAATTCTGAAATCGTAACCGGCCTGTTTTATCATGGAACTGTAAACTTTAAGAATGTGCTTTTCCTGTTCATCAACTGTTATTTCCTCTGGAAGAAGCATTCTCTGCTGCCCTGCAGACATTGCCCCCTTAACAGATTCTATGATTTTTTCATAGAGAATTCTCTCGTGTGCAGCGTGCTGATCAACGATCAGAAGACCTGTGGCTGTTTCCGTTACAAGGTAGGAACCTGCTATGCGAATCATTTCTACAGAATCTTCCCAGTGATTTACGCTGTTCTCCAGAGGTAACATTTCGCGTTTAACAGGTGTTTCAAAGTCCATGGCAGCCTGGTAAGCTCCAGAAGGAACCCGGCTCTGCCTGGTGTAAGCTTCTGAAGAGTAGGAAATATGAGACTGACCGGAAACCGGGATGGCAGAAACGGTGCTGTCTACCCTGTGCGCCGCTATTCCTGGAACTGCAGATCTCACTGCTGCTTCTATCTGGTAGGGTTTTCTGAATCGGAGTTCTCTTTTTGCCGGATGGGCATTTACATCTACCAGAGAAGGATCTACCCTGACAGAACACAGTATCAGAGGATCTCCCGCCGGTCCGGAAAATGCTTCACGCAGCGGAAAACTGACCTGAATAGCTGTAACCGGTCTTCCATTGACCAGAATGTACTGATGCCGTCTGTTCGCCCATCTTCTGTCCGGGAAAACAATCAGCTCCGCTGTAGCGCCTTCACTCTGACCGGTAGATTCAACACAGCGGTCTCCTTCTGAAAGCCCGTACCTGTCTCTTAATCTCTGTGCAGCTGAATCGGTGGCAGGAAGTGTTAACACCTTTCTTCCGTTGTGTTTAAGTGAAAAGGAACAATCGATTCTGGAAAGGGCCGCGCCTGTGACAATTCTCTCTATCCATGCCAGCTCTGTTGTCTCAGACCGCAGGAATTTTCTTCTTGCCGGCTGATTGAAAAACAGGTTTTCAACTGTAACAGTTGTTCCCCGGGTTCTTGCGGCAGGTTCCATGGAGTCTACCCTGCCGCCGGTAACTGACAGTTTCCATCCATTATCGTCTCTGCCGGTGAGAATAGTCATTCTTGAAACACTGGCTATGCTTGGAAGGGCTTCTCCACGGAACCCCAGAGTTGTAATATCGTTCAGATCCGATGAGGTTGATATCTTGCTTGTGGCGTGTCTCTGAATTGCAAGCAGAAGGTCATGTTTGTCCATGCCCTCGCCGTTGTCACGCACGGCAATGAGTTTTCGCCCTCCGGCCTCAAGATCTATCTCTATCTCTGTAGCTCCGGAATCCAGTGCATTCTCAAGCAGTTCTTTTACCACAGAAGCGGGTCTTTCAACTACTTCCCCTGCTGCAATCAGATTGATCAGGTGATCCGGCAGTTTTCTTATTTCAGACATTTTCCTCCAGAGTGGTGCCGAGAGAGGGACTTGAACCCTCACGCCCTTGTGGGGCAGCGGATTTTAAGTCCGCTGTGTCTGCCAATTCCACCATCCCGGCATCGCTCAAAACTGTTAACGCACCAAATATACTAATACTTGAAAGAACTGACCGCATTTTCTGCGATCCACGGGTGTTCAACTCGTAACAGATGGCCGAATACATTGTCACCCATTGTGATACCAGCGCTGAACCCCCAGCTGTAACTGCCTCCGGGGTGCCTGACAATATCCGCCCCTGCAGTAATACCATGAAACTCACCCTGGATTTCGCCCTGTAACCAGCCCTTTTCACTGCACGAACCAAGCAACAAAATACTTTCGGCAGGGCGGTACTCTACCATCAGCCCGGGTACCGTCATGGACAATTCGGTTATCAGATCCCCGGTATTGAACGAAAGCCTGGAAAACTGGTTTGTTCCGTTCCAGCCGTACACAAACTGTGCTCCGCCAAACTGTACCGTTCCATATATCCTTCTGTAGCTTGTAGTTTCGTCAATTGCAGGAAAAGTTACCACACCGAAAGGGCCACTGTGAACCTGCGCTCTCAACCACAGGTTCCCTCCGTGTCTCCCGGCGCAGTACGCAGGACCGATTCTGAAAAGGTTTCCAACTGGAAAAGAGACTCCTAATGCAGATGCGTTCCTGCCTCCGGCAATCAGGAACAAACTGTCCCTGTATTCAACTGAGGCGTGAACACTTTGAAAAGATAAACCGCGAAAATCAACTGTTATATTTTTGTAGCTCAGCGCGTGACTGGCTGTTTGTTCACCTGCTATACCGTATGCAAGGAAATCCCCTGCAGCTGCCATAAAGGCGTAACCGTTCTGTGTTATGTTTGACGCTGCAACTGGATGTATTTCAGCCGTTTCACCTGAAGAAACAACCCGGAAGCTCTGCTTTTCCAGACCATGGAATACGATTTCGGTGAATGTACCAGACCTGTCTGTGGGAATCGATGGTTCGTACATCCACAATAAAACAGGCAGCAACCCCTCTTCCATTGAAAACGCGGTTTCCCTGCCCCCGGACACAACACCGGAGACCGGACTCAAGGAAAATAGAACAAGCAGTACAATCAAGACAGAACCTTCTTTACCGCATGTGCTTTCTTTCTCCCCACACCAGGCACCGAAGCGATCTCTTCCACAGAAGCTGCACCTGTTCTGGCAACACTGCCAAATTTCTTAAGAAGAGCAGCTTTCAGCGTGGGACCTATTCCCGGAACATCGTCCAGTGCGGAATGGAAGTAGCTTTTAGCACGTTTCCCCCTGTGGAATGTGATTACAAATCTGTGAGCTTCGTCTCTCATTGACTTCATCAAAAGCAGAGGTGGCGCATTGTCCGGCAACTTTATTGTCTTTTCTTCCGGCGCGGTTAGAAGAGTCTCCTCCTTCTTGGCGATGGAAACAAACCTTGTTTCCGGCATAAGCTGTCCTCCGGCAGCCCAGGCCGCCCTGAGCTGTGTTATTCCTCCGTCTATGAGGAAAACATCAGGACTTTCCTGCTCCAGATGGGATGCAAACCTTGAAACGGCATCTCCTATCATGGCTGGGTCATTCTGCGCTATTTCATCCGGCATTGAAAACCTTCTGTAACCTTCTTTATCCGGTTTCCCGTGACGGAAACTGACCAGGGCTGCCACTGAAGCGTGCCCCTGTATGGTAGATGCATCCAGGCACACCATCCATTCCGGAGGCGCATCAAGCTTCAGTATATCTGCAACAGCCTCCAGAGCAGCCTCCAGCCGTTCCACCCTGCCTGCCGGGTGCTTCCACTCCAGCTTCAGAAGAAAGTGCTTCAAATCTTTCTGAGCTACATCCGTCAGTGATTTCAGGTCTCCCCTTTCAGGAACCAGAATATCAACAGCTGCTTCTCTTTTATCCC
Source organism: Candidatus Fermentibacterota bacterium (assembly GCA_003646025.1). Taxonomy (GTDB): domain Bacteria; phylum Fermentibacterota; class Fermentibacteria; order Fermentibacterales; family JCC-6; genus Sabulitectum. Next base: position 24,561 of record QNDR01000009.1, read on the forward strand.
TGAGCCACTGTGTAAGAACTTCAGAGTCTTCAGCCTCACAGGCAAGCAATACCTGCCTCGGTATGTCTCCGGTTTCAGAGTAATAGGACCTCAGCAGAATGGAGATCCTCTCCTCCCGGGATGCATACTTCCATCTGGGACCAAAAGGAAGTCTCAGGCTGCCCATAAACCTTCCATTCCTTACCTGAATGATGATACCCCAGTTTCCGTTCACTGCCAGCACGTCGCGGGATACCGTATCTCTCACAGATTCAGGTGCAGGCCAGCCAAAAGAATCCAGTCGCTTAAGAAGATCTCTCAGCTCTGCGGCTTTCTCAAACTCCAGAGCTGAGGAGGCCTGCTTCATCTGCTGAACAATCTCCCGGCGTGCTTTGCTCCAGTGCCCCTGAAGCATGTAAACAATTCTGTTAACCTGCTGGCTGTATCTGCTCTTATCATGGGTGGTACATGGTGCAGGACATCTGTCAAGCTGCCCCATGAGGCATGGGCGTTCACGGCGTTTTAAATGTACAGTTCCGCACTTTCGCAGAGGGTATAGTTCCATCAGAAAAGCAACGAGAGACCTGAGATTCCCGGCATCAGGGTATGGACCAAATCTGGGAATATTCACAGATCTGTCCGGGTTTCTGGTTACAACCAGTCTTGGGTATTCCTCGTTTGTTGTTACCTCGAGCCAGGGGTATCGGTTTGAGCTTCTAAGGTCCACATTCAATGGCGGCTTGTTGTTTCTTATAAGCTCGGCTTCAAGGATCAGTGCTTCAAGCTCTGTTCTTGTTACTGTCCACTGAACGGTAACAGATTTTTCCAGAAGTATCCTGTGTCTCAGGTCTCCGGGGTTGGAAATGTGCCCGCGAAGACGACTGATAATACTTTTGGCTTTTCCAATATAGAGTATTTTTCCCCTGTGATCGTGAAAACTGTACACACCCGGCAGGTCAGGAGCCGCTGATACTGCGCTTTTAAGAGAATCAGCTGTCACGCCGCCTGATCACTTTCATAACCGTCTGCCTTACCTGGTTTCCGCCAGTAACAGAGAACAACCCCACAGCAACAATCATTACAACAATCCCGGACAGGACCAGAGAGATAATCCCTGAAACAGTACCGGACAGCGTGTAATTTGTAACAATCGGCTTCAGGAACATGAGCAGAAGCAGTGTTCCTGCTCCGCTGAACACAAGTGCCAACCATGATCCCGCCCTGATTCCGGCCTTTCCTATTCTGCCTTTCAGATATCGTTTAAGAAGAAACAGGTTAACCATAGATGAAATACTGCTGGCAAGGGCCAGCCCTGCAATGGGTTCAGCAATACCGGTTTGCATAAACATGTATGTGAAAATGCCGTTCAGAACTATGTTCAAACCCATACAACCTATGGCGATTTTCACTGGAGTTTTTGTATCCTTCAGAGCGTAGTAAACAGGGGCGGTTATCTTCACTGCAGCGTAAAAAACCATACCGATAGAGTAGAAGCGCAATGCAGCAGCAGTAAGTCTGAGGGAAGTGTCTGAAAATTCACCTCTGAAGAACATAACCCTTACAACAGGTTCGGCCATTACAATCAGGTACAGTGCTGCAGGAAGCATTATTCCGGTAATCACCAGGGTGGAAAAACCAAGTGTCCGGCCTGCCTCATCGAGTTTGCCCATTGCTGTCTGTCTGCTGAGCGTTGGAAGCAGAGCAGTGGCGAGAGCGATTGCAAAAATACCCTGTGGAACCTGAGTTACACGCAGACCGTAAGACAGAGCTGCCACGCTGCCCTCTCCAAGAAGAGAAGCGATCAACTGATCAACCAGTATGTTAACCTCTGCAGCCAGAAGACCTATCAGAGCCGGGACAGCAAGCTTCAGGACCTTTCTGAACCCCGGATATTTCCAGTAGTAATCAAGGCGGAAGCTAATTCCTCTGCTTTTCATAAAAGGTACCTGTATCAGCAGTTGAAGAGCACCACCAACAAGTACACCTGTGGAATACGCCCATACCGGCATGTCAGCCTTCCACATCCCGGCAAGAACGAAAAGCCCCAGGAGAGCTGAAATGTTGAACAGTACAGGAGCGAGGGCAGGAGCCAGAAAGTGCCTGTGGCTGTTCAGAATGCCCATGCACACAGAGGCAATACCCACAAACAGTATGTATGGAAACATCAGACGGAGAAGTTGTGTGGTAAGCTGTGTTTTCCCGGGGGTATCACTGAATCCTGGTGCAAATACATCTACCAGAACAGGAGCCAGAAGCATACCCAGCAGCACGACTGCCAGCAGAACGGTTCCGGTAAAAGTTAGTACTTTTCCTGCAAGTTTGCCGGCTTCTGCCTTCCCCTCTTTAAGCAGTGTTTCAGTGTAAGTCGGAACCAGAGCAGAGGCGACTGTAGCCTCACCAAAAAGACGACGGAGAATGTTGGGAATAATAAATGCTATGGTGAAAGCATCCGCAGCCATGCCGGTACCGAGAATTGCAGCCATCCCGACATCCCGTGCGAGACCCAGAACTCTGCTCACTGAAGTTAGCACACCAAGAAGACCTGCAGCCTTCGCTACACTTCTTCCCTCTTCACCAGGTGTACCAAGATCTTTGCTTTTCACTAAAAACTACCGGTGGCTTTGATGGATGCCCATGTTACAGAAGACAACTGCTGTTGTTCAGCAGGTGCAGACACGGCAACATCATCAAAGATACTGCTCCACGGAATCCTGCCGTAGCCTCCTGCAAACAGGCCCAGAGATCCGCCCTCTCCCTGCATGTTATCCACGGCTGTCAGCATCCATTCTTCCGGTTCCTGGTCTATGGGTCCGTCCCATATTCTTCCCCTGATGGAATTACCCTCCACCTCAAGACGAATCCAGTATTGTGAGCCTGCAGTCAGCGTGAAGCTGCACTGATCCATCAAAATAGAGGGTCCAGTATCCTTTTTTCTTTCCAGGAGAATTCTTGAGGAATAAGGCTTAACAACCATGCGGTAGTACCACTGATCATCACCTGTATACCTTGCAATAAGACCACTTTCCATGCCGCACTCCATAACCAGACTGCTGAGCACAGAGTAATCAGCGGTACTCATCACGCCAGACTGATCTCCGTTCAGTGATTTTCCCTGCCCGCGGCTGCCCCTGGCGTGAATAAAGTATCTACCATTAATCACCTGGAAAGAAGCAGATCCCAGATGTTCCCATCCATCGTCATTGCCGTCGTTAAAATCGTCACTGAACAGCAGTTCGCCGAAACACATCTGGACAACAATAATCACAGAAAACACAGGGATATTCTTCACTGCTTCTCCATTCGAAAGCCACACACAGGTACGAAGATAACATGAACCGATTCAAGCGTCATGAACTGCGAAGGTCTGCTGCTGTTACACTGGAATCAGCGGGTATTGACGCGCCACTCCTCTTCGCCTGTCTGGAGCAGACTCAGACCGTTCCGCTGAAGAACAGTATCGAACCACCGGAGTGTCTTGTCAAAATCGTCAAGAAGAATCTCCCTGCCGTCTTCTGTGGCAATACTCAGCGTTCTTGTGTTCCTTGCATAGTGCCCCCTGGAAAGCTTGATTTCGTTCAACGGAAAACTCACCGGTTTTCCCTTGACCAGAAATCGTACAAGACTCATAAATAAGTACAGTGCAGCCATTATACCGTAATCGAAATAAACGAATCTCTGATCGGTAATAATGCACCGGGTGTATGCCGGAAACTTTACCCTGCTACCCTGTAATGTAAATCTTTTTGTATCTGTAAAGATTTTCTCTCCCTGATCTATTTCAAATCCCGCCATAGTGTCCCTCCAGAAAAGTTGAAGCTCGACTGCCGATTATAAGGAACAGAAAAGAAAACTGGAAGTACCACGCCCGGTAACCACCAGAAATCTCATAAGCAGCAGAATACCTGTCGTTTACACCTAAAACTGTATCTGATCATTTCCGAATCTGTCAGAAAGTACGGAGGTTACCTTCATCATGTAGAAGCAACACTTTTCTGAGCGGAAACAGGAGCTTGCAGATTGTCTGTATAAATACGGAAGTGTCTGCGAGTTGACAGAAGACCATTCCCGGGCAGTCAATTACTACGAAAGAGCTCTCGACTGTAATCCGGATATTCTGCTTTCAGGGAAGATAATCCTGAGTCTGGCAGAGATTCATTACAACAGCGGGGAGCTGGAAAAAGGTCTTGAACTGGTTAGAGATATCGAACACAGACTGAAGGATTTAAATGTGGAAAACAAAATTCTTCAACTGAAAATCTCCGCCTACAGATCGTGGTGCCACTGCATTTCCGGAAAAATGAAATGAATGACTTGGAAGCAGAAACGTATCTCCGGAAAGCAGCTGACCTGTACCGTAAGCTGAAACTCACAGACAAAGTCAAAGAATGCGAACAAAACAAAAAAGCCGGGACCTGATGCCCCGGCTTTTTGTTTGTAAACACTGTCAGAAAGTGGCTTTTATAGCTGCCCATGTGTGAGGGGCAAGAGCCATATCGTAGTCGGGAGTGCGTATTTCAGCGCCTTCCGGTGCTGTTATGGTCATGTCGTCCACCCACACGGTATCACCGGCTTCAGAATAGGTTCTTACCTGTATAACAAGCCCGGTATGCCCGCCTTCAACTGTCCATGTGTACTCTGCCAGATCCCAGCCGGTACCTGGTCCGTAATCACTCTGTCCACTTGCGCTGCCTCCGTAGTTGTAGATGTCGCCGGGATCGTCGTTCCATCCACCCCAGATTCTGCATGATGGTGCAGCAGCAGGCGTTACATCGTATCGCCAGAAAGATGCCGTTACCTGATCACCATCTGAAAGACCCACAACCCAGGCCACGTATGCCTGTGGAGTTCCTGATGCGGCATCATCCACAACCTTGAGAGACTGTGAACCTCCGTGAATCGGGTCTGTATCAATTGTACAGATAATGTCGCCATAGTTTCCCAGAATAGTTTGAGTACCTTCCCAGCCGTATGTTTCAGTGTTTTCTGCAAGAGCCAGCTGCGCCAGCACAAAAAGCAACAGAACAAACAGTACATTCTTCATCGTTTCCCTCTTTCCTGTAAGAGCCGGTAACCTTTTCCGCAGACCTATAATAACACGAAATATGATTTCAGCAAGAACTGCTTAATTCATACACTATTGACCCAAATGTCATAACTGCTTATCTATTGACTGCACAACACGAAAGGGGTTTTCATGAAACTAATGGTATTTGTCTTCATCGTGTGTGTCGGCGTCAGTTTTGCGGACTATCAGATAGTCGCAACTTTTGATGCCCCGGACACGAACATTTCCGGGCTCGGTTTCGGAGATGGTTCTCTGTGGGCTGTGGACGGAGTTACCGAATACGCCTATCAGCTCGATCCCTCTACAGGAGCGGTTCAGAATTCCTGGTACTGTGCCAATTCAAGCAGAGTTCCAACCGGCCTCACTTATGCCAACAGTACGGTCTATATCATTATGACAACAATGCCCAGCCAGAGCGATTCATACTGCTACAGGTACAACAATTCAGGAAGCTATCAGGGTCAATTTGACCTGGACTGTTGAGGAAGCGATCTCGACCGGGAGGTAACCGGTCTCGCAACAGGAAACAGCAAAATTTACGGTGCAGGAGTAGACGCTCAGACCATGAAGGAATGTCTGGAAAAATACAACTATACCGGGTCCCTGCTGACCGGCCCCGAGTTCATGGTTGAGCTGGGAATAGACTTCTACGATATTGCCTACAAGGACAACAAGTGGTGGTATGCCTGCAACGATACAGAATTTCCCATTCGTGTTTACAACGGAAGTGGAGCCCTGGTTGAATCAATCAGTTCATCAGTTCTTCCAGCTGCCCACGGTATGACTTTTGACAGCGAAGGCTATCTCTGGGTGAGCAATATGAACACCGACGAGATATACAAAATTGCTGATGTTTCCGCGCTTTCAAGAGCTACATGGGCATCGATAAAGGCAACTTTCTAGTATTTCTGTTGTTTGTTGTGCGCTTGAAGGTCCCTGGGGACGGGGCCTTCAATTCAATCAGGAAACCGCCGGGAAAGTTCAAGAAAGTCTTCAGTGTCGCCAAGAAATTCGTACTCTTCAACAAATCCACTTCCCCCGGGGGTAACAGCCGGGAACACAACAATCTCTCCTGTTTTTGTTACTCCAGCCGCAAGGAAAACGAATTGTTCTCCCGGTTCAAATACCTGTTCGTACCCGTCGAACACACCTGTTCTGAAAACACTCATGGTATCGCCGCCTGTTACCCAGCTGCCTGTGGCGTCTACCAGATACCCCGACACAGGTGCTTCAATTCTGGTTACCTCGCAGATCCGGATATCTTCCACACCAGCCTGTACCAGATGATGGGCAGCTGCCCAGCAGGCGGTACTCTGTGAAAACTCTTCAGGGTCAAGCTCTGCGCTGATCTGTGATTCCGGGTGAAGATAATTCGAGAGTACCGCCTGAGAAAATCCGGGAAACGCTTTAATAAAGCTCATGGCAAGTGCCAGAACAAGGTCAATTTCCATCATGGTGACCTCCTTCAGTAAACTCGCTGTACTTTAATCGGCTGCCGCGCGAGGTCTCAACCGGATATTTCTGCGCGTTTATCTTTATCTTTCTGTGGGAGGCTTCAACGGGATCAATTCCCAGCTTGTCGGCCAGGTTCAGCAGGTAGATGAAAACATCAGCAATCTCTTCCCCGGCATTCTCTAAAGCTTTCCCGCTCAAATTTATACTCTCTTCTTCTGTCAGCCACTGAAACACCTCGGCCAGTTCTGCAGCTTCAATCATTACAGAAGTAGCCAGGTTTTTCGGAGAATGGTACTGACCCCAGTTTCTGTTCTCGTTGAATTTCCTGATTTCAGACAGAAGCTCTTCCATTATACACCTTCTTCCGGTTCCAGAATGCCTGAATTATGTGTTTTGCGATTGGAATATACCACTGTGCACGGAGTATCACTGCTGTTAGTTTTACACAAGAATGCAAAAGAAGGGAACTCTTATGAAAAGGCTTGTCTGGCTCGGAGTACTTGTGTCTGTCAGCTGTGCCTCCGAAGTACCGGAGGAAAATGTCTGCTTTCCTGGAGAGGAAAAAGCAATGAATTCTTTTTCTCACTTTTATACCGCAGTGGAGAGCACATGCGATCCACAGATGGAAGAACTCATCCTTCCTCTGAACACCGGTGAGGTGATCAATCTTACTGGAGTACTTGCCATCGCCTCTCAGACCAGTCTGCCGGAAGCGCTCGTTGAAAACGGTTTTGCAGTGTTTCCCATGCAGCACCCGGTAAACAACCCGGTCCGGGCTTTTGAAAGACTCTCCGATACTGATCAGCCTGTGTTTGTTTCCAGCGGTATACCTCTGCATATGCTTCATATCTTCTTCGACCAGATTCTTCAGCAGGTAGAGACGGACAACCTGTACCCGGACCTGGTTGTTGTCTGCAGAGAACTCTACGAAAGTAATCTAAACAGAAACAACCTTCTGAACGCTGCTTTCTTTGCCGTTCCACTTAGTTTCCTGGATGAGGATTTTGTCCCGGACGACAAAGTGGCAGATACAGTTCAGGAAGAAGTAGAAATGATGATCCTGCATCAGGGGTTCCATGAAAGCTCTGTTTTCGGATACAAAGAAGACTATTCCCAGTACGTTCCCAGAGGGCATTACACTTCCAGCGAGAAACTCGAAAACTACTTCATGGCAATGATGTACATGGGTAGAATAACTTTCCTGCTGCGTGGTGGTGATCCAAACGGTCCCGACGAGCAGAATCTTGTTTCCGAGGAAACTGCAAGAGAAATGACCGCTTCTGCCCTGCTGATTGTATCTGATCTCAACACCATTGAAGTTGACGGTGTACCGCTGAGGGCCAGGTGGGAACGGATATATCAGATAACTGCTTTTTTTGCCGGTTTTGCAGATGATCTGTCAGTTTCGCAGTATCATGCAGCATCACAGGCTGTTTCAGGAGAGTACTTCTCTTCGGAATTGCTTGATGACAGCGGCTTCTACAGCGAATTTCAGTCTTACATAGCGGAAAACTATTCCGGGCCTTCTATCTACAGCGGTACCGGTGCTTCAGTTGTTATGCCGGATATCAACGGAGAATTCCCTGAGGATGGTCTTCAATCGCTTCTTGGAAAGACAGCCGGCTTCAGATTCTTCGGCCAGAGGTACACGCCGGACAGTGAAATTCTCGGCAAACTTGTTTTTCCTGAAATAGGTACGAACCCCGGCGGGGAACGGCGATTCATGCCATCCGGCCTGGATGTAGCCGCCTCTTTCAGGTGCGAAGCAGCCCTTGATATTGTCAATGAAAACGGTTTCGTTCAGTACCATGGATATGAGCAGACACTGAATGATATGCAGGAAATGGTTGACAATTACACGACTGATGACTGGCATGCCACCCTTTACATGTGCTGGCTTCATTCTTTAAAACTTCTTGCTGCACCAAGAGGAAACGGGTATCCCGACTTCATGCAGACAGACAGATGGTCGCGGTGTACGCTGTCAACATTCCTTGCCTCATGGGCCATGCTCAGGCACGACACCATACTGTATGCCAAGCAGAGTTACACCGCCATGGCGGGCTGTGCTCCGGGGTTTGGTGAACCTGTTCCCTCTGCCGGCTTTGTTGAACCGGTTCCTGAGGTCTATGCTGAACTGAGAGCAACCCTTCAGATGGCTCGCAGAGCTCTTGAATACTACGACATCTACGATGAATCGCTGACTCAAAGATTTTCCAACGCAGAATCACTGCTTGAAACTCTGCAGTCTATTGCAGAGAGAGAACTTGCAGGAGAACTGCTCTCTACTGAAGACGCCGACTTCCTCAAAGGTTTTGCAGGTTATCTTGAAGGATCAATCGTCCTCGGTGATGTAACCACAGAGGGGCTTGAAACAAGCCTTATCGCTGATGTTCACACTGATCAGAATTCTTCCAGTGTTCTTGAAGTGGCTTCTGGAAATCTGGACAACTGCGTAGTGGTTTACAGAAGAGCTGATGGTGTTGTTGAAGCGGCTATAGGACCTGTGTTGAGTTACTACCAGTTCTCTCATCCCATGAATGACAGGCTCACAGACGAGGCATGGCGTGAAATCCTTTTATCGGATCCTCCACCAAGACCGGATTGGACAGACAGCTACATCTGCGAATAGACTGGTCAGTCGTTCTGTTTTCCGGAGACGGGAAGACGATCACGCATCTGTATCGTAAGCAGCGGCAGTATGGTGTTGATCCTGATTATTCTTCTGATGGCATACTCATCAAATCAGTCGGCTATGGTCTCGGGAATTAGCAGAAGAACCCTGCACTGCAGAAGAAAGAACAAGTATCTCCGTTGTGTCCGTGTTTTACCATTCCAGGTATGTGTGAAAATGTATCCCACACTGAAGAACCTCTGCCATCCTGCGCCACTGCTCCCTCAACCAGATAGGCAGCAGTGGCAGCTCCCCATAAAAACCCATCAGGAAACGCCCTGCTCAAAGAGCCTGATCCAGCGGCATCTCCGCACCTCCAAGCAGAACCGTCCTTGCACCGGGATACTGCTTTTTAAACATATCAATTCCCTTACGTCTGCACTTTCTGCCGTCAGAGCAGATATCAAACCCGTACACGCTGCTGTCTGTGCTGTAGACGAAGTCAACTTCCCGGTTTCCCGCCTTCCAGTACAGCAGCTCTGCATGATGCTCCCTGTTCATCTTGGCATACATGGAACATCCTATGGCGGTTCTGAACAACCTGTTTTCCCATACAGAGCTGTTTTCCAGTGTATCAGGACTCAAACCGCGTATTGCGCAGACAAGCGAAGTATCAAGCGGAAGCAGTTTCGGGCTCGACCGTCTCTTTCTCTCAACGCCGCCGGTGTATTTTCCGATACCGGCCACCAGTCCGGCACCCTGAAGAAGCTTGAGATAACCCGCGACCGTTGTTGTGTTTCCTGCATACTTCAGTTCCGAAAGCAGTTTTGTGTAACTGACTATGTCGCATGGATTATTGCAAGCGTACATAAACAGATTTCTGAGAACAACCGGCTTTTCCACTCTGTTTACCATAAGAATATCTCTGGATATCGATGTTTCAATCAGGGAATCCAGCATGTACCTCCGCCACTTCTGGTAGTTATCAGACAGCAGCGCTCCTCCCGGAAATCCCCCGAACAGCAGATACTTGTTGATCGTGTATCCGAAAGCCTTATGCATCTCACGCAGTGACCAGTGTTCAATTCGCAGTATTTTGTAGTTTTCTGTGTCCTGACGGGGAATATTCAGTGCCGAAGAATCTACGAGAATCACCTGAAACCGGTACTCTCCGGCGGCATCTTCAGTTCTCAGAAATCGTACGACCTCTGCCCAGTTCTGTATTTTCTGTATCTCATCCAGAACGAGAACTGTTCTCCCGCGAGCTGAAAGTTTCCTGGCTGAAAACCAGTTTTCCTCTATCCAGCCGGCATCCCCGGGAGCAGGCATGTCTGCTGAACTATAGACAACTACCACCCCCTCTTCCCTCAGGGTATTTAAAACCTGCTTAACCAATGTTGTCTTTCCAACCTGACGGGGACCAGTGACAAATTTTATGGTATTCAACCCTCGGTGAATACTTTCCAGCAGAACACTGTACTCGGCTTTTCTGTACAAAACACCTCCATTAACTCATTCTACTGTGCTATATTACTCAATGCATTAATCATTCGCAACCATCCCTATTGCGAGCATCATGGTTGCGAAACATTGTATATTTTGTATATCTCTTCTTGTTGTGCGGTGTTATGCTACTTATCATACCTATGCAAAAGGCTGCTGCCTGTAAGCAGCAGCCATTTTTAAAACAGAGAATCCAATTAAGAGTCGCTGTGTTCAGCAGCTGCTTTATCCCTGTTCAGCCATTCGTTGAAAGCCTCGCGGCCGTATTCCTTCCAGAATGTTCCCAGAGAGTCGTAGTCGTGATGCTGCCCGTCATCGCTTATCTGCACATGCTTTTCGCCTTTTCCGCGTCCGCTCCTGCTGTTTCCACCGTATGAACTGTGGTTGCCAAAGAATATCTGAGCCAGAACGACAAGACCAACAGCCTGCCAGTAGCTTACCTCCGGAAGGTTAAACACTTCCGGCATAAGAGTGTTCCACAGCCACTGAACTGCAAAACCGAATACCGCAGCCAGTGCAACCACTACAACAAGACCCAGCAAAACAAAGCCAATTATCTTCATGATCTTTGCAAATGCCCCCCCCTTCATACTCAGTCCGTTTATTTTCGCGTTAATTGTATGCATTGTTCTCCTCCTTTATGTGAATATGCCCCAGATTTCGCTGTATTGTTTTCAATCCCCGGTGTTTTCGTGCGAGCAGTGTTCCGACCGGGATCTGCAGCCGCTTCCCCAGTTCTCTGAAAGACAGTTCGTTAAACTCCGTTTCTATTATCACCTGTCTCTGATCTGGTGGCAGTGAATTTATTGCTTCGTATATCTGATTTCTTATCTGCTCTCTTTCGTAGGAACCTTCCGGTTCGTAACTTATATCCGGGATAATGTCATGGAGAGAGAGATTATTCAGGTTTTCTTCATCCAGTGAACTGGTCTGAAAGTGCGGTTTTCTGTATTCGTCAATAATCCTGTTGCGCAGAGCACAAAAGATATATCCTGCAAGATCTTTTACAGGTCTGGTGAGATCGGGTCTGTCAAGAAGCTTCAGAACAACATCCTGAACGATGTCCTCACAATCCATATGCGACGCGTCATCAAGTTTTGCTCTGACAAAACCAACCATCCTGCGGTAGTTGTTTTCCCAGAAATCCGACAGTACTGAATTTTCTCCTGAAGTCATTGTTCACCCGCCTTCTGTAATGCAGACGGAATGACAGGATAATTATTGCACAGGTTTAGAAGGTTACCTACGGCAACTGGTAGTAATACAATCCTCTACCAACACTGAAAACAATAGCAGGTGTGTTGTTTTGTGCAATAACCCGGTGTCCAAGAGTCAGATAACCTGCAAGCTCTGAAAGCTGCGAAGAATCTTCCAGAGCAAAGGTTGACCAGTTTATTCTTCCTCTGTTTACGGTTTCTCCGCCGTCTGCCGAGAATACAAAACTGCCGTCAGACAATCGACACAAAACATCAACCGGATCTCCATGATTCTCATACACCGTTCCGTCTGAGAATCTCACTATCTGAGTAGAATCCCTCCATGCCAGTCCGGCATCAGGTTCCACCCATTGTTCAACTACAGAAGAAGTCAGTGAAGAGTCTTCAAAAATGACGGAGAACGCTGACATATCAGCTATTGTTGTCAACGGGTCGTTTCCAGCTGCAATCAGGTCAGACCATGGATTACACAGAATGTACGATCCTACTATGCCGTTTGAGCTGAATCTTGCCCCCTCTTCAAGATCTACAACATCAAAGGGACGCAGTAAACTGCTTTCATCACCCAGATACAGAGAGAAGTAAGACTCCGGGTCGGGAAGACAATTCAGAAAACGGGCACCGTACACAAGCCTGGAATCCCGGGTAAAGTCAAAACACAGAGGTTCATCAGAGTCGTATGTGACCCCGATAACACGAACATTGCTGCCTTCTGAATTGCAAACCAGAATTACAATGGGATCAGGCATTGGAACACCGGCTGCAGGAAGACTGTCCGGCATGAGTACCTTAAAAGCAATCAGAAGCAGGCTCCCGTCAGGACCAGATTTAAGCAATCTGATTTCCCCGGGACTTTCCCAGCCATTCCCGGCTGGTGTCCAGTCAACAGGGAAATCACTGATATTCAGCGGATCATTGATACTGACGGAACTGAGTGTTCCCTGTGTGTTGACAAAAACTATTCTGCCCCCTGAAATCAGAGCAAAATCCCCCTGTGATGTGGAAAGTGAATCCGTAAGTAGTTCGGGCTGAGCAAATGAGACTGAAACAAACACAACAACAGCAAGAATCAGAAGATGGCGCAAGATACCTTCCATATTTTTCCTTCCCTGCACTGTTTCACAATCGATACCGGCCTTTCAATCCGGTTTTAGACACCGATAAATGCGGGATACCCCTCTGCACTACTATAGTGCTGCAACAGATGGCTGACAACATCAGTCTGTACCGCTGTTTCGTTTCTACTCTGAAATTACACACACCCTCAGCACAGTGGAACTTCAGGAGCAGATTCTCTTTTGGCAACTTTACGGGCGGCTCTTCTCAAAGCACTTCTGAGGCCCTCTTCCATCACCGGATGGTAGAAGTTGAGCTCCATGGTCTCAAATACTGAGAGTCCTCTCTGTACTGCCCATGAAACAAGGTGAGCAATGTGCTCTCCATCTGGAACAGCCATTTCCGCACCGAGCAATTTACCGGAGCTTTTATCTGCGTAAACTCTCAGGAGTCCCCTGTTTCTCATGGCTGTCATAGCCCTGGTCTGCACTCTGTAATCCATGCTGCCAGTAACAACTGTGTTGTGATCAATGCTGGAATACCTTTCTCCCACTGCTGCAATGTTGGGATGGGTAAAGACGATACCGAGTGGCGTTCTCCGGCAGAAGCTGTGCAGAGCGTCTTTTACGCTGTTGTATCCGGCTATGTGGCCATCATCAGCTGCTTCAGCAAGAAACTGTGCTCTCATGTTTACGTCCCCGGCAATAAACACCGGGAGATCTCCCACCTGCATTGTGTGCGGGTTAAACTCGGGAATTCCCATGCTGTTGAGAGGAACACCAAGATTTTCCATTGCCAAACCCTCGGTGTTTGGCCTTCTCCCCACGGCAACAAGAACTTTGTCCACCTGCACTTCGATATTTTCTGATCGTACCAGAACTCTGCCTGAGGTGCCCTCTTCCAGAGTTACCCTGCTTTCCAGATGAATGGGAAACTCTTCCCCTATTATTTCTATTGCCGCTTCTGCAACTTCAGGATCGGTGATTCCACCTATGGTGTTCAATGCGTCAAATCCGGTAATTTTCACTCCAAGACGGCTCAAGGCCTGGGAGATTTCCAGACCGATGGAGCCAAGACCGACAACAGCCATGGTTTCCGGCAGATTCTGCATTTCAAACAGCGTTGAGTTGGTAACAATTCTGTCACCGAATTTTTTCCACTGTTCGGGAACAATGGGTGTTGAACCGGTGGCAATTATCATAGCTTCGGTTTTTATCTGTTCCCCGTTAACTTCCACAAGATCCGGGGCAAGAATTCTGGCTCTTCCGGGAATATTTTTATGCTGTTCCAGTCTGATGGTTGCCCTGTTGGTATCTTTAACCAGCTTGTCCCGCAGCTTTCTAACTCTCTCCAGAACCGCCTTGCCGTCAACCTCTACAGTTCCGGAAAGTCTGAAACCCATTTCCTCATACAACAGCCGTTTGTGGAATACATCTGCAGCCTCAATAAGCATTTTAGAGGGCATGCAGCCAACTCTGGCGCAGGTGGTTCCATAAGGACCATCGTTGATTATTACAAAGTTGTCTGTTCTTTTTCTAACCTGACCCAGGGCAGACAATCCTGCGGTACCCGAGCCGATTATCACCACATCAACTTTTCTTGGCATTGTTTTCCTTCCAGATAAAAAACTTCAGAAAATAGCTACGCTGCCTTCCAGATGAATTTTCATGCAGTTTATCATGTTTCTGTGGTCCACAGTTCCCGCCATCTCTCTGCATGAATGCATTGACAGCATTGGGTTACCCACATCAACAGTAGGAATACCTGTTCCGGTAGCCGCAATGGGACCAAGTGTTCCTCCACTTTTAGCATCTGCCCTTGAAACGAATTTCTGAACGGGACTGTGTGCCAGCTCAGCACACTTGATGAAATAGGCTGATGTGCGGGCAGATGACGCATAGCTGCCCCCTGCAGACATCTTCACGGCTGGTCCTTTGTTCAATACAGGTTTTGAGAGTTTGCTGTGCTTGTCCGCCCATCCTGGAAGCACTGCATGAACGCAGTCGGCACTTACATTGATGCTCCGGCTGCATGCTCTAAAAAACTGCTCTCTGGTGCCTGAAACACGTTCAAGCACTCTTTCCATGAAGGGAGAAGCTGCTCCGTTAACCGTTCTGGATCCTATCTCCTCGTTGTCAAACAAAAACACAATGGCAGTGGAATCTCCCGGCGTCATCTCTGTTATTGCGGCCAGAGCAGCATGCGTGCTGCTTCTGTTGTCCAGGCCTGCAGAAACAAGGAAATTCTCATGTATACCGTTAAGTGTCGGAGGCTGCACATCGAACACTTCTCCGGAGAAGTCTATTATCTGTTCGACACCGATTCCGGCAGAGGCGGCAACCATTTGTTTCAAAGAATCGTAGTCGCCTTTATCTTCTCCAAAAATCAGAAGCAGCTGATTCTCCGCATTTGCCTTGAACCCGTCCTTGTTCGCATTGCGGTTCAGGTGAATCGCCGGAGATGAAAATCTGAGTACAGGGCTGTTTATCCTGAAATGCTTTGTTGTGAGACAGCTGTTCTCCATAAAGGAAACGCTGCCGGCAAGTCCCAGATCCCTGTCAAACCACGTAGCCACAGTAGGCCCGCCGTATATCTCCACGCCAAGCGTTGAAAGACCTTCACTGTAGGCATAAGGTTCGGGCTTGAGACGAAATCCAGGTGCGTCGGTGTGTGTTCCAATAATTCTGAAACCGGTATCCGCTGCCGGTTTTCTTCCCACTATAAAAGCAGCAACTGTGGAATCAGAATCTACAACCATACACTTTTCACCGCTGTTCAGCTTCCACTCTTCATCCATGAATATCTGCCTGAAACCATTTTTTTTAAGAATTTCAACAGAAGCTTCCACACAGTGGGCAGCTGTTGGACTGTTCTGCAGAAAGGAGATCAGTTGTTTGATTTCACTGTTCATTGAGCACTCCTGTTCTTTTCTCCGGTCTTTCCGTAATGAAGCCTGCGGACCTGATCCATGAATGCTTCAAACCGTGAGGTGTTGTCTGTATCTTCCTGTCCGTCAAAAGCAAGGTTAAGCCATGGAAGCCCTGGTTTGTCACGTTTTATCCTTCTGGAAACAGCGGAAACAACAGTACCCGGCAGGCAGTTAAACGGATATATGTTAACCGCTCCGTCAATACCGCCATGCTCAAGAAGTGCAAGCGGCGCACCGATACTGAGAACCGCTTCTCCTCCGATATTTTCTGCCATATAGGGTGTTGAGGCTTTCATTACCTGCGATGCTGAAACATGCGGCGTCCCTCGAAGAAGGCTGTCAAAAGGCTTTTCAACAGCCCTTTTTACTTTTGTAATTACCATGCTGATGGTTTTCCCCTTGATAACCGATGCTGTCTTTCCGTTCTGCTTCGATTTCTCGATAAAACTGTGGTTAACATAGTCAAACCACTCTGTAAGAGGGGTGTAGATGACTTCCGCACCCATAGCTTCCAGCCTGTCTACAGTGTTGTCATTTGCATAGTCATCATTCCTCACATAAATCTCGCCAAACACTGCCACAAGAGGTTTTCTTGCAATATCCCGAAGGGGAAACTTCTCGAACTCAGCTGCAGCTTTTTTTGCTCTGCCAGCCAGTGAAGCTCCTTTTTCCAGGGTATCCTCAAAGTCGGACAACCACTTTTTGAAAAGACGATCCGCACTTCCAGGAGTAACCTCATACGGCCGAACTCTAAAAAGAGCCCTCTTGAGTATATCTGCTGCTGCAAGGCTCTGAAGAAGATCCTTCTGGAACTTTCTTGAACCCAGTCCCGGAATGCTGGAGTAAGAATCACTTGAAGTTGCAGTGAGAACAGGAACACCTTCAAACCCGTTTTTCTCCAGTACCTGTCTCTGAAAAGTGCAGTACTGCCCAAACCTGCAGGGACCTGATGCAGTTGCCATGAAAAACGCCGTTTTTTCAGGTTTATCTGTTTCCAGTATTTTAAGCATGTTGCCTGCGGTAATTATCGCGGGATAACATTCTCTTCCAGTTGTAACTGTTCTGCCAAGAGCAACAGCATCCGAAGTTGTGGGAGGTATAACCTTTGCATCAATTCCACGGTTCCTGACTGCAGCTGCAGCCAGATAGCTTGCCTCGCTCATCAGGGGAATCCAGAGAGTTCTTCCAGTTACATCCTGCTGTTCCCGGGGAGGGGGCTGGTATTCCTGTGTCCCAAGATTTCCTGCTCCATCCAGAGCGTCAAGAAATGCTTCACACCTTGTAATGACACCTGCATCCGCAGCATGCTCATCTATCTCTATTGACAGATAGGGCTTTTCGCCCATGATTTCCCTGAATGAATGCTCTATAAAAGAATCCGGGCCGCAGCCGAAGTTACTGAGATAAACAGCGTGCAGGTTCTCATTCTCTCTGATAACTATTCCGCCGGCAAGTATTCTCTGACCGTAGTGCCAGTACATGTTGTCATAGCTTTCCGCAGCTCTGTCCATGGACATGGGCAGCATATCGAGAGGAATGACAACTCCTCCAAGTTTAGCCAGTTTTGCCGGAAGATCGGTGTTCACCACAGGGTCTGACCCGTTGTATGGCCTGCTGACCACAACAAAACCCCTGCGTCCGTCCAGGTTCTGTATGGCCCGCCTGCCCCGCTCTGTGTTTGCCTTCACAAATCTATCCTGTGCGTCCTGTGCTTCTTTGAGCGCCGCTTTTGCCTCAGTCGTACTGAACCCAAGCTCAACTGCCGTCTGTATCAGTGCACTCATCCACTCGTTACCGGGAAGAGCAAAGTCCAGAACCGGTTTCAGAACTTTTACATTCTTCATCTGATTCAGAACAAGCCCGGCATCAAGAATGTACGGAGAACCCTGGATATATGGACAGTTATAGGATTCAGTAAAATCTCCCTGGGGTTTGTTTCTGAGAATTGATGGAAGAAACAGAATCTCTACGCCCTTCTCCAGCAGCTCCATCACATGACCGTGAGCTATTTTCACAGGGAAACAGGTTTCCGCGGCAACACTCTCCACTCCTGAATGAACGGTAGCAGAAGTGGATTCACCGCTCACCACCACACGGCAGCCCATGGATCTGAAGAATGTTCCGAAGAACGGGAAAAGCTCCCAGAACCACAGAGACCTTGATATTCCTACAACAGGCCCATTGCCCCAGTCCCTGCCAGAATACTTGAAGACATTCTCAACCCTTTCAAGGAACAGATTCTCTCCGCCTGACGTGGTCTGCATGGAACCGGTCTCATATTTTTCGCACCTGCCCCCGTAGAACAGCTTTGTGCCGTCTGCCAGCGTGACCCTGTGGATTTCACAGTTGTTCGAACATGCTCTGCATATGAACGAATCCTGTGTGTAGCTGTTTTCAGAAAGACTCCAGCCGCGGAAAGTTGTTTTCCTTCCATCCTTCATGGCATCTCTGGCCATCAGAGCCACACCGATGGCCCCTGTAACATCGTGATGCGGGGGAAGAATAACCTCTCTCCCCTGGCCAAGAACCGCATTGAAGGCCGCCACCACTCCTCGGTTGTGTGCAGTTCCACCCTGGAAAAATATCTTTTTCCCTATCTTCCTCTCACCAACCACACGGTGAAGGTAGTTTTTGACTATTGAATAGCAGAGTCCGGATGTTATCTGCTGAATCGGTGTACTCACCGCCTGATGGGAAACCACATCGCTTTCCATAAACACTGTACACCGCTCACCAAGTCTGCACGGGGCGCTGGTTGACAGGGCAATGGAACCAAAATCCTGTATTTTTATTCCAAGTTTCTCTGCCTGTTCTTCAAGAAAAGAACCTGTACCGGCGGCGCAGACTTTGTTCATTTCAAAGTCAACTACACGTCCTTTTTCAATGGAGATGTACTTGGAATCCTGCCCACCTATCTCAAACACAGTGTCTACTTCGGGATCAATCTCAATTGCGGCTCTGGCCTGCGCAGAAATTTCATTTCTGACAACATCAGCTCCGACAAAGTCTCCGGTCATATACCTTCCGCTGCCTGTAACACCTGCCCCCAGAACCTTCACGGATTTCAACCTTGGACCAAGTTCCCGCAGTCCGTTTTTAACAGCCTCAAGGGGCTTTCCAGCGGTTCTTAGATACAAACGGTCGACAACGGTACCGTCTGGTGCTACGGCAGCCAGATTAGTGCTTATCGAACCCACATCAATACCAAGATAGATACCCCCGGCAGGTATCTCATCCGCTACGGTAAAATCGGCGGTTCCGAGAGCATGGGGTATCAGAGAAGGAAGAGTTTCTATTTCAGTTCCAATTGAATTGATAAGCTCTCTGATCTGCTGTGTCCGGAGTACGGCAGGTTCCCTGGAAAGGGCTGCACCTGCTGCGGTGAGTACATTGAAGTGTTCAGGAACGATAACTTCACCGTCAAGAACGCTCCTGAAAGCTTTTACCATACCACTGTTGGAGGCGACTCCGCCTACAAAAGCAACCGGATACCTGAACCGTCTTCCAGCAGCAATAACGCTTCTGAAATTTCTTGCAACTGCAAAACACAGACCACTTACAATTTCAGCAACGGTGGCACCGACCTGCTGAAGGTGTATCATGTCGCTCTTGGCAAACACACTGCATCTGCCGGCAATTCTGGGAGGAGCTTCACATGTAACGGCGAGGTCACCCATCTCCTCAGGCGTAAGCCCAAGTCTGCCTGCCTGCTGATCAAGAAACGAACCTGTGCCTGCTGCACAGATAGAGTTCATTGAAAACTCATCCATCACCGTTTCGCCGGATGCATCACTTCGCATCAGAAGCAGTTTCGAATCCTGGCCGCCCATTTCAATAACCGAGCCGGCGTGGGACAGGTACTCTGACACTGAAGCTGAAAGAGCAACGACTTCGTTGACTGTTTCCACACCGGCGAATACGGCTATTCTCAGTGAACCGGAGCCGGTTAAAACAACTGGAGTGCTGTTCAGTTCAGGACGCTCTATAAACAGGTCAAGCAGAGCCTTCATTGGTTTTCCCTGATGCCTGCGATAGATGGTTTTAATTATTTTTCTGTTGCGGAGGAATGCTATTTTTATGGCAACGGAACCTATATCAATCCCTGCGATTATTTTTTTCATAAGTTCTCCCGGTTCTCTGTTGAACCGGGAATATGCCGATTTACACCGTACATTGTCATATGACAATGTTGGAATATTACAGGTACCACCAACCTGAAACAGAGCAGACAGTGATCATGAAAAGCGAAACTAGGAGCCTGACCGAAAATACAACATCGGCATTAGACACCACACGAACGGCTGCAAAGCGCGCCGATTATCGTCAAATAGCGCTGCTATTCTTCTCCAATCGACACGCTTTCCATCTCGTC
>QNDR01000010.1 GCA_003646025.1 Candidatus Fermentibacterota bacterium
AAGCAGGTGTTTAAGCCAGTTGGTTCCGGTTCCCCCGGCGTTCTCCCAGAGAACCACCTCATCTGTTCCAATGGGGTATCCGGCTCCAGCAACAATATCGGGATACCCGTCACCGGTGAGATCTGCCACATGCACCGTATAGGCTCCAGCAAACTCATCATCCAGCATGTGCTGTTCCCAATCATAACATGAACCGTCTACATTTTCGAACCAGAAACATAGTCCATTGTATGGATCACCTGAAGTCGCAGCAATATCAATATCACCATCGGAATCAAGGTCACCCGCGGATATAGATGTTGGTGCACAGTAATCATCATCCGCGTTGATCAATTCAACATCCCAATTCATGCCGGAACCGTCATTGAAGAACAGCCAGTAATTGTAGTCACTGGTATGACAGGGGGCAATAATATCGATATCTCCATCCAGATCGAGGTCGGTGAGGTTAAGCTGCCAGGCTTGCCAATAATCATCATCATCTGTGATTGTGTGCTTCTGCATAAGAGTACCCATGCCGTCGAGATTTTCCCACCAGCTTAGTCCGACACCTTTTTTAGTACTGCTTGCAACAACATCATTGTCACCATCATTGTCAATATCAGCACTATATATACACATCAGGCAGTCATACTCATCAATACAGTGTTCTGTCCATGCAAGCCCTGTGCCATCTGTGTTCTCGTACCAGAAAAGAGTATCTCCTGCCTGGTTCGCGAAACATCCGACAACATCAAGAAACCCGTCTCCGTTGATGTCAACTATGGAGCAGCCTCTTGTTGGATATGCTCCGTATTTAAATTTAATGGTATGGCTAACCCATGATGTACCTGTTCCATCATTTTCAGACCACACAAGCTGCCTTGTAGTTGAATTGCAGGTTACAACATCTGTATTTCCGTCTCCATTAATATCTCCGGAGCAGGCAAACTTGAAAGTTGGAGCCCCGCTTACTACATGCCTGGATGCCGTCAGATCCAGGTAAACTGAACCTGGTGTCTTATCCCATGTCATGTGCGTTTCACTGAGGAACACGCCTGCCCAGTTCCAGTTCTGAACCGGCCCTGGGGTACCGGGGCCTCCAGACCAGTCACCCTGCTGAACAGAACCGCCGCTGTAACTGATCAAGCTCTGTACTGACAGGAATATCGCTAGGAATATCACAGTTCTCCATTCTCCAGTTTGACCCATCCAATTCTAACCGGATCCGCCCCTGATGACGAGTCTGTGGTTCTGAAGCTGAGAGAAACACTTGTAATTGTTTTGCCTGACCAAAGCGCAAGAGAACTCAAATCAAATGGATCAAGCCTTTCCCAGTCTGAAGTAACTTCACCGATCTTTACAGAACCAACCTGTGATTACACGGTATAAGCTTTTGGATGTAAACCAATTGGCAGGTAACTGCTGTGAGAACTGGGAAAGGAAACGGTCAGTTTCTTAGTTCCACAGGTATCGAACCGGTGCAGTTCAGTATTCTTGACGGTCTGCGGGACTGAAGAGAACCGCCGTCAAGGGTGATATCTGTTTTCAGGGTGATCTCAGCGTGGATGGATTCTACAGTCAGAGGGAATGGCTCAGCTTTTCTGTTGGCGCTGGTTGTTACAAGAAACCTGCCTGTTTCCTTCAGAATGGCTTGAGAGAGTTTGTCTGCAGGTTGTCTCAGAGCGACTGTTCCTCCTGGGGAAACAAGCCAGTCCGGTACGATCCTGCTCGCCTTGAAAACCATAGTAACCGGGCCGGGCCAGTATTTACGCATAAGTACCACACTGCCAGAGGTGGATACAAGTGTAAGGGCTGATTCGATATCCGGCACCAGAACAATGAAGGGCCTTACGGAAGAGTATCCCTTGATTGCAGCAACCGCCTGGCATGCAGCTCTGTTTCCGCTGTCTGCGATTATTCCATACACAGTGTCAGAAGGATAGATAACGGTGCCTCCGGCTTTAATTACACAAGAGACCGCCGAAACGGTCTCTTTATCCGGTTCTAAAATATCAACATGCAGATATTTACCAGCCACGGGCTTCCTTCAGCGCAGCCAGCACTTTCCCGTCTGAAAGAGCTATGATCTGTGCCGCAAGGTAGGCGGCATTTCTGGCACCGTGACTGCCGATCGCCACTGTCGCCACAGGAACACCTTTTGGCATCATTACAGTGGAGAGCAGGGCATCAAAACCCCGGAGCGGCCCGCCTTCAATGGGAACACCTATCACCGGCAGAAGGGTGTTGGCCGCGACAGCACCGGCCAGGTGGGCGGCAAGACCGGCTCCTGCGATAATTACCTTTATACCTCTGTCAGAGGCTGTTTGTGTGTAGCTTTTCACTTTTTCGGGGTTTCTGTGGGCACTCATTACACTGAGTTCAAATGGAATGCCGAGGCCCTCCAGAATCTCCCCGGTTTTGTTCATGGTTTCACGGTCGCTTTCGCTGCCCATTATTATGCCGACAAGTGGTTTCATACTGTCCTTCCAATGTCTCTTCTCATGTGTTTGCCTTCAAACTCTATAAGCTCAGCATCTCTGTAAGCATTTTCCAGCGCCTCATCCAGGTCTTCGCCAAGTGCTGTTACACCCAGCACTCTTCCCCCTGCCGTGTACAGAGAACCATTTCTTTCGGTGGTCCCGGCCTGAAAGACCAGGGAATCAACCTTATCGATACCGGTGATCTCCTTACCTTTCGAATAGCTGCCGGGATACCCGCCAGAAGCAAGAATAACACAGGCCGAAGCTCCGTCACTGATCTCTACTGGAGGCAGCTTCTTTCCTCTGGCTGCAGCGAGAAACAACTGATCAAGACTGCTCTTTACAAGAGGCAGAACCGCCTGGGTCTCCGGATCACCGAAACGCACATTGAATTCCAGAACAAAGTATCCGTACTCCGTAATCATGAGACCGGCATACAAAACACCTCTGTATTCCGTTCCCCGTGCTTTCATAACCCTGAGTACAGGAAGTATCACTTTTTCAAGAACATCATCTCCGAAATCGAAGGGAATGTCTGGTGGCGGACACACAGCACCCATTCCACCGGTATTGGGCCCCATATCACCATCATAAACCCTCTTGTGGTCCCGACTGGGAGGAAGAACAACGGCATCAGTTCCGTTGCAGACAGCCAGAACGCTGACCTCTCTGCCGGAAAGCCTCTGTTCAACAACCACAGTGCCGGAGCCGTTTCTGAACAGCTCCTCGATGATGGCATCGGATTCCTTCCGCGTGTTCGGAAGGTACACGCCCTTGCCTGCAGCCAGACCGTCTGCCTTTATAACGAATTTGTCCGGGTACTCTCCAATGTAGTCCACGGCGGAAGCGTGGTCTGTAAACACCTTTCCCGTTGCTGTTGGAACACCGGCCTCGGCCATTATTTCCTTGGCGAACCACTTGCTGCCCTCAAGACGGGCACACTGTGCAGACGGCCCGAAACACGGTATTCCCTTTTCTTCAAGCACATCCGCAATACCATTAACCAGAGGAACTTCCGGACCTACAACCACCAGATCAACAGATTCTTTCAATGCTATTTCAACCGGATCCCCTGTTGTATTGGTTGCGAACTCTGCTGTCCCCGGGTTTCCGGAAGAAACAAGAATCTGGTTTGCACCGTTTCTGTGCAGAGCCCACGCAAGCGCGTGCTCGCGGCCTCCACTGCCAACTACAAGAATTTTCACCTGGCTTTTCCCCTTCCCTTGAAAACATTCTCTTCACCGGGAAAAGTTCCACCGGCTACATCACTCACATAGTTTCCGATCGCCTTCTCCATCACAGAGTTGAGGTCTGCGTACTTTCTTAAAAACTTTGGATTAAAACTACGGTTCATTCCCAGCATATCGTTAACAACCAGAATCTGACCGTGTGTGTACCTGCCTGCGCCTATACCGATCGTCGGGATCGATGAAGCCCGGGAAATTCTGTCTGCCACTTCCTCTTCTATCATTTCAAGAACCATGGAAAAAGCTCCGGCCTCTTCAAGATCCTTTGTCTGCCGGAGAAGCATTTCTTCGGAATCGGATCGTACTACCCGGTAACTTCCCTCGGCTCTGATAGACTGGGGAAGAAGACCGATGTGCCCCATCACTGGAATACCGGCACTTACAATAGCTCTCACCCGGCTCACAGCGGCATCGTTGCCGCCTTCCAGCTTCACAGCATCAACTCCCGCCTCGGCTATAAATCTCACAGCACTGGCAACTGCTGTCTCGTCAGAAGGCTGATAGCTTCCAAAAGGCATATCACCAACAACTAGAGCATCCGGTGCCCCTTTTCTTACAGCCCGGCAGTGGGCGATAAGAACATCCACAGTTGCTCCCAGAGTGGTATCCTCTCCAAGAACAGCCATTTGAAAGGAATCACCCACCAGAATAACATGGACTCCGGCCTGCTGTTCCATTCGGGCGGTCTGGTAGTCATATGCTGTGAGAGCTACGATCTTTTCTCCGCGTTTCCTCATTGCCGCCAGAGTTTTAACAGTTAGTTTTCCGCCTGCCATTTTCCTCCACCCTGAATGTTTAGAGTACCCGGGTAAGATAACTGAATACAAACATCACTCAAAGACTGCGGACAAGCTGGAATAAAAGAAAAGTCTGGAAAAGAGGAAGGGGGTCAAACCCTGAGGAATGCTCTTAATACAGGGTTAAAGGGCTTACAACAACCGCCTGGGTCTCTGAGTCTTCCCCCCTTGAAGAGGGGCGCCTCCGAAGCAGACGGGTGAGGCCTTCATGGGTATACTACCACTCTCAGATCTCTGACCCCCTGACACAGACTATATTACCGGTTATCATCGCTCTCGTCAAACCCCGTTGCAGGGGAAAGAGCGGGTTTTTGCTTTTTATCTGTTGTAATATATGTTAATGAAAGGGTGGCCATGGCAAAAAACATAACAAGCCCGGAAAAAGACTTTTCCAGGTGGTATCTGGATGTCATAAGAGAAGCTGAGCTTTCTGACCCGGCTCCAGTCCGCGGCTGCATGGTCATACGCCCGTACGGCTACTCAATATGGGAGCTTATGAAGGATGATCTTGACCGTCGTTTCAAGGAAACCGGTCACAGCAATGCCTACTTCCCTCTGTTTATTCCCGAGAGTTTTCTTAAGAAAGAGGCAGATCATGTTGAAGGCTTCAGCCCTGAACTGGCCATAGTAACACATGCAGGCGGGAAAGAGCTTGAGGAACCGCTTGTTGTGCGGCCTACATCTGAGACCATCATCAATCACATGTTCAGCAAGTGGATCAACAGCTACCGTGACCTTCCCATGCTTCTCAACCAGTGGGCAAATGTTGTGAGGTGGGAGCTGCGCCCCAGACCGTTCCTGAGAACAACTGAATTTCTGTGGCAGGAGGGTCACACAGCCCACGCTTCCGAAGAGGATGCCAGGCAGGAAACCATGCGCATGCTGGAGGTATACACAGATTTCATGCACGATATGGCAGCTATCCCTGTTATACCCGGCAGAAAGACCGAAAAGGAAAAATTCGCCGGTGCAGTGGCTACTTACACGATCGAATCCATGATGGGTAACGGATGGGCGCTGCAGGGTGGCACAAGCCATTACCTTGGAACAAACTTTGCCAAAGCTTTTGACACAAGATTTCTTGATTCGGAAAACCAGCGTCAGTTCGTTCACCAGACCAGCTGGGGAGTTACAACAAGGCTTGTAGGCGCAGTGATCATGGTTCACGGAGATGAACACGGGTTGAAACTTCCACCTATGCTTGCCCCTGTGCAGGTTGTGATAGTACCAATAGCCCGTAAAGAAGAGGAGAAACCTGCTGTCACAGAGGCTGCCGACAGGATCGCCAAACAGTTGAAAGATACAGGTATCCGTGTTCTTGTTGACCACAGAGACGGAATGAGCCCGGGATTTAAATTCAACCACTGGGAAGTTCGCGGTGTACCACTGCGGCTTGAACTGGGCCCCAGAGACCTGGCGGAAGGTCATGTAATGGCCAGCCCACGGAACAAACCAGGCAGAGAAGGCAAGTTTACAATTCCTATGGAAGGTATCGCCGGGGCTGTAAACAGTATTCTTACAGACATACAGAGTGAAATGCTTGCTTCCGCTCTTGAATTCAGAAACACCCACACCTACGATATTGAGACCTACGACGAATTCAAACAGCTGCTTCCAGGGCAGCCGGGTTTCTACCGTGTGTGGTGGGACGGCGACGGTGAAGATGAAGCAAGAATACAGGAGGAAACCAAAGCTACTGTGCGGTGCATTCCCCTGGAGCAGAGGCCGGGATCCGGTACCTGTTTCCTCACAGGCAGAAAAACCTCCACAACGGCAATCATAGCACGGGCCTACTGACCGGTGTCTGAAAAGAGAAAGCTCCTGCCTGCCGTGACTGCGGCAGGCGGGCTTTTTCTTCTACTGGCTGTGATGGTTACCTGGCCGCTTGCTGTAACAGGCAGTCCCCACGACCACGTTGACACCCTGTTCAACAGCTGGCTGATCTCCTGGAACACTCATGCGGTACTTTCAGGAGAAAACCCTCTGAACCTTCCGATCTTTGCAGGCTTTCCCGATGGTAACGGCAGGAATGACTTGCTTCTGGTGCAGAGTGCAGCTGCCCTGCCAATGCAGACTGCCGGTATGGACCCTGTTCGTATTCACAACCTTCTTCTTGTGTTGTCACTTGCTTTCGCAGGTTTCGCTGCCGCGGTTCTGGCGGCTGAAACAGGTGCATCTGTTTCCGGCAGGCTGTTCACCGGGTCGGTTGTTGTTCTGCTTCCGTATTTCCAGTCGCATATCTGGCACATTCAGCTGTTTTCCGCAGGGTTTTCTTTTCTGGCAATAGTTTACGCCCTTAGAACTCTCAAGGGGAAAACAACAGGCTGGCAGCTGGGTGTACTGGTCCTGCTGCAGTGCTTAAGCTCTCTTTACCTGTGGTACTTTCTGAATCTGGCCATACTGCTGCTACTGGCAACAGCCTTCTTCCTTAAACAAAGAAAAAAACTTCTTCCCATGGGAATCTGGTGGACTGCAGGCAACCTTGCTTCCCTGCTGTTTCTCATCCCTCACATTAAAAATGCTCAGGCGTGGCCGACAGACACAATAGCTTCAACAGATGTGCTGGCTTTCCTGGCGCCCTGGGGAAACAGCACTGTTCTGGGCTGGATGAGAGCGGGCAGTGTACACCCTGAAGCAGCTCTGTGGCCCGGGCTTGCTGTGATCGCCGGAAGCATCTGGTTTCTCCTCCGGGGAAAAAAGAACAGATGGGATATTTTTCTCCTGGCCTGTGTTGTGTTCTTTTCCGTTTTCAGCCTGGGTCCGGTGCTGGTTGCAGGAGGCAAAGCTCTTGCTCCTGCGCCTTTCAGAATTCTGGCACTGCTGCCCGGGTGTTCTTCAATAAGACTTCCAGCAAGAGCAGGTATCTTCGCACTGGTTCCTCTGGCTGTGTTTGCAGGACGCAAGCTACAGGAAAAACCGGGACTCGCTGTGCTGGGAATTTTATTCACTGCGGCAGCAGTGTGGCATCCTCCGATAGAAACAATTCCACTTGGATCTCAGCCCTGGCAGCAGTGGATTGCGCACAGAAACTTCCAGCGAATACTCTACCTGCCTGTTTCCAGTAACCTGGACCGGCCTGAAATTGAAACAGAACGGCTGGCAGGTTCGACCTGCTGTTTTACTCCATCGGTAAACGGGTACAGCACAACGCTCCCGGCCGAATATGACGAGTATGCCCGTGTTCTTAACCAGTGGCCCTCCCAGGCGGCAGACAGCCTTCTCCGCGAACTTCAGGTAGACTGCATTATCATTGAGGGTACGCTGCAGCCGCAGGCTGATACCGTATTTTTCGATGGAAGAATTCATGTTTCTGCAGTGGTGACCTACCTCAACTGAGCGGGTATATTGTCTCTTCCCGCGGTTGAAATAAAACTATCCGGAGGTCAACATGCTGTTTCTGCCCATTTTGTTGTCTGTGTTTGGCGCAACCGTTCCAACAGGCATTTCTCCTGTGTCCTTCTCTGCCATTGAACGGTCTCCCCTTGAAGATTTTCCTGCATCTTTTCAGAACATCACAGCCCCGCTGGCACAACCTGCAGACGGAAACACCGTTCTTGTTGTTGTGGCTGATTATGTGGCATCTGCTCTGTCTGTTGAACTCACCCAGTTCCAGACGGACCTTGCTGCAGAAGGCTGGAACGTCACTGTTCAGAATATGTCCGGGGGAACGGCATCCGACCTGAAAGACCTTGTCCTTGGAACCACGGATATAGACGGTGCGATTTTCGTGGGTTTTCTGCCAGCAGCCTGGTACGAGGAAGACTACTGGGCACAGGAGGAATTCCCCTGCGAACTCTACTTCATGGATCTGGACGGGATCTGGACAGACACGGATTCCAACGGTCTTCTTGATACGCACACAGGTGATGTGGCACCGGAAATATGGCTGGGCAGAATAGATGCCCACGCTGCAGAATTTGGCTCCGAACTTCTCATGCTTTCACAGTATTTCCAGAAAAACCATCTGTACCGTACAGGAGCCCTCACTCCTCCCTCAAGGGCTCTGGCCTACAACGATGATGACTGGAGTTCCTACACCGACTGCGGCCTTAATTCCATATACGGCAGTTCCGGTGTTACAGTGGTTAACTCTGAAACACAGACCACTGCTGAAAACTACCTCTCCCGTCTGGGAGAAGGTTACGAATTCGTGCACCTCATGGCCCATTCATGCCCGTGGGGACATACTTTCAAGGTGCCCTCGGGGATGTCCGGTACCGTTATGGCCCCTGAGATCGCGCAGGTAAATCCGAATACCGCCTTTCTTCAGCTTTTTTCCTGCTCCAATGCCAGGTGGACAGAAACCGGGTGTCTGGGCAACTGGTACCTGTTTGGAACAGACATGGGTCTTTTGATCTCAGGTGCAGCGAAAACAGGTTCAATGCTGGACTTTGAATACTTCTACAATCCGGTGGGCTCCGGTTCAACTTTCGGTGAGGCATTCAGAGACTGGTGGGAGTACGAAGCCCAGGGCGGATTCTCTTCCACAGAAAGGGCGTGGTTCTACGGAAACGCTCTGCTGGGTGATCCCACACTGAAACCGACAGGTGCCATGGCGGTTAATGCAGGTGTTGGACACAGCTCCCGGCCAACTGATGTTTTCCCTGTATCCACCAGTTCGAAGTCAGACTGTTTCCCCGCAGTGGATACCCACGAAAGTATCACAGCTATCGCATGGCTCACAGGAGAAAACGGAAGACTTGATGTTGCGTCACGGTTCTACGACGATTCTTCAGACAGCTGGAGCCAGGTTTACATCGTAGACGCCGATGAATACTGGGACAATGCGGTGTCTGTGTGTTTTGACAATTCCGGAACCCCCTGGCTGGCGTGGAGCGATTTTGATCTGTCAACCTACTCCTACAGAATAAAAACAGCACACGGTATTCCTTTTGAATCTGTTGTAACTGCAGTTCCCCAGGAAGGCTATCAGGTGTCTCCCGATCTTGCATTTACCGATAGAATGTGGCTTGTGTGGCAGGACTGGGAAGCAACAGGGGGAAGGATCATGTTGAAATCTCTTGACGGCTCTGTACCGGTTCAGCAGCTCAGCGCATCAGGTTCATGGGCGGAATCACCTGTGATCTCAGAGGATTACAGCGGTGATCTACACGCTCTGTGGGTGAAACAGACCCCCTCTGGAAGTTCTGTTGTGTGGTGCCATGGAGATGAAGCGGGTTTCAGTACACCGGAGATCATCTCAACAGGCAACTTCTGCCATTCTCCTCACATAGCCCTGGCAAACGGAGTTCTTGTGGCCGTGTGGCAGTCTGACGGAGCTGTGTCTGCCGTCAACTCCAGAATATGGAATGGATCACAGTGGGAATCTGTTAACACAGTTGCTTCAGGTGAAAAACACATGATCAACCCTGTGGTGTGTACTACACCTGAGGACGGTCAGGCTGTGTACTGGCAGGAAGGAAGGTCTGATGCCGTAGCAATGACTTCTGTTCTAACCACAGAAGGCTGGTCGGCACCTTTCCAGCCCGTCTCACCAGGCGGTCCTGTGTGGAACCCTGTTGCCTCAGGCGGCAGCATCTACTGGGCAGGAACCCAGGGCGGAGACTGGAACATCTACACTGAAGTATCAACGGGAATACAACAGGGTTCTTCTCCTGTACACCCTGCTCCTGTGGTACTTAACAACCCTGTAAACTCAAACCTTTCAATAATGTTCTCAGGCGGCGGGTATTCCTTTACCGGCATCATCAGTTTGTACGACATCGCAGGAAGAAAAGTGCTGGAAACACCGGTTTCCGCAGAAGCTGGAGAGGTGTTCTCTGTAGACTGTTCATCTCTGCCCAGTGGTATCTACTCGCTGACCGCAGACAATTTCAGCACAGCAGTGCAGTTCACACTGCTCCGCTGAACCGGGCTTTGATATAATCGGAACAAGAAGGGGGTGAATTATGAACTGGACATATCTGGGTGAGGCAGTTTTTCTCGGGCTTTCAGTAGGTCTTATGCTGTGGGTGCTTAAAAAGCATGAGGGCCAGAGCAGGCTTAAACTGTGGGTGATTGCCACAGGGGTTTCCCTGGGTATATACCTGGCCCTGAAGATGCTTGACGTACCATCTGAGGCTATGGGAATCAGGGTTCTTCTTGCTTTTGCCATCATGATGGCGGCAAACACTGTACTTCAGTTCATGACTCTTCTTCTGTGGGAGCATCTTGCCAGGAGGCAGATGGAGCTTCCCATTCCAAGGCTTGTTATCGATGTTCTCACCTTCATCATCATGGCAACCCTGGCCGTGGTTCTTCTGAACACCCTGTTCAGTGTAAAACTTACCGCCTTTCTTGTTACTTCAACAGTTCTTTCCGCTGTAATAGGTCTCTCCCTTCAGGACATACTGGGTAATGTGTTCGCGGGGTTGTCTCTGCAGCTGGAAAGACCCTACGATATGGAAGACTGGATTGAAGTAGACGGTATTGAAGGTGCTGTGGAGGAAATGAACTGGCGCGTTCTTACAATAAGAACCAGAAACAACGATCTGATGACAGTTCCCAATGCAACTGTGTCAAAAACTATTGTTACGAACTACAGCAAGCCCACAAAACTGCATCTCTCCCATGTTACCGTGGGGGTAGGCTATGCTCACCCGCCGGAGAGGGTAAAAAAGGTGCTTCTCGGTGCTGTTTCCGACACAAACGGTATCAGCGCAAAACCATCACCTGTGGTGTTTCTTGAAGACTTCGGAGACAGCTCCATCCAGTACGATGTTCGTTTCTGGATCACGGATTTCTCGCGAAAGCTGCACATCACTGATGCCGTCAGATCAAGAATATGGTACTGTCTGCAGAGGGCCGGTATGAGCATTCCTTTCCCTATCAGCGATGTGTACCTTCACACTGTTACTCCTGACCACGAAGAAAAACTCAGAGCTGAACTCCGCGAAGACATCATCAAAGAACTGAAGAACCTTGACCTGTTCAAACCCCTTACACACAAAGACATCACAACCCTGGCAGAGTATTCTTCTATTCTTCGCTACACCAGGGGGGAGGCAATGGTTCGTCAGGGTGATACAGGTGACAGCCTGTACCTGATTCGATCCGGCTCCGTGGAAGTCACACTCAGGACAGATAAGAATGAGCCTGTTGTTCTTGCGAGCCTTGGCCCCGGCAAGTGCTTTGGAGAAATGAGCCTTTTAACCGGTGAGCCCCGTTCTGCAACGGTAACCGCACTTGAGGAAACCCAGGTTGTTGTGGTTGGCAAGGAGGGTCTCAAGGCTCTGTTTGAATCCAATCCTCTTCTGGTTGAGCCTCTCAGTTCCATGCTTGAAGATCGCAGGAAAGAACAGGTTGCTTCGCAGACCAAAGCCTCAAAGCGCCGGAATAAAGTGGAAAGCAAATCCAGCGAAAAACACAGAGAAGACATTCTGGCTAGAATTAAATCTTTCTTCAAGCTGTAGGGCTTGTGACCAAATTGAATTCCTCAACCAGAGTGCTCATCAGTTCCTTTACTGAGATGATCTCCTTTATCCTGAATGCATTGGCCCCTGCAAAAGCAAATCCGTTTACCAGATCACCGTTTCTGGCATTGCTTAAAGCTTCTGCAATACAGTAAGGAGCTTTCCTTCTGTCGCAGGTTTTTAGACATTTCCAGAGACAGTTAATGGGTTTTATTATTCCTCTGCTTACATCGGCCAGCAGCTTACTTTTTATCGCCCTTCCCGGAAGACCTACGGGACTGTTGATTAGAATCAAATCCTCTTCACTACAGTCCACGTAAGCCTGCTTGAATTTTGAATCGACATCACATTCGTTTGTGGCCACAAACCTTGTTCCCATCTTTACGCCTTTTGCGCCCAATTCTATGAATTTATGAATATCCTCTCCACTGTAAATTCCTCCTGCAGCGATTACAGGAATGGATCTACCATACTTCTGCTCATATGGAATAATTTCTTTGATTACTTCCGGTAACAAAACTTCAAGACGGAATTCAGGATTATTAATATCTTCCATTCTGAATCCCAGATGCCCGCCTGCCTTTGGCCCTTCAAGCACCACAGCATCTGGAGCAATTGAGTAGTGTCTGTCCCAGAACTTACAAATTGCCTGTGCTGCCCGTGAAGAAGATATCTTGGGCACTAGATTAGTAAAGCAATTTCTTGCCCGGTCTACAGAGATTATTTCCGGTATTCTTAAAGGCAGTCCCGCTCCAAGAAATACTACCGCTACTTTCTCCTCAATTGCAACTTTTAAGTGTTCATTGAAATCGGATATAGCCATCATAATATTCAAGCCGAATATTCCCCTTGTTAACGCTTTTGTTTTTCTTATAACCTCTCTCAGAATGGTAGAATCACTCTCATCGGAATCAGGTTTTATCCGTCCAATTGCTGCTGTTGAGATAACTCCAATGCCACCCTCATCAGCCACTGTTGCAGCCAGTCTTGAAAGGGACACCCCTACCCCCATGCCCCCTTGAACGATTGGTAGTTTTGCTTTTACTGATCCTATTTCCAACTGAGGCATTGTTGATTCCATCATTTCCTCTCCCAAAATACTAATGAACATGCTTATGTTAACGACGATAACATATGATGCTATGTGGACGTTGTCAACATAGTAGTATGCGATTCATCAACAATATGTTGACTTGGTTTACATACCAGACAATGTTCTGGTACTCTAAAAAACCGGGAGTTTCCAGATGCACAATAAACCTTACCATCATGGCAACCTGCGAGAAAAGCTGATCAATGAAGCAATGAGAGCTCTGTGCAATCACGGCATCGATTCTATTACACTGAGGAAACTCAGCAAGTCTCTAGGTGTTTCAAAAGCAGCTCCATACAGACACTTCGAAAGCAAGGCCGCTCTACTGGCAGCTGTGGCTGCAGAAGGATTCAGAAAAATGAGGAGTTCATTCGAGGAAACCACAAATGAAAGAAATCCTCAGACTGCGTTGAGAGTTATTATGGAACACTACATTGCTTTTGCCACGGGAAATCCTGAACTCTACAGACTTATGTTTAGTAGAGAAGTGATTAAATTACCTGTATCTGAAGAACTGCTTGAAGCGGCCACCGGTGCCTACATTGGAATAAAAGAAATTCTAAGCAGTATGAATTCATCTAAAAAGACAGCCGTGAACGTAAATACAGCCTGGGCTCTTGTTCATGGTATTTCATTACTGATCAACAACAATCTTCTTGTAATTGATGAGCAGGGAAACGCCGTACACGCTCTTTCAGTTGATGGTGAAAATCCAGCCGATCTCCAGATTTCAGAGCAGATCTCATCTGCCATAGATGTTTTCATAAAGGGACTTTCAACTTAGGAGGCCGAGCGAAATGCCCGGCCTCTGTTCGTATCCCAACTACTCTATTCTGGCTGTTGAGCCCTCAACAGGTGTAAACAGCTCACACTCTACTCCGGGAACATTCAGGAACAGAAATTCCTCTACCCTGCCGGCAAAATCAAGGCGGTTCTCCTCATGGGCAAAACCGTGACCCTCGTCACCGTAAACCACATACAGAACCTCCGTTCCTATTTCGCGAAGGGCACTGACCATCTGGTCACTCTCATCCTTTATCACTCTGGGGTCGTTGTCTCCCTGAACGATAAACATGGGCATTGTCATGTTCTCAGGAAAATTAACCGGGGAAGTCTCTTCCAGCATTGCTCTGTCCGCTTCGTCCTCAGGGTCGCCCACTCTGATATCCATCATGGCCTTTAGGGGTTTCCAGTAAGGTGGTACAGTCTCCATGAATGTGTTCAGATTGGAAGGTCCGAAGAAGTCCACGGCAGCGCAGTAGAGTTCCGGTGTGAATGCAGCTCCTGCAAGTGTTGCGTAACCACCGTAGGAACCACCAAGAATAACTACCCGCTCCGGGTCGGCAATACCGTTCTCCACTGCCCAGCTGACACCATCTGTAATGTCATTCTGCATGTTTTTCCCCCACTGCCTGTTACCTGCATTCAGGAACTCTTTCCCAAAGCCGGTAGAACCCCGGAAGTTAACCTGCAGCACTGCAAAACCTCTGTTGGCAAACAGCTGGCAGAATGGTTCATAACCGTAGTAGTCGCGAGCCCATGGGCCACCGTGTACGTACATAATTGTGGGATATGGCCCTTCTCCGTAAAACTCTGAATCAGGTAATGTGAGATAGCTGGGCAGCGTATAGCCGTCGCGTGACTGTATCTCTACCGGTTCCACTGAAGCGAGTTTGTAGTCGGCAAGGGCTGGAATGGCTGTAAACATCTCCATCATGGTTGTATCTGTTCTGTCGTAGAGGAAGTAAACTGCAGGGTTGTCTACAGTGTAGTAAACAACTATCCATGTACTGTCCGCGTTGTCTCTGGAAACTGTTCCAAAATCGCCTTCATGGTAACCTGCAAGAAAGTCCATGTCCGGTTGAATGGAGTCATCGAGGATCTCGCGCCTGCGCCTGAGGTAGTTGAAAGACACAGATCTGGGCTCTCCTGTATTGGGATCGAAACTCACTCCACCAACATCTGCAAGCGAATCGGATGTGATGAACGAAAGCTCACCGGTTTCCAGGTTCTGATAGTACAGAGCGGAAAGGTTGGATTCAAGGTTGGAAGCCAGATAGATACCTTTTCCGTCATCACTGAATCTTCTTGGCTCCCATGCATCATTTGATGAGAAGCTGGCAAGCTCCTCCCACTGGGAATTCTCATTCCACCTGTGATACACGGTGAAAAAGCCAGTTTCCGGATTAATAGCGCTATACATTCTTATGTTGAGATCTTCGTCAGGCATGTAACCCAGCACCATATCGCCGTTCTCATCCGTACCCGGGTTATCGGCAACCATGGTTAGTTCGCCTGTTTCCAGGTTGCAGCTGTAAACATCAAAGAACATGGGATTCTCTTCATTGGTTTCTATGAGCACTGTGTTGGGCTGGTCTTCATCTGTGGCACTTACGTAAGCTTTTACACCGTCAATGGGAGTGAGGTCAACCACTTCACCTGTCGCAACATCAAGACGGTACACGTGGGTGTTTTCTTCACCAGCTTCGTCCTGCATGTACAGAATGTGAATACCGTCTTCGGCCCAGGAATAGTTAGTAACGCCTCTGTTGGTGTCGAAGGTAAGCTGCCTGGGTTCAGACATATCCCTGTTCATTACCCACAGATTAAGCACCGCATCAACAGGAGCTATGTACGAAATCATGCTTCCGTCCGGTGAAATCTGCGGACCAACCCTTTCAGGATTCCCGAACAGAATCTGCCTGGGAATAAGCCTTTCCGAATTGTCGGAACTCACGTGCTCTGGTTCTACAAACGGCTCTGCCGTGTTGTCTGCAACCGGTGCTTCGCCATCGCCGCAACCGAGAAGCATAATCACCGGCAGGAAAAACAGAAATCTTTTCATACTCTCTCCCTGTTAAAGTCAGCGCGCGGAAACAACACCGTTAAGTATAGCACTGGGTGCAACCCCTGGTATGATTACTCTGAAATCCACTTGCAGAATGCTCCAGTTCCGCCGTATTGTATGTGTGCTGACCTTTGAAGGAGGCCTTACCGTCATGAATCGGGATATCACTGTGGAAGTCTTTCATAGTTTTGAGGAGGAGAACAGAGCCGAAGCTACTCGGCGTTCCAGAACATC
This sequence comes from Candidatus Fermentibacterota bacterium, assembly GCA_003646025.1. Lineage (GTDB taxonomy): Bacteria > Fermentibacterota > Fermentibacteria > Fermentibacterales > JCC-6 > Sabulitectum. The sequence goes on from QNDR01000010.1 coordinate 16,094, forward strand.
AATAGAGCAACGGCTACACGAGTTCGCCACTCTTCAGGAACGCAGATGGGGGGCTGACTGGGGTTCGAGACCAATCGAAAAAGTAGTATCATACGAGAAAACAGACTGGTAAATCGGTGTTCTTCTCAGATGATATGAAAGACCTTATCTCTCTGTTTCACAAACATGATGTTGCCTATGCTCTTGTAGGCGGTTATGCTGTAAACTACTACGGCTACACCAGAATGACTCAGGACATCGACTTTCTGCTTCTTCCATCAAAAGAAAATGCTGAGAATGTAATGAATGCACTGGAGGAGTTCGGCTTTGGAAATGCAGGTATACAACAGGAATTGTTTGAACACTCCGGCTGCAGTACACCTTGGAGTAGAACCAAACCGGATAGACCTGCTAACACACCTGGAAGGCATGAACAACAACACTGTTTTCAACAACATTGAACAGACTGCAATTGAGGGAACTACTGTGAACATTATCTGCAGAGCAGACCTAATTCTTGCAAAAAAAACATCCAGGCGTCTGCGTGATCAGGCTGATGCGGAAGAACTCGAAAAGCTGTCCGGTGAGTGAAAGCTATTGAAAATACTTCAGCATCTGTTGTTTTTCAGGCAGAAAGGCAGCAACTGCTCCGGCAAGACCAAGCACTATGGCAAGGCAGAATACCGGCTGACCGCAGTGAACACCTCTCAACAGCCCGCCCAGTGTTTCAACTGAAAATACCGCAGCGTAATCAACACTTCCCAGATCCTGTTCGCCAAGCCACCGAGCCACAAAGTAGCCCATTACTGAAAATACAACCACTACAATAGCAGCGGTAAGCCACGGAAACACAGGACGACGGGGCATCAACCTTACGCTGAATCCTTCCGGCTCGGAACCACTGCTTACACTGGCTGCAAGCATCTCGTCAATTCTGTCGTTCAGTGTGTTATCAACCAATGAGTTCATCCTTCCTCTCTATCAGCAGTTCCTTCAATCTTGCTCTCGCCCTGGAAAGATACACCCTTACCGTTCCAGGGGGAATCTCCATGATCTCAGCCACCTCTGATGAGGTAAGCTCCTCAAAATAGCACAGCGTAACAAGCTGCCTGTCTCTAAAGGAAAGTTGAGATACGGCTTTCTCAAGAATGATACGGGAACCGTCGTAGGCAACTGGAAAGGAAGGGCTGAGGTTATCAAGAAATTCATCCACCCCGCTGGTTTCCATTCTTCTGTTTCTTTTCTCTACGGCGTTAAGACAGGTTCTACGGGCAATGGCAGCAATCCACCCGGGGAATGCTGCCGGTTCTCGCAGTCTGTTCAGTTTCAGCCATCCCTTAAGGAATATGTCCTGGCACAGATCCTCAGCCATATGGTGATCTCCCGTCATCCGAAGAGCCATGGTGTAAACAAAGCCGGTGTAGTTCTTAACAAGGGTACCGTAGGAATCTCTATTCCCACCAGCGGCAGACTGCACCAGCTTTGCCGTCTCGTGTTTCACGACTTCTCTGGGTCCTTCTTCACAATGAAAAGGGCAATTATAAACTTTGCCACAGCGAGCAGAGTGAGAACCAGGCCGGTAATTGTAACACCGTCAAGGTTTTCAGGAGATGAAGCCACAAGACGCATGGCAAAAAAGCTCAGACCAAGAGCAAGAAGAAGCGTGCCATGTATGAGATTTCTCTGCCTCGGAGGTGTAGGCTTCCTTCCGGGCTCCTGGTTGATGGTTGCAATCAGCTGATCAAGAACTTCAGGAGAGGCATTGCTCTGTATGGCCTTCTCAATGAGCTGGTACTTTGCCAGTTTTCTTTTGTGGTACACCAACAGGGCAATTACAATCACTGCCGCAGGCAGTCCTATCGATGCTGTTATTGCAACAATCGGTATCAGTACTTCACCCATTCTGCTATCCTTTCTTCTCGGGTTACATACACAAGGACAGCTGAAAGGTAGCTGCTGTTACACTGTTAACCCGGTAGCGAAATCCGTACTTAAGAACAGTTTGAATCCCCTGGTTCGAAAGCTCCTGTCTCTGTCAGCTTAATATGCAAAACTTTCTCAGGTGGACAGGTGATTTCATAGAGAGACATCCCTCCCTATTCCCAGTTTTCATCCTGCTCTGTTACCGGTAAGCCAAGCCGGGGTTCTGTCTTTTGTCTGTCACCGGGAAGTTGACTATCCAGTACAACTGTACATATATTGGACACTGGCGTTTTGTCTTTGCTGAAGATGATTTCAGGTGGTTGTCTGAGAGCGAGTGTTGTTTCTCTTCAAGGAGGTTTCTGGTGAAATTTTTAAGTTTGCTTGTTATGGTATCTGCCGGTGTTTTCGTGTTCGGTGCCTATGCGGCAATCCAGCCTGCCACTTCAGAAGGGCAAACCATCCTCACCATGCCTGTGGTTCAGGATGCTGAATCCTCCGCTCTGGTATCTACCCCTCCACTTGCGAACCAGATCGATCAGAATCAGCCAAGCGCCACGACCTACATGGCTGCCTTCGCTCAAACCGATCTTGCCCAGTCTTTTCAACAGACAAACACGAATATTTCCGGTGCCGGAATCGCTTTGCACCCCGGTGTAGGCAGCTCAGATAACGTTACTATACAGCTCTGGGCTGACGGGCTTCCCAACGCCTCGGGAACCATGCTTACCGAAGCAAGTGCCACTGGCACTGCCGGGCAATGGGTAGATGTTTACTGGACTCCTGTTGCAGTTGTTCCCGGAACAACCTACTACCTTGTATTCACAGGCAACTCCACACTGGGAATTGACGGTGACTTAAACAACCCCTACCCCTACGGTTGTGTTTACGCCAATCCAGGATTTTCTCAGTTTGCAAGCTACGACTACGCATTTCGTACATACTACGACGATGACACAAGTCTTGAACGCTATACCTGGGCAGGCGTTAAGGCTTCCTTCAACCAGGAATAAGTAATTTCAGCAATTACCACCCCGTCAGCTCCGCCTGGCGGGGTGCTTAGTTTACCACCGCAACAGGTGCACCGTGGGCAAGGGAATAGTGGCCGCTTGTAATAACGGTTTCTCCCTCTGTGATCCCGTCTGTAACGGAGACAAAGCCTCTGCCGGCAGGGCCCAGAGTTACGTAACGCCAGTCGGCATGCCCGTCTGTTACAGCAAACACCATTGGCCGGTCATCACGGATAAGAACTGCCTGCTCGGGGATGACAAGAGAACCTTCGTGCTCGGCGAACACTATCTCGGTTCTGGCTGTGGCCCCGGGCCGGAGGTTCGGTATAGGGGGAACATCCACTACAACGGTACCCGAGCGGAAGCTGGGGTCTATCACAGGAGACACCGACCTTACTTCACCAACCAGAACGGTATCGTTTAAAGACGGTATTATCACAAAGGCTTTCAGGCCGGGAGTACACCGGGCAAGCTGCCTTTCATCAAGATTTACCTCTACCTGAAGGCTCCAGGGGTCAACAAGGGTACCGAGGGGGGACCCTGGGTAAACTGTCATTCCATCCTGGGCGGTCACATCTGAGATCACACCGTTAAAACCGGCGGAGACAGCAGAATTTCCGTACTGGGTTCTGGCACTTGAAAGGGATGCGGAAGCAGCTTCCAGACCGGTTGTCTGTCTAAGCATGCTCCTTACGCCATCGGTTATCTCACCGCGGTAATTATCTATCTCAAACTGGTAGAGAGCCTGTGCGTTTCTGTACTCGCTGTTGGCGGCAGACAGGTTGGACGCGTGCTGGCCACTGGCTACTCTGAAGATAACTTCTCCCTCTGAGAATTCCTCTCCCTCGTACTCCGGTGCCTGAACGATCTGACCCTGTATCTGCGCTGTAAGTGTCTGCGTTCTTCTGCTTGATACCCTTCCAGTTGAGGAAATTACTTCGTAAAGAACATCAATTGCCGCAACAGACGCTGTAACAGGAAGAGGAGATGGCTCCAGGGTTTCTCTTTCAAGTTCTTCCTTGTCTCCGCATCCTGAGAAAAGAATGAAACTTACGGTAAACAGAAAAAGACTAATTCTCCGGAACATGATTTTTCCTCCTCCGGGAAGTGATCTGGATAAGAGCCGGTAAAGTAACAAGCACAAGCGGTGTTGAAATAACCATACCGCAAACCACTGTAAAAGCCAGAGTTCCCCACAGGTCCTGGCTTGAGATGGGCCATAGAACAAGTGGAAGCAATCCCAGAACCGTGGTGGCTGTGGTCTGCAGAATCGGTCTCAGTCTTTCTCCTACAACTTCATCTACCGCTTTGCGCAGGTCCATACCTGCCCTTTTCTTTTTTTCGAAACTGTCTATTAAAAGAATTGAATTGTTTACCGCGATTCCGACAAGGAAAACACTTCCAACGTAGGCTTCAGGACTGAAAATCCTGTCAAAAGCCCAGAACCCGGCTGCAACACCCACAAGAGCCATGGGAATAACCGCCAGTATGTACAGAGGAGCCGTAAAGCTTTCGAAAACAACAGCTGTAACAGCAAACACCGCGAGTATGGCCAGAGCAACCAGAAGGTTCATATCCATGCCCTCTTCTTCTGCCAGCCAGTCCGGCAGGAAGGTTGTGTCTTCGTACACTCTGTAGCCTGAAGGAAGCTCAAGGCTGGTCAGCAGAGAGTTCCGGAACCGGGCTGCCATTCTTTCCGCCCCCATGAACGAGTAGGCAACTGTACGCACATACTCTCCGTCTTCCCTGTTTACAGACCCCTGAACCCCTACGGTATCTATACTTATTACATCGCGCATTCTCATAAAACCGTCTCTTGTGGCTATTCTGCTGTCGAGAATTTCGCTTAGCTCCGGGTCTTTCTGACCTTCCAGACGGAAGGTCAGATCTGTTGTCTGATCTCCTATTCTTATCTGAGCTCCGTACCCGCCGGCCATGTTGTACCTCAGAGCCATCACAAGCTGGTAGGGATTTATACCCAGATCGGCAAGCTCTATTCTGTCAAATACAATGGCCAGCTGATCTCTGTTCGCCATTCGCGGGTTCCAGTTTATGTCTACCTCTTCCACTCTGGGATGCCGTTCCAGGAGTGTTTTGAGATTGAGGGCAATACCCCGGAGACCTTCGTAGTCAAAACCCCGCAGTTCCACTGTCTGCATCATACCGGCACTGCTGCCCGGGTTGTTCCAGTATCCCTCGGGGCTGATACCGCCAACGTATATCCTCTGAATACCACCTATGGTGGTTGCAAGAGCAACGGCTTCAGACTCTATCCGCAGTGCGGTTCCATTGAGCAGAGCTTCCTGATCAAACAGGGCGTACACATTTCCACTTTCACCGTACACATTTGTTCTTGTGGAAACGATACCTTCCCGCCCGGCAACTATTTCTTCAAACCTTGTGGCAACTTCATCGGTTATCTCCTGAGGCGTTCCAGGCGGGAAAGAGTAGAACACTATCAGGTAATCCCGCTGGCCTCCGAAATTCCATGTTCTACCGTGCTCAACTTTGGCAAGAAGGACGTAAACCGAGCCTGCAATCAGAAGAATGGTGAAAATCACAGGAATCCAGGGCTTGTGGTGAAGAACTGACACTGCCTTTGCAAGTGCTCTGTCCCACTTTCTCTGACGGTACCAGCTTCCTTTTTTCCAGTGCCCGGCTATGGATGGAACGAATGTAAGACACACGGCATAAGATGCCATAAGAGTCGCCGCCACGGTGAAAGCGAAAGGTCTGTAATAAATACGCAGAACACCCTCGCTTGCAAGAAGAGGCACAAGCGCCACAAGGGTGGTCAGTATACCCCCCAGTACAGGCATTGCGACTTCTTTTGCCCCGGTTGCGGCAGCTTCAATGGCATTCATGCCCTGTCTGCGCCTGTAGGCTATGGCTTCCATAACAACAACAGCACCGTCAACCAGCAGACCGAAAGCAATCGCAAGAGCGCTGAGAGTGAGCACATTGATGCTGTACCCTGCAAGAAACACAGCTGTTACAGCAAGAGCACTGCTAAACAGTATGGAGCTTAGAATAAGCGGTGTGGTAAGCGGACTGGGATTAAGAATGAGAAGAATCAGCATTATCAGCGCCAGCGAAACAAGAGCTCTCCAGGAAAGAGCTCTGAGATCGTTTGTAATGTCTTCTGTACCGTCTTCGGTGAGATCCAGCATTATTCCTACAGGAAGGTCCTGCTGTATTTTCTCCACCTCCTGTTTTACCGCAGCCGCAACTCTCACTGCGTTGCTGCCGGCAGTACGGTCTATCTCCATGGTTATCTGATCAAGACCGTTGTATCTGAAAATAAGCCCGGAGTTCTCGGAGTAACTCTGGTATATACCGTGGGAGATATCGTCCAGGGTTACAAAATCTGTGCCTGACCGCTTTACAACAAGCTGCTTCATCTCCCACAGAGACACTGGGACACTTGAAACCCGCAGCACCGCTTCCAGTGCGTTGGAATCTGTGACTACCCCTACATTTCTGTCTACAATGCCGTTCTGGATCGAGGAAACAACCTGAGCAAGGGTTAGGTCCAGCGACCTGAGTGCCTCCATGTCCAGATCTATAAGAACTTCCTCGGAACCCAGTCCTTCAACTATTACGGAACTTACCCCGTCTATTCTTTCAAGGCGGGGAACAACAATGTCCTCAGCAAGATTTTTAAGGATGGATTTCTCCGCGCCGGTAATTGCGTAGATCAGAAAACCCTCGCTGTCCATTTCCCGGGGTATTGCCTGCGTAATTGTACTGGCGGATACATTCCCCGGAAGGTCATCCCTTATCATTGAGATCCGCTCGGTGAGCTCCATGGACGCCACATCCATATCGGTACCCTGGGCAAAGGAAACCGTAACCACACTTCTGCCCTCGCTGGAAGAGGACGAAACATCCTTGACACCCCGCAGCTGTCTGGCGGCTTCCTCGATGGGTCTTGTAAGCTGTTCACACACAGCCTCAGGGTCTGCGCCGTACCAGCCGGTTACCACATTCAGCTCGGGAAGAGTTGTGCTTGGCGAGCCCTCAATGGGGATCCGGAAAAAACTTACCACAGCCAGACCCAGAAGAGCCATGAAAACAATGGCGGTTCCACGGGGCCTTTTGAGAATACCGGCAATCACGACTGGCTCTTCTCTCTCACCAGTACGCTGTAAAGAACCGGAACAACAACAAGGGTAAGAAGGGTGGCAACAGAGATTCCACAGATAACCGCTATGGCCAGAGGCTGCCTCAGTGCTGCTCCCTCACCCAGGCCGACTGCCATGGGAAGAAGACCCAGCACAGTTGTTACCGTTGTCATAAGTACAGGTCGAAACCTGTCTCTTCCTGCGTCTATAACAGCCTGTCTTACCGAAAGACCGGTTTTACGCAACTGGGTAATACGCTCTACCAGCAGGATTCCGTCATTCACCACGATTCCCGAAAGAATAACAAGACCAATACCGGAAAGAGCGTTCCAGCTCTGTCCAAAGACAGCAAGACCTGCAACTACTCCTATTACACCCAGAGGAACTGTGATCATTATTATCAGAGGTTCAACAAAGGACTCGAACTGAACGGCCAGAAGAACATAAACCAGAGCTATGGCCAGCAGCGCAGCCAGAATAAGACTTGAAGCAGTTCTGCTCATCTCTTCTATTTCAGCGCCTGTTCGAAGTTTTACAGGCTCGCCGCGAAGAACGGAATCTGCCAGGTCTGTGATTACTCCAGCGGTTCCGGCCATGTTGGTTCCGCTGCCCTGAATAAAAACACCCACTGCTCTGTTCCCCTGATAGTGCTCTATGAACCCGGGAGTCTGCCGGACAAAAGTACTCACGATCCTGTCTACCTGAATCAGAGTTCCGTTTGCCTGAACAGAGCGCTGGAACAGAGAATCAACAGGTATTCCTTCCCCGCTGCCTGCAAGCAGCAGTACATCAATTTTCTCATCCTGACGGTAGTAAGTGGTTGCCACAATACCTCTGGAAAGGCTTTCAAGGTAGTCTGCAATGTCATCTGCAGAAATACCCAGAAGCTCGAGAAGTTCCCTGTCCGGTCTGACCACGATTTCAGGTTTGCCGGGCAGGAAATTAACATCCACGCTTACAACACCGTCTATTCCGTTCTGCGAAGACTCCGCAAGAACCTGTGCCGCCTGGAGGTCTGTTTCTATGCTTTCACCTTCAACGTAGATGGTGAAACCGCTTCCCCCACCCAGTATCTCCCCCAGAAGGGTTCCTCTGGGTCCAACCTGAAGGGGAAAGCTGAAAACCTCATCCCAGGCATCACGGATAGGTTGAATGGCCATGTCTGCATCGTGTGCATTCTCAAACTCGCTTACAGACAGGGCATCAACGCCCTCATCAGCCCGAACACCAATACGCCCGCTGGTCCACTGCGCTCCGGCACTGGAAGCCATCTCACTGACCGCCGTTGAAAGATCAACAAGCTGCTGCATTGAAGTTCCTTCAGGTGCACTGAAAGTCATTTCAAGTTCACGGGCAGGTGTGTCGGGAAGAAGCTGCATTGGAAGCAGAAGAGCCCCAAGAAAAGCGGCAGCAGTAATCAGAAAAGTGATAACAAGCACTCTTTTACGCCTGTTCAGGAACCGGTCCATTGTGATGGCATATCTTTCTTTCATGCCGCCTGTTACATCTTCTGTTAACTTTGTTTTCCTGATACGGGATGCAAGGGCTGGAATAACCGTTACCGCAACAAGCAGACTTGCCAGAAGGGCAGAGCCAACAGCCAGCGCCTGGTCACGAAAAAGCTGGCTTGTAATTCCCTCCATGTATACAACCGGGAAGAAAACCACAATTGTGGTGAGTGTGCTGGCCACTATGGCCGGGCCTACTTCTGCGGTACCTGAAGTAGCCGCGCTTACTCTGGCTTCACCCTTTTCCCGTCTTCTGAAAATGGCCTCCAGTACAACAACAGCGTTGTCTACCAGAAGGCCTGTACCCAGAGCCAGCCCTCCCAGAGACATGATGTTGACGGTTACACCGGCCAGGTATAGGAAGAACAGAGCAAGAGCAATACTGAGAGGAAGGGAGAGACCGAGGATAAGAGGGCTTTTCCAGTCTCGCAGGAAGAAGAAAAGAACACCGAAAGCAAGGATTCCACCGAGTATAAGAGCCTCTACAACACCGCCTATCGATTCTTCTATAAACTCCGCATCGTTCTGAATAATTTCGAGAGAAACACCTTCATGGGCCTGGTTCAGCTCATCGAGTATGGCCTTTACCTCTGATGCCACCTCAACGGTGTTGGCCTCCGCCATCTTTCTTACTCGAAGAATGATTGCCCGTTCTCCGTTGTAGCTTGCCCATTCGGTGGGAGGTTTCTCTGCTATGTAGACATCCGCTATTGAACCCAGGAGCAGAGGTGTTTCTCCCAGCGAGCCTACAACTGTGTTCTTCACATCTTCAAGAGATTCAAACTCCCCCTGGAGAGACAGGAAAAACTCCTTGTCACCGTCGCGGACCTGCCCGCCTGAAGAGGTTGCATTCGCTCCGTTTATTGCAGCGGCAACACTGGCCGGATCAATTCCCAGCTCCTCTACTGCACCGTCGCGAAGTCTTACGTAAACCGCAGGGGAAGCCTCTCCGTCAATCTCGCACGCCGCAACACCGTCTGCCTGTTCTATTCTGGTGGCAATAACCCTTCTTGAAAAATCGGTGATATCTGTCCATCCGCCGTCCATTGTGAGAAGAATCTCCATGAAAGGTCTGCTGGAAGGATCGTAATCGACTATTGTTGGCCTTTCCGCGGCGTCGGGGAGCGACCAGCTGGCAACATCCAGCTTTTCGCGGACCTCCAGCCTGGTGTAGTCCATATTGGCTCCCCAGTCGAACTCCAGCGTGATCCTGCTCATATCTCCGTAAGACCTTGAGGAGTACGAACGAAGCCCTCTTACACCGGCAAGCGCATCTTCCAGTGGATCGGTAACGAGCCGCTCCACCTCGTATGGGCTGGATGAAGGATACCTCGTTTCAATGGATATTCTGGGATACTCCACAGAAGGCAGAAGGTCCACCGGCATCTGAAGCACTGCAATGACACCAAGAACCGCGGCGACGACGGAAACAACTGTAACGGCAACAGGCCTGGAAACGGCAATAATAGACAGTTTCAAGCAGATCCCCCTCTCTCAAGGGCAGTCGAATTTTGATTCTGATGGTGTAAGCTAACAAAATAGCATTCGATTTGGCAAATTCTATTACACTTTGTTACCGTTTGTGTTCATTCATCAAGAAGAGCCACTTCCATATGTTCACTGATTCGCCTGTAGAATTCGAAACTGTGAGAACCTCTTATGCTCTGAATAGATGGAATTCCCCACACATCGAGAACAACCCATACCTGCGAATGACCGCCGTTTTCCAGCAGACTGTCCAGCAGTTGTTCCGGAAATACTCTGTCTCTCTCCCGGTCAGGTACAAAAGGCAGATTTCCTGAAGGAGTAAGGTAGTCCATATCGGTTTCAGAGTAGTATTCCCAGGCAAGTGAAGTTGATTTCCCGCCAAATACCACAACGATATCATCCGGCTCTGCCAGAGATTCAACAGTAGCGACAGCTTCTCTCCAGTTGCTTCTGTGGTAGGGAAAGGTCTTCATGCTGTAGTATGGAACAAGTACCAGAATGCATATTGCCGAAACAACAGCACCGCTCCAGCGCAGTTTTGAGAAAACAGCCGCAGAAGTAATACTGAGCGGAATCCACAGAACAGACAACTGCCTGATACCTGGTTCATCTGCAAGAAACAGGCTGAAAGGAATCAGTAAAGCCAGCCACAGGTATTTCCTCTCGACCAGCCTGAGCATTCCCGCAAAAAACGGTCTGATGGTCAGGAACAGAACGGCAAACGCATTGACAGCAAAAACGGCAAGCATTCTTGGTCTTTCAAGCAGGTTTTCTGATATCTCAGGAAGAATTCCACCGGCGAGAAGTCGGAAAAACTGTGATGCCGGGAGCACTCCTGAAAACCTGCTGAATCCAAGATACATTCCCGCAGATACCATTCTAGAATTTCTTAATGAAAACTGATGGGAAAAATACAGAATGATGGGAGCATAGAACACAGCCAGAATACCGGGAACAATCAGAAAACGCCTTAACGGAATTCTTTTCTCTTTGCTTACCGTAAGGTACAAAACACAACTTACAGCCACACTGATTACAAAAATATGTTGTGTGAGTATTCCAAAAATACCGAGAACAAGACTTCCAGTCAGTGCTTTTTTTGACCCCCGCCATGCCAGATCCGCAATATCTGCAAACCACAAGGATATTGCCGCGTTTACTCCGTAAACCCATGCTTCCTGTCCCAGCGAAACGGCAAATGGAGAAACCGCCCAGATCATTCCTGCCCAGAAGCCACCCTGAACAGTGGTTCTTCTTGATGCAAGCCGGAATACCGGAACAACAGCAGACGAAACAGCAACAGCAACAAGCAGCCTCAAACCAAATTCACTGTCGCCTGCAAGCAGTGATGAAAGCTTGATAAGAACAAAGGCAAACGGGGGATGCGGGGTACCTGCAGCAACTGCAGTAAACATATCCGGCCATGTCATGCGGGTGGCCCCCCATGCAAGACACTCGTCTATCCACAAACTCTTGCTGCCAAGAAACAACAGTCTTGCCAGCAGTGAAATCACGCTGAGAACCACCATTGAGTACCTGGGTTTATTCCATGCTGAAAAACGCATTCGAACCTTTCAGACAATAGGTTTTCTTCTACCGGCTTTCTTTTCCGACTGTTGCTTCTTTGCAGCCAGTCGTTTCTCTCTGGACGCTCTGGTCGGTCTTACCGGCTTTCTCCTCTTCGGTTCAACAACCGCCTGTGCAACAAGCTCTTCAAGCTTTCGCACAGCAGCATGCATATTCATAAGCCTGCTGCGGTACTCCCGGGATTCTATAACTATCTCTCCGGAACCGGTGAGCCTTTTTCCTGCCAGTTTCTTCAGCCGCTCAGCAACTTCCGGGGAAAGGTTTCCAAGGGATACCGTGTAGCGGAGCTGAACCGCTGTTTCTGTTTTGTTCTGATGCTGACCTCCGGGACCTCCTGCTCGAAGATATGCCCACGAGAGAGCAGCTTCAGGAATATCCGCCATCAGTTTTTGCTGCCCAGCCCTTTCTTAAGGCTGTATGCAAGCATCAGACCGGCAAGCACAAACATTGCGATCTTCGCAGGACCTACTCCGTTCCCGAAACCGATAATTCCGGCGATAATAGCGGGAATACCCAGGAAGATATCAAACAGTGTAATCTTCGCTTTTTTGCTCACGGGATACTCCGCGGAGAGAAGTTCCTTCTTCGAGCCGTCAACCAGAGCACTGTACTGCTTTCCGTCTATGCTGTACTTCAGCTCCCACATTGGCACGTAAACCAGATCGACCTTGTTCACGTTAACCGTTGTGTCTACATCGGTAATAACATCGGTTTTCGATTCCGCCTTCTTCGCCTGATGGCTCTTTATGTTGCCTCTGGCGTTGGCCTCCGCCCTTTCCTGGGTTATCTGGCCATTCACAAGGTTCTCGTTCATTCCGGCATTCTTTACAGCCTCAATATCAAAGGGAATTTTCCCGTCGAGCATGTCTCTGTTTGAAGACTCCCTGCTGCCGCCCAGTCTGAGCCAGAACTTGCCCCAGTCGGGGAATATTGACTTCTTACCCGGCTGTATGTTTGCTATACCCCAGAACTCATCGGGATTCTCCCTGGCGTATTCCGGCCATGTGAAATCCTCATCAAAGCGGCCGCTTACAGGCTCGTACCAGGTCTGTGTTCTCTTGTTGTCTCCTGTTCCCGTGGATTTTGTTCTCTTCTTTTTCCCGTGCCATGATGTTGAAGCACTGCTTTTAACTATCCAGTAGGGAAGCATCAACCCCCTTACAGAACTCAGTTTTGCCGCGGCAACATAGCTTTTTGATCGATGAAATCCCTTCGAAAGCCATGTTATAAGGGTGCTGATGGCATCATTCTCATTCACCTCAATGGGAAGCATGGAATGACCGTCTATCTTAACAATGTTGTCGTAACCGGCAAGCATTGTTGTGGTTCCGCAGTAGGGGCAGGTGATAACATTCTCCCCTTCCATGTATGCAAGGGGGGCTGCACAGTTCTGGCAGGCCAGCTCACGGTCGTGGGCAAGAGCTGTAGACTCCTGCTGTTCGGGCTCCTCTGCGGTTTCCGGCATTCCCGGCACCTCGGGTGCTTCGGGAGCATCGGCCCCGGGGGTTGTTTTTTCTTCCTGCATGGCGTTCCCTCCTGTTGTTATGAAAAGTCAATTCCGTACCTCAGTGCATTATACAAACAAACACAATCCGGGAAAACGGCAGAAAAAAAGCCGGCCCCTGCTGGAGCCGGCTCTCTAACTGAAAAACTTCCTAGAAGTTCATTCTCCAGTTGGTATAGATGTCTGTGTAGCCATCTTTGTCGTATTCAAAGCCGTAGTTGCGGGCACCAATCTGAAGAGTATTGTTTTCACTGAACAGACCAACGTTAACACAGAAGTCGATGCGGGAGAAACTGCTTTCCGGATCAGTATCACCTTCGTACCACGGGTTAACAGCATCGTAGCGAACGGCAGGCATGATCCTGACGAACACATCGCCGTCGAGGTCCATGTCGTAGCCGCCCATTATACTCATTCTTGTTGCGTCTGTGGTTGAAACGGTATCTGCAACTTCGTGGTCAAATCCGAGTATCATGTACTCGCCCACGAAACGGAATGTGCCTGTGGAAGAAACCGGGTAGTTGGCAAGGGCGAAGAAGTCCATACCGTTGCTGCTGAAAGCCTCTGTGGTATCTTCTTCTGTTTCAATGTCAGGTGTGCCGACCATCGCAATGGAGCCACCAATAGTGGCCCACTCTACAGGGTCAACTGCAACTCTGGCTGTGAACTGCTTGTTTACATCGTTGTCAGCGGCTGTATTCATGTCAACACCGTTGGAAAGAGCAAGGTCAACTGTTACAGGAGCGAACTCGGCTGTAAGCATGGTCATGATATCCTTGCCTGCGTACCTGGCGAACTGTCCACCGACTGTAAGCAGGGATCTGTCTGCGAAGTACATGGATCCGCCGCTGCGTGTGTATGCGTAGCCGAACGGAATGTTCATCTGGCCGCCGGAAAGGGTGAAGTTCTCTGTGAAGTGAAGGTTGAGGTATGCGTAGCTGACCTTGAAGTCTTCGTCGCCTGGTGTGTTAACGGTTACGGCAACCTTGGCATCAGCGTACTCGTTGAGCTTTGGAACCCAGCTGAGGTAGCTGTAGGTGCTCATTGTTGAGCTTGGATTGACATCTTCCTCACCATACATTGTCCAGCGGAAATTGCCGTATCCTGTAAACTTTGTAAGATCCGAGCTGCCGCTTACCATGTCGCCGGCAAAGGCAACAAGAGCGAACACTGCAAGAACAACAAGAGTTCTTTTCATTAAATATACCCCTCTGTGTTTTGACAGGAGAAACCACATCTCCCAGTCTGTGTCTGGCGGAATTATACTTCCCATGTACGGAACAACGCAAGTATCTTACAGGGAAAGGGCTGTATCATAAGTATTGACAGTATGTTCACCGTGTTTGCAGGGCTTTTCGGGCTTTGCATTGGAAGTTTTCTTAACGTGGTAATCTGGCGCGTTCCTCTGGGAAAATCCATAGTTTCACCTCCCAGTGCCTGCCCTGGCTGCGGTAAGGAAATAGAACCCATAGACAACATTCCAGTGCTGAGCTACCTCCTTCTGAAGGGAAAGTGCCGAAACTGCTCCATGACAATCTCACCGAAGTACCCGATAACTGAGCTGATCACAGGTGTGCTGTTTGCTCTGGCGGCTGTGAAAACAGGTTACTCAATTGAATTTATCAACTACGCGGTTCTTATCTCCCTGATGATCACAGTTGTAAGAACAGACCTGGAACAGTACATAATTCTCGATGAGGTAAGTCTTGGAGGAACTGTTGCAGGAATTCTTCTTGCCCTGCTGCCCGGTGGCACAGACATACTGACCTCGCTGATAACCGCTGTGGCAGGTGCAGTGTTCTTCCTTCTGATAAGACTGGGCGCGTCGTACTATCTGAAAAGGAATAACATCCGGACTGAAGCTCCAGAGGGCTATGAGGATGAAGAGGATGAATTTCAAGGTGGAATGGGCTGGGGCGACATAAAACTTGCCGCATGCATCGGAGCATTCCTGGGACCGGCTCTAACTGTGATCGCTTTCTTCGCGTCGTTCATCCTGGGGGCACTTGCTGGCCTGGCAATGATTGCATTCGGCGGAAAGAAAAAAACTTCTCCAATACCGTTCGGACCCTTTATGGCTCTTGGAACAGTACTTGCTCTGTTTTTTGGAAGCGAACTGTGGCACAGTTACATCACCATGATATGGTAAACGAATGGCAGACAACTTGTTTCACCGATTGAAGTATGGAAAAGAAATAAGACAGAGGATTGCGGACATTGAAGCTGGGAAAGCAAACATAGACTGGCCCCGCTTCAGATTGCTTAAGTCTCTGGAGCTTTACCTTGCACTGATGCGGAAGTGCAACATTCATGTTGCAGAGGCTGCAGCCCATGAGATACTGACCACACAGTTCAGTGATGACCTGGAACCCCGTCTCATAGAGCTGCTGGAAAATGACAGATCCTCGTGCCGTCTTGAGGCTGTCCGGTGCCTCAAACGCCTTGGAACACCTGCATCCCTGAAACCACTTTTTGCTGTGGTGTCTGATGAGGATGCCACCGTTCGCAGGGAAGCGGTTACCGCTCTGGAACGAATTTCAAAGCGTTCAGGAAAACTGCAGGCAGCAGATATCTCCCGCCTGCTGCAGAAAAACAGGTATCCCGATATTCAGAAAAAGCTTCTGACCCTCCTGGCTGAAACCGGAGACCAGGGGGCTCTCATGGCTGTGGAAGCAGAGTTTGAAAAAGCAAGAGCTGTTCCGTGGACTATACCTGCAGACCTGATCAGAGACTACGGCAGACTGGCTGGAGGCAGAGCATTACCGGCTCTTGTTGAAATTCTTGAGGATCCCGGATACACAAGAGCCATGGACGCGTGCAGAAAAGAGGAATGGAACCGGCGGGGATCAAACCTGGAAGTTGATATCATTCGCAATCGCTTCCACTACAACAACTGGCGCTCCGTCCGCAGAGCCTGCATTGATGCTCTTGTTGAAATCTGTGATCAGGATGCCATTCCGGTTCTTACGGTGATCAGTACCACAGACCCTGCTTCAACCCTTAGAGACAAGGCCGCAGCCGCCGTCAGGGAAATCCTCCGGAACTCAAAAATACGCTGAAAAAACTATCCGGTTAGCGCTGCAGAACAAAAAGGTCTGCAGTGCAGATCAGTGCCCTTGTTGTCTGGTTGTTGATGGCTATGTCTACAGGGTCACCGAAACCGTTAATCACAGCTTCCAGAGTGCCGTCCAGTGTGTTTACCACGGCAAAACCGTGGCCGGGAACAGTGGCGTACATGTACTTGCCGCTACTGGTAACAGCCAGCGCGGCAGCCGGGTAGGGAACGCTGAGTGTTCTGGAATGCTGACCTGTTCCGCAGTCAATAGCCCACACCTCGCTCTTTCCGGCAGGGGAAACAAAAACTTCACCAAACGGCGTAGAGCACATCCCATTCACCCCGCCCTCTACAGTTGTTTCCGCTGCTGTAGAGAAATCAGCGGTTGATACCTTGTAGACCTTGTGGTTGCTGTCAGCGATAAACAGATACTCTCCGCTTGTGTCCAGAACTGCGGCCACTGGGTCGGTTGCGTCAGTTGCACCGGTTTTCGTGATGGTCCAGCCAACGGTTTCCACCTTTGCCACCGTGCCGTCAGCACACACAACAAAAACAACTGTGGAAGATGGCCTGGGAACTATGAAAGACCCCACTTCAGGAAGAAGAACCTGCTGGTGAAGGGTATATATCTCGTTGGAAACCACGTAGAGAATGTTACCACCAGTGGCAAGACCGTAACCGCCTTCAGGGGAACTTCCCGCGTCTGCCAGCGGTGCACCCAGAGAAACTTCAGCTTTCACATACCCGGCATCACTGTCTACAAAGTACATATAGGTTCCTGCAACAGCAACACCGTCTCCGCTTCCACCCAGAAAGTCGCATGCAGTGGGGGGACCGCCTGTGTTAACTGCCTGAAGCATAAATGCGGGAAATTCGCTGTTTATGGATGGACCAGTTGTACCGCAACCGGCAGACAAAACAACCACAGTTACAATCACAGTTACAAACAAGGCAATTCTTTTCATGATCAACCTTTCACACTACTGCCAGAAAACGCGCCATGTCTTCGGCATTGAGAGCCGCTTTTCCCATGTGACAATTGTTGAAGAAAACATAGCAGCTCTTAACATCCTCTGACAGCCTCTGAAGCCTGCCTGCCAATGCCCCAATTTCACCTGCTGAATACAGATAGTCATACCTCTGCTGTGTGTTCCCCCACCAGCTGCCGGAGTTTCTTCCGTGAAGGCGGAGATAAACCGCAATGCCGCTGTCGAGAAAACTTGTTCGGGGAAGCCCTGGCAGAGTCGGGAGATCAACTGATACCGGAACGAAACCCATCTTCTGCACCCTGTTACGGGATTCCTCCGTGTACCACTTCCTGTGCCTGAATTCAATGGCAATCTTCATGGCTGACAGGTTTTCCCTCACAGATGCAAGGTAGCTGAACGATTTTTCTTCCAGTGGAAAAGACCACGGAAACTGAGCAAGGACCATTCCCATCTTACCAGATGAAACAAACGGAAAAAGCATACGGTGGAAAGCAGCCCAGTCTTCCCTGCCGGCACTGCGTGAGTGGGTCATGGATGAATGAAGCTTAATTGAAAAGGAAAAGTTATCCGGTACTGAATCTGCCATTTTACCGGCGGAGTTCTCAGAGAGTATTCTGTACCAGGTTGAATTTATTTCAACGGAGTTGAACTTGAGAGCATAGTACCTGAGCCAGTCCTTCCTGGCGATCCGTGACGGGTAAAACGCATTCGTCCAGTCTGGAAAACTGTAACCTGATGTTCCCAGGTGGAGATCTGCTCCTCCGGACAAGAGTTTTTTCTCTGCCTTTGTCTTAAACAGATCCACGATCAGTACTTCCCCTGAATGTATTCCAGTGACCTGGCACTTACCACAGCCTTCTCTCCGTACCGCTTTCTTACCCTGTCGGCCACTCTGTTCAATTCGACTGTTCTCTCCGGAAAAAATGAAAGCTGAGCATTTTCTGACGGTACAAAATGACTGACAGACACCCCAATAAGACGTATGGGTTCTTGTATATGCTGCCTTGCCATGTCTTCAGCAGCGGTGAGTATGGTTTGATCCTGATCGGTGGGGACCGCGAGTATTCTGCGACGGGTTACTCTCTTCATGTTCCGCAGCCTGTATTTCAATGTAACCACACTGCCCAGCCATTTACCCTCTCTCAGACGGAAACCAGTTTTCTGACACACTGCCGCCAGAGCCGGCATGTACTCTGAGGGCAGAGAGACATCACGGGTGAATGTGTGCTCGTGTCCCATGGATTTAGGAGGTTCTGTGTATCCGAAAAATCTTACCGGGCGGTCATCAATACCCCTGGCGTACCTGAATATCTCCTCACCGCCAGTGCCCAGGATCGACTTCAGCAGTCCGCGACTGAGACTGCGGAGTTTCCCAATTGTGTTTATACCGAACATCTCCAGCTTCGCCGCTGTACCTGGGCCTATGCCCCATATTGCACCTGCAGGAAAGTCAACTATATCGTCGGGCATGAGCAAACCTGCACCTTTGGGCTTGTAGAAATTTGATGCCATTTTTGCAAGAAGCCTGTTTGGACCACAACCCACAGTACACCACAGGGATGTGGCTTCGTAAACCGCCTTCTGTATCTCAAGAGCTTTTTCAACAATACCGCCCGAAGTTCCAGTGAGGTCCATGAACGCCTCGTCTATACTGGTCGGCTGCACCATGGGGGTAAACGAAAGAAGCACTTTAAGAATACGGGTGCTGTAGGTTTTGTAACGGGCAAAACTGCCGGACAGCACCACAGCACCTGGAATCAGGTTAAGTGCCCTGGTCATGGGCATTCCTGCATGTACACCGTATTTCCTGGCTATGTAGTTGCACGATGTAACCACCGAACGGAAGCCCGGATCTCCTCCCACGATAACAGGCCTGTTCTGCAGTTCTTCCCTGCCAAGCAGCTCCACAGACGCGAAGTAGGCATCCATGTCTACATGAAGTATCCGCCTGTCAGGCTCCATTGGAATACTCGCAGTCTATGACCCAGCCCATTGTTTCGGTGTTGAGATGAATTTCGTACACATCGTCGGCAGATGTGCGAACCACATAGTGGTAATACTTCACAGTACCCCGCCTGCTCTCCCAGGAAGAGGAAACTCTTACTATGTGATAAACACGATTCTGCCAGCGGAACCTGCACGGGGTCACACCACCCCCTGCAAAGTGGCAGATCATCTCAATTTTTTCCCCGAGCTCCTGCATACAACCACCTCCGGCATCCTGCCCGGAGGAACAATAGTGAACTTATGTTTACCCGTCAAGAAAGACGGAAGTTGATTCCTCTAAGCTCTGCCAAGTTTCATCCTTAGAAGAATCAGATCTCTTACCGCCCGGGGAACCCTTCTGTGAAGGGCAAGGGGTGTTTCCCTTATCTCTTCCAGTTTGATGGGAAGCTCCTGTATCACAAGCCCCCTGCGCTGTGCCCTGATGATGAGTTCAGACGGGTAGAGATCAGGTTCATTTCCGCACAGGGGAAAGATGGACGCCACAGATGACCGTTTCATTATCTTGGGGCCATGGGTATCCGTTCCCCTGAACCCCAGTAGAATTCTTAGAAGTGAAGTTAGCACACGGGTGGCCATTCTGCGCAGAAACGGGCGTCTGTCATTTCTGCCAGCCAGAACCTTCGAGCCCTGAACCATGTCGGTTGAGCCGTCTGCCATTACTGCAAGCCCCTGGACCCAGAAGTTCGTATCAAGCACATCCAGATCGTCCAGCATAAGAATATCCGCGGAAGAGCCTTCAAGCCCGTGTCTTACAGCATTACCGTAGCTCGGTTCTGGAATGGAGACAACACTGAGATTTGCAGCCTCTGCTTTCATTGTACTCAGTATGGAAACTGTCGCATCTGTTGAACCGTTTTCTACAACTGTTACGGTGAAACCTTCCGGCAGCTGGTTCAGCAGCGGCTCCAGCTGACTTTTCAGTATGGCTTCCTCGTTGTGCACAGGTATAACCAGTTCAACTGTTCCGCATTTTTCCATGAGAGGGCGCAGTTTATTCAGAAGCACGCTCTGCCTTCCGGAATGATATTCTGGCAACGACAAGACTCAGTTCAAACAGAATATACAGCGGGAGAGCCAGCATAACCTGTGTAAGAGGGTCTGGTGGTGTGAGAATCGCAGCCATGATAAGAAGACCTACCACCACATGCCTTCGGTATTTTCCCAGCGTTCGCGGCTGTATAACACCGGTCTTCGTTAGAAACAGTACCGCAAGGGGAAGTTGAAAAGCTGTACCGAATACAAGCAGAAAGGAACCTATAAAGCCCAGATAGGCGGAAACACTCCATGTGCCGTGTATGTTTCCCGTTTCAAAACTCTGAAACAGAAGAAGAGCCGGCCTGCGCATGACAAACCAGGCGAACGCCGCCCCGCCGATAAACAGTAAGGTTCCTGCAACAGTAACTGAAATCACCCCTTTGCGCTCTTTTTCGTAAAGCCCCGGAGCTACAAACCTCCAGATCTGAAAAAGAAGAACAGGAGACGCGGTAATTATTCCAATCGCCACAGACAACCTCAGATGAGCCGTAACTGCCTCTGCAGGAGCCAGAGCCACCAGGTCGCACGGTGAGGTGGAAGTTATGTATCCCGTTGTGTACCTGCTGAGGGAAAAAGATACCGCAGTGAGAACCGCAACCACCGCAAGCATCACGAACAGCCTTCTTCTGAACTCCTCAAGGTGGTCCCAGAAAGATCCTTCCTCCGGCGGTTTTACTGCCATACCTTTTCCAGCAGTTTTCTTTCGGAATCAGGGTCCAGCACAACCTGTTCGCAGTTCTCCCATCCCCTGGGTACTATCCAGATTCTTCCGCGGCCGGTTGTTTTTTTATCACCATCCAGGTGTTTCAGCACTTCCTTAAGGGTGATGGAAGAGGGAACTGCTGTTTCAATACCAAGACTTTGGGCAACCTCTCTCAGTTCTTCGGCAAAGCTGTGATCACCGCCTATTTCCGCCGCAATGGGAATACCCATGGCAACGGCAGTTCCATGACCCACTGTAAAACCGCTGGCAGCCTCTATACAGTGACCTGTGGTGTGGCCGAGATTAAGTAGCCTTCTCTCGCCTTTTTCCTCCAGATCAGCAGACACAATTCTTCCTTTTACCGCCAGACAGGCTGGAACCGCCTGCAGATAGTCCTTTTCCCTGAGGAAATCAACGATCTGCCTGTTTCCGATTACTGCTGTCTTGAATGCTTCAGCAATGCCGTTTGCGGTCTCCGCAGGCGGAAGGGTATTCAGGAATTCCGGGCATATAACAACCTGTGAAGCCGGATACACCGTTCCCGCCTGATTCTTTTCTCCTGCGATATTCACTGCGGTCTTCCCGCCCAGCGATGCATCCACCATGCACAGAAGGGTGGTTGGTACAAGAGTCAGGTTAACTCCCCGCTTCCATGTGGATGCGGCAAATGCAGCCAGGTCGCATACTGTTCCGCCGCCTGCGACAACCACTCTGGAATCCCTCTGAAGTTTCGCCCGGCTCATTTCCAGCCAGAGTCTTTCCACAGCGGCAGGAGTTTTACCTGCCTCACCACCGACGACTTCAACAATGTTGCTGCACAGTGACAGCCTGTTCCCGTACAGTCTTTTTACCTCTGAATCAACAACCAGCATGTCTGGAGAAACAGAAATATCTTCCAGCCTCTCCACTGTGCGAACAACAGTTGAGACATCAGCTCTGGAAAAAGTGAATTCCTGTGACATCAGCGCAGGGTAAACCCTATTCCTCTCCGCCGGTAAATGATGTAAGGGTGATCAGACTGTCGGCAGACTGCATCACAACTATTCCCACATCAGGTGCCAGCCAGATGTTTCTTGCAGACAGTGTGGTTTCCGGAGCAAAACCTGCAGTTTGAATCCAGTTTATTACCATTTCCTCCTGATGCACTCTGTAGCAGTTGCTCCATGCACCGTCAGGTGAAACTTCAGGGCCAGTGACAATCTGATTCCGTATCCATGTGTGACTGAGGGTAACGCCCTGGCTCACAGCCTGAGCAGTTACAGAATCTCTGAAGGTCATTCCATCTGCAAGGGGCCACTGAAACATGGTTATCCAGGCCTGATAAATAGGCACTTCAAACCCGTTGAAAAGAACCGTGTGATCTTCGTATTTTTCCAGTCTGCCTTTTTCGTTGATCCAGTAGGTGTAGTCTGCACCGGACTGGAGCCTCCAGCACGGACGCTCTCCCACCACAGTCTGATCCACGACGGTTACTATTCTGCTTCCTCCACCATCAATGGAGTACTCCCATGTGGCGCCGGCAGGTGACACCGGGAAATAATCCGACGAAAGTCTGAAGTAAACGGGGTTGCTTTCACACGCGGAGTAGAGCACAAAAAAAACGGCAGAAATAAGTATTACAATCTTTTTCACAGCTGCACCTCCCTTGAAACACCGAAGGTCAATCTGAAGGCGTCTCCGGATTTCTCTGTCGCCATAACGCTTTCAAGGTCAAGCCCAAGACCTGCCCTCCACGGAGCGCCCAGGCTGAAGTTCCACCGCAATCCAGCCCGCCAGAACAGGTCCCAGCTTTCCGGATCAACCCCTCCTCCGGAAGCAAGGCGGCTCCTGCAGTATCCGAAACCGGCAGAAAGACCGGGGTTGAAAATCGTTCCTCCGGGGCGGAAGTAGAACAGGACATCAGCCATTGGTTTCAGCTGGGAAAAGGAGGCACTGCCCTGGCTGGCATCTGCAAATATTGCTCCATCTATTCCCAGACCTGCTCTGAGTTTCTCCGTAAACAGCCAGTTGCCGTACAAACCGCCTGAAAGACCGTTACTGAGGTTTTCCCCCCAGCCGCCAATGGGTGTTATACCAGCCCCCTCAAAAACCAGATTTACCGTTCCAGCTGTAACAGCGGTGGCAATCGTCATTATCAGAACAGCAGCTTTGTACAAAATGCCTCCTATACTTTAATGTATGGCAAAGCCTCGTAAGGCTTTCCGGTAAATACTCTGAATCTGCCATCTGCAACCTGTTCGCACGATTTCAATACCAGATCAGTTGTGTTGTTCTCCTCGCTGAGATGTGCCGCCACACAAAAGTTCAATTCACTGTGTACTATACCTGCAAGAGCATCTGCAGCGTCACAGTTGGAAAGGTGCCCCTCCCCTGAAGCGATTCTCTGTTTCAGCGGCCACGGATACGAACCGTCCCAGAGCATATTGATGTCGTGATTGAATTCAAACACCAGCCCGTTGCATCCCTCGAGCATAGTTTTCGCCAATGGAGTAAAAACTCCCATATCTGTGGCAATACCCAGTTTTCTTCCTCCGGCGGTTATGGTAAACCCGCTTGGATCCCGGGCATCATGGGGTATACTCCACGGTTCTATAGTAAAATGACCTATCTGGATTGTATCACCGTTGGAAAAAAACTCTATGCCCTTGAGTTTCTGGCCGGTAAGCCGTGCTCCTTCAACGGTACCTCTGGTTCCGAATACGGGGATCTTCCACTTTCTTGCAAGAATACCTGCTGCCTTCGCATGGTCACTGTGTTCGTGGCTGACAAACAACCCCACTGCCTCTGCCCTGGGCAGAGCAGAGCTTTCAAGACGGAGAAGATGCTGCTTTCCGCTGAGACCCGCATCAAAGAACAGCATCTGCCCCATGTATTCAACTGCAACGGCATTACCTGATGATCCGCTTGCCAGCACTGCCAGATTCACGGCAGCCTCACTGTGTTGAAGTATGCAGGTGAAACTCCGTGTTCAGGCGAGGAGCCTTCGCCCCACCCGTTTTTCAGTATCTGTTCGGTACCTTCAGGCAGAGAGTTCAGGCTGAACACGCAGATCCCTCCTGCACCCAGCTGCAGAGCTTTTTCAGCACCCACAAGGGAGCTACCTACAGTCTGATTCCAGACACCTATTCCGTAGACAACTTTCTCCGGGTACACAGATGTGGTGGAAGATGCCAGCTCAAGAGCCCTGGCAGTGTCTGAAGTGTAGGCCATGGGACATACAAAATCAACGAGCCCCAGATCCAGCCAGCTCTGCCAGTCGCATGAAAACTCTGAAGCAGCCGAATACGGATTGGCCATAACCGCGCACGAAAGCAGCACACCCGGGTCCACAGATCGAAGGGCGGTTCTCACAGTGGCAACGGTTTCTGTAACCTGCTGCTGTCTCCAGATTCCCCACTGCTCCGGTGCTTCATCCGGTGAAAAGCCAGTGGCAATCTGGAAAAGCTCCACTTCGCCTGACGCATATCCGAACGAGGAATTGGGGTATCTGATGTAATCGAGGTGTATTCCGTCTATGCTGTAATTTTCAGCCAGTTCCACTGCAATACTGGAGATGTACTCTCGCACTCCCGGGTACGCCGGAGACAGAGTGGCCCCCACGAGACCTGCCGCTTCAGCCTCCTCCTTCGTGTAGGACCGGGAGCTTCTTCCGTTCCTGTTAGCGGTAAACCACTCGGGATGGCTGTGGTATACATGATCGGGAGACTCCGGCAGCCACGGCGCAGACCACACAAGGTATGCGTTTATCCATGCGTGAACCTCCATGCCCATGGGGCCTGCTTTCTGAATTATATAGGCAAACGGGTCTTCAAAACCGGAAAAATTCGCAGGAGGCAGGATCTCCGACTGATAGTAAGCTTCCCCTCTTCCCACCACCTGAACAAGAATCCCGTTGGCTCCGGCAGCCTGTGCCCTTTCAAGCAGCCTGTCTACCTGCCGGGGGCTGGCCAGACCGTCCCTCACCACCCAGAAGTATCTGCACCCGGACTCACCGTACGCAGCTGCAGCAGTCAGAAGCAGGAGGAACAAAAAAACCGGTTTACTCAAGCGAAGCACTGAAT
This sequence comes from Candidatus Fermentibacterota bacterium, assembly GCA_003646025.1. Classification (GTDB taxonomy): domain Bacteria; phylum Fermentibacterota; class Fermentibacteria; order Fermentibacterales; family JCC-6; genus Sabulitectum. The sequence continues at coordinate 41,064 of QNDR01000010.1, forward strand.
TCTTCTTTCTGGGGGCGCAGGAAAAGCTGCCCTATTGCAGTTCTAAGATCTGTTTCGCCGTCAATAATACTTCGTACCATGGATGTTATCGGAAGTTCCACAGACAGTTTTTCCGCAAGGGAAAGCATGGCGTGAGAAGTGGGTACTCCTTCGGCCAGTCCGGACATTTTTTCATTCTTTACAAGGGACTCTCCGAAACTCCGGTTTCGGCTGAACTTCGAAAACAGAGTAGCTTCGTAATCCCCCAGGTGAGAAAGGCCGTAAACACTTCGCCAGTCACCGCCTGAAGCCTGTACAAGTCTGGCCACTTCCTGGGGAGCTCTGGCCATGAGAGCACCCTTCAAACCACTCATTTTCATACCGTCCAGCATACCGGCGGCAATACCGACCACATTTTTTGCAGCCGCCCCTATTTCACAGCCGATCAGGTCTGTGGAACGGTACATTCTTACAAGCGGGGAGCCCATTCTTTCTGTAATTCTTACAGATGTCTCCTCGTGGAGGGAACTTATCAGCATACAGCCGGGCACCCCTGCTACAAAATCCTGTGGATGGCCGGGACCGACCCAGATGCTCAGCGAGCGCGGCTCAAGCCCTTCCTCTTCGGCTACAACGGAAAGCCGTTTACCTGTAGACAGCTCAAGCCCCTTCATGCACAGAACCACATCGATGGCAGAAAGGTCGTATCCTGAAAGCCGCGATGCAAGCCCCCTGAACAGCTGGGCAGGTACCGAAATAATGATCTGGTCGGCATCAAGAGCCTGCTCCAGATCTGTTGTCAATTTCACCGAATCTGGGAGGCTGAGGTAGGGGTTTGCCCTGTTTTTCACAAGCAGAGCAAAGTTGGTGCTGTCCGCCGGTTCCCAGCCTGTTACCCGATACCCCTGTTCAGCTGCGTACCACAGGTGGAAACTACCCCATCTTCCACAGCCAAGCACTGATATTTTCATGCAGAAGGCTCCTTTCCCTGTTGCAGACAATATAGTGTTTCCGGTGATTTTTTGACATTCTGCTGTTACCGCGGTAACTTACACCGGGAAACCCACTAGAAAGGAGCAAAAATGAAGCTGTCAATAATGCTGGTCTTCTCGATATTGTTTCTTGCTTCCTGCGGAGCAAATCAGGAGCCAGCAGCCGAACAGGCAAACGCACCTTCTTTTCCAGTTGATACCCTTGAAATAACAGGATACATCGGCGAGGAACTGGGGGACTCCACCAGCACATTCGGTATCATTGCAGACGCAGAGTACCGCGAAGGTTCCGGTAACATTCTTCTGCTGGACAACGGAGCAGCCTGCTTCAAGGAATACACTCCAGATGGTGACTACATAAGACAGATCTCCAGACAGGGCAGCGGCCCTGGAGAGCTCTCTTTTGTCACCCTTGAGTTCTTTCAGATGGGCGGGAATGTATTTGCTCTCAACATGATGAAGCAGGGCTTTGTTGTTTTCGATGATTCTCTGAACTACCTTGAAGAGATCCCTCTGTGGCCGCAGAATCCCCCTATGCAGAGTGTAGCCGTTTCCGACAGTGTTTTTGCCTCCTACAAACCGGATTTTGAAGAGGCTGGAGAAGGCAGTTTCATTATGTTCAGAACGATAGCTCTTTTTTCCCGCGGAGAAGAAGAATACGACACTGTTCTGTGGAGAGATTCTATGGAGTTAACCATGAGTGACCTGATATCCAACAGCTCCAGTCTGATCAACGACTTCTTCCTTGGCGTAGCCATGGGGGGAAACAGCGATATCATACTTTTCTCTCTGAAGGAATCGGACAACTACACAGTTCACGCCTACAACCCCGACGGTTCAGAAGCCTTTACCATAACAATGCCCCTTGAACAGGTCGCCAAAACCGAAGGGGAAATAGCAGAAGAGAAAGCCTACATGGAGGGCTATTTCGCACAGATGGGTGCCCAGGGCATGAGCGAATTCACTCCGGAACCCTACAGAGACATGGTTGTTGGTGTTTACGTGGGACCGGACGGCAATATCTGGGTACTGCGGGGAACTCAGGAACAGCCCTTTTTCGATGTTTTCGACATGGAAGGTACTCTTATCGGTCACAAAATTTTCCCGGAATCGGGCTGGACCTGGCACTTCTCCATGAATTCAGGCGGTATTCTGGCCTGGGAGGACGATCCGGAACTCGGATACCAGCAGCTGTTCATGGTGCAATAAGCAGAATCGCCTACAGCAGAGGGCAGCCGCATGGCTGCCCCCTATTTTACATATGTCTCTGTATCAGCGGGTAAGAACGATTCTGCATGTTGATACTTCTGTGCCTGACCCGGCCACAACCGTATAGATACCAGTTGCCATTGAACCGGCATCCACGACAACAGAGCAGGATCCCTCTGAATCTACTGAAGCGGCCAGACGACCGGCAGAGTCGTAGATACGTAACTCGATATTTTCTGCAGACGCAGTCTGGATGTTGATGTTGAATGTTCCCTGAGCCGGGTTTACT
>QNDR01000011.1 GCA_003646025.1 Candidatus Fermentibacterota bacterium
GCTGGAGATAACCGGAACAATAGGTATTGAGCTGGGAGACAGCAACTATGTGCTTGGGGCAGTGCAGCAGATAGCCCATGACCTGAGTGGAAACATTCTGGTTCTTGACCGTTCTGCCTGCTGCGTTCGCGTTTACACCCCCGCTGGTGAGTTTGTAAGACAGATTTCCAATGCAGGCAGTGGTCCCGGAGAGTTACTGAATCCCTTTTCAATGGTTGTAGCCGGCGACGGGAGAATACTTGTTGAATCACCCTACAGTGGCGGTATGCATGCGTTTACACCTGACGGAGAATGGCTGGGCTTGATAACTCCTTTTTACAACAACCCTCCGATGAGTACAGTGGCAGCAGCGGGTAACTCATACACTGCTATGAGGATAGCAGTAAATCAGAATGAAAACAACGAAGTCACCGTTGATGCTTTCATTGGTCTGTACGAAGATGGCGAGGAGCCCGTTACGAAGTACTGGGAGTATGAATTCCCATTCGACCCCAACGATCTTACTGCCCTTTTACGGAACAGTATGCTGGGGCATGTTTTCACATCGGCCAGAGACGGTAATGTGTTCATTGCGGAGCTTACCAGCGATGCTTACCTTGTGCAGGGATTCAGAGCGGACGGTGAGCTATTTCTTGAAATAGAGCAGGATGTTGAAAAAATAGAGAAAACCGACGAGGAAATAGAAGAGGAGAGAACTTATGTGATTTCCTATCTTGAGGCACTTGGGGTAAATGGAGTTGCATTGACCTACAACCCTGAGCCTTACAGAAACAGCATAAGTGACCTTGATGTGGACGGGGAACAGAGAATATGGGTTCGAAGGGGAACGGTTTCCGAACCGGTGTTTGATGTATACAACTACGATGGGGAGAAACTCTTTACCGCCTCTGTACCAGGTGTTGGTGAGGACAGTACCTTCTGGGAATTTACCATAGATCAGTTCGGGATCATCGCATATTCCGTGAACCCCGAATTTTATCAGCAGGTTTACATTCTGGGGATGCCTGAACTTTAGCAGTGGCAGGATACCATACGAAGATATCGAATGGATGGTTGTATGGAAAGATAGTATAATAAACATAAGTATTGTTAGATTATTATATGAAATCATCTTATCGAAGAAGCTTGACGAAACACGATTCCTCCGGTATATTACCGGCCATTATGTGGGTGGTCCACTATTGTTTTTTTAAGGAGTTGCTGCAATGTTAAGAACCAATCTTAAGCACACAGACACAGACGCTGATTACAAGGATGTTATTGAGAACAACGAAAATGTTATGATCTGCTGCGGACGCATGGGACCCATGTGTCTTCCTGTTTACGACATAATGGAAAATCTTGAGGAGAAATACCCCAATGTTGTTTTCCGCGATATGGATTTTGACGGTCCCGCCGGATACAACATCAGATCGCTTCCGGAGTGTAGAAGATTTAACGGTCTTCCGTTCACCATCTACTACAAGAACGGTAAGGTTGTTGCTGCTACAACAAGTATTCAGAACAAGAAGCAGATTACTACAATACTCGACAGAGAGTTTTCCTGATCAGTTTATGAGAGGTAATCTGTAACCAGTCCGGAGGAAGTTTCATGGGTGAGAAATACGATGTTATCGTGCTCGGCGCCGGTCCAGCCGGTCTGACTGCCGGTATTTATCTGTCTCGGGCAAGGGTAAAAACACTGATAATAGATTCCGGTACAGCAGGTGGGCAGATGGTTATGTCCTACAACGTGGCTAACTATCCAGGCGTGGAAACTACCTCCGGATGGAACATTTCACAGACAATGCTTCGTCAGGCAAAGGCCTTTGGATGCAGGGTAATGACCCAGTCTCCTGTTACAGGTATGAACCTGTACGGTGAAGACAAGTGGGTTGAGGTTGAAGATGAAGGTAAGTTCCATGCCCATGCGGTGATCACGGCCACTGGTGGTGTTCCCCGTGAGCTGGGTATGGAAAGCGAACAGAGGTTCATGGGAACTGGTATTTCCTACTGCGCCACATGTGATGGAGACTTTTTTACAGACAAGGAAATAGTTGCCATCGGTGGTGGAAACTCCGCACTTGAAGAGGCTGTGGGTCTAACCAAATATGCTTCAAAGGTTACCATTGTTCACGAGTTTAACGAATTTCAGGCCCAGCCGTGGATAGTGGAAGAGGCGCGGAAGAACGAAAAGATACACTTCCTCATGGCGCAGGATATCATAGAGTTCACCGGGAAAGATCATCTGGAAGAGGTGATTGTAGCCTCTAAGGAGACAGGAGAAAGAACTGTAATTCCAGCAGAGGGCTGTTTTATCTTCATCGGTTACGTGCCCAACACCGCTGTTTTTAAGGGCATCCTTGAAATGAATGAAAGAGGAGAGCTGATTGCAGATCGCCAGATGAACACCAGTGTTCCGGGAGTATTTGCTGCAGGAGACCTGCGGGAGAAAAGGTTCCGTCAGATTACAACCTCTGTGGCCGATGGAACAATAGCAGCGCTTTCAGCCATTGATTACCTGCAGCAGAGAGCAGACAGCTCACCGGTTTAGTATCCCGCCGTGTTTGTGAACAGGAGGGAACATGCCAGTAATAATTCTGTTGGTGGCGTCAGCTCTGGCTCTGCTTTACGTACTCTTGAAAGCCGCAAGAAAAGCTCAGACAAAAAAAGCAGAGGAACTGCTTGAGAGGTTCAGAGGCAGGAAGGTTGTTTCTGTAAAATCAAGTGCGAATTTTTTCGGACAGGAATCTCTCGGGTATTCTCAGATGCGGGGTAACTGCTCACTTGTGATCACTGAAGACGAGATCTTTTCTGAAATGTGGCTTCCAAAAAAAACAATCACCATTCCAATTACATCAGTTGTTTCCATTGAAACCCCAAAGTCTTTTCTGGGTAAATCCCGAGGCAGACCTCTTCTGAAAGTGGTTTTCACCAACAAAAATGGTTTGAATGATTCAGCCGCCTGGCAGGTAAGTGATCTTTCTGAGACGGTAAAACTTTTGAAGACTCTCGTCAGGTAGTCAGCCGACTTAATTCTTCTAATATCTTATGGAGGCCTGTTTCACACAGGTAACTGTTAGAGGAATGCAACTTTTCTGAAACCATATAACATATTGCAGTGCAGGGAGGTATGAGGCATGAATATATGGTGTTTCAGGTGTTGATTTTTCTCCACATAATCCGATATAATAAGTAGGAAGTACGTGTTTCTGCCGAACTCTAACGGTTCAGCATTTAACGCGAATTCCGGCGACAGACACGAAACATTTCCGGTGGATTCCCAGAGGAAAACACCGGGCGGTATGGAGCAGAGAAATCAACAGGTGCAGGAACAGAGGAAGGTACATTGCTTATTTTCCGGCGGAATGGGGGCGGAAACAAGCCGGAAACAATACTGCGAAAGCAGTTGAGAAGTTAACAGTAGTACGAAAAAGTCAGCTGCCATAAGAGCAGGAACATTTTCGGAATATGTTGTTCTGTACACTCATGACAAAGGGCTTGGTATTCAATGGCAGAGAATCTAGAAACAGCCGTAAAGCAGATCTGCAGAAAGAACGGTAATGACAGAACACGGATGATGGATATCGTCCGGGAGGTTCAGGATCGTTTTGGACAGGTTTCCAGTCAGGCGATGAACACAATCGCCAGAGCGGTGAATTCCCATAGAGTTGAGGTTGAAAGCGTAGTGTCGTTTTACTCATTTCTGTCGGAAGAACCCAAAGGTAAGTTTGTTATCCGTCTGTGCAACGATATTATCGACAAGATGCAGGGCGTTGAGAAAGTAGCGGAGGCTTTCCGTGAAGAGTTGGGAATCGATTTTGGCGAATCCACCTCTGATGGGAAGTTTACCCTGGAGTGGACCCCGTGTATCGGAATGTGCGACCAGGCACCGGCGGCGCTGGTTAACAACAAAGTAGTAACCCGGCTGTCAAGCGATTCAGCGAGAGAAATTGTGAAGTCGCTAAAGCAGAACGGGGACGAAGATCATCTTATGCACATGCTCGGAGATGGCAACAATGCTGATCCTCTTGTAAACTCCATGGTAAACAACAATATAAGAGAACGAGGTCCGGTAGTATTTGCCGATCTTGAGCCTGGAACAGCCATTCACAAAGCGTTATCCATGTCTGCAGTTGAAGTGATAAAAGATGTAAAGACCGCCCGCCTGCGCGGACGTGGTGGAGCGGGTTTCCCCACGGGAATGAAGTGGGAGTTTACCAGAGCCGCCAGCGGTTCTGATAAGGTTGTGATATGCAATGCCGATGAGGGTGAGCCGGGAACATTCAAAGACCGCACCATCCTCACCGAGAAACCAGATCTGCTTTTTGAAGGGATGACAATAGCAGGGTACGCAATAGGCGCGCGTACAGGTGTTTTGTATCTCCGGGGAGAGTATGCCTACCTCAGACCGTTCCTGGAGCGTATTCTCGCACAGCGCAGAAACAAAAACCTGCTTGGTATGAGTATTCTCGGAAAAGCCGGCTTTGATTTCGATATAAGAATACAGATGGGCGCCGGTGCCTATGTCTGTGGAGAGGAAACCGCTCTTATCAGTTCCTGCGAAGGGCTGAGGGGCGACCCGAAGAACAGGCCTCCATTCCCTGCTCAGAAGGGCTATCTGACACTTCCCACATCGGTAAACAATGTGGAAACATTCTGCTGCGTTGCCAGAATTCTTGACAAAGGTGCAGGGTGGTTTGCCGAAATGGGATCTGCCGGTTCCACTGGAACCAAACTGCTCAGCATATCGGGAGACTGCACAAGACCGGGTGTATACGAGCTTGAGTTCGGAATTACGGTAAGTGAGATGCTGGAGAAAGCCGGTGCTGAGAACGCGTATGCCGTGCAGGTGGGAGGTCCCTCCGGCCAGCTTATCGGTGAAGCCGATTTCCATAGAAAGATCTGTTACGATGATGTCGCGACAGGCGGGGCAGTGATGATCTTTAACAGAGACAGAAATCCCCTTGAAATTGCCCACGAGTTCATGGAATTCTTCTGCGAGGAAAGCTGCGGTTACTGTACACCCTGCAGGGTGGGTAACGAACTGCTCAAACAGCGGCTTGAGGCAATAATTGCAGGAAAAGGTACTCCGGAAGACCTTGACTACCTGGAACAACTTGGAAAAACAGTGGCAGTTGCAAGCCGCTGCGGCCTTGGGCAGACCTCTTCAAACCCGGTTCGTACTTCTTTGAAAAACTTTCGCGGCGAGTACGAGAAGCTTGTAAGAGAAAACAGCGACGGTATGCAGCGAACCTTTGACATACACAAAGCACTTGCCGCAGGTGAAGATCTGCAGGGGCGCAAGTCTGTGATTTACGCTGACTGAAGAAAGGGTTCCAAATGAGCGATAAAATAAAGTTCACCATGGATGGAGTGGAGATAGAAGCCACACAGGGTCAGACCATTATGCAGGCGGCTGATGAGGCGGGTATGTACATCCCCAGATTGTGCGCCCACAAAGATCTGCTCCCGTTCGGCAGCTGCCGCGTGTGTACGGTTATGGTCAACGACCGTCCCCAGACAGCCTGCACCCAGCCGGTATCACCTGGTATGTCTGTGGAAAGTGAAACGGAAGAATTGAACGACATCAGACGGAGCATCGTTGAAATGCTTTTTGTAGAGGGGAATCACTACTGTCCATTCTGCGAGAAAAGTGGAAATTGCGAGCTGCAGGCACTAGGTTACAGGCTTGGAATGCTGGCTCCCAGGTATCCGTACATGTTCAACAAGCACGATGTGGATGCCAGCCATCCTGATATCTACATCGACCACAACAGGTGTATTCTGTGCGCAAGGTGCGTTCGTTCCTCAAAGGAACTGGACGGCAAGAATGTTTTCCAGTTTGTAGGTCGCGGAATCCACAAACGGGTGGCATTCAACTCTGACACCGACCTGTCCGGTACAGATGTTTCCGTAACGGACAAGGCGATTGAGAACTGTCCTGTGGGAGCTATTCTCAAGAAACGCAGTGCTTATGCTGTACCCATTGGAAAACGCAAGTACGACTCCCAGCCTCTCGGGTCCGATATTGAGTCCCGCAAGGCTGCGGTAAAGCAAGGTTGAGGTTATAGAATATGGCAAAACCAAAGATAGCTACCGCATCACTGGCAGGATGCTTCGGCTGCCATATGTCCCTGCTGGACATCGATGATCGTATCCTGAAACTTGTTGAGCTGGTAGATTTCGACAAGTCTCCAGTAGACGATATAAAGAAGTTCACCGGACGCTGCGCAGTTGGCCTGATTGAAGGCGGATGCTGCAACGAGGAGAATGTACACAACCTTCAGTATTTTCGTGAGAACTGTGACATTCTTATATCAGTTGGCGAGTGCGCGATAATGGGCGGCATTCCAGCCATGCGTAACAACATTCCCCTCAAGGAATGTCTTGATGAAGCGTATCTCAACGGTCCCACTGTTTACAATCCGTCAGGGAAGATTCCTGGAGACAAAGAGCTTCCTCTGATTCTTGACAGGGTATATCCCTGCCACGAAGTGGTGAAGATGGACTACCATCTGCCAGGCTGTCCGCCGCCGGCGGATCTTTTGTGGCAGGCACTGGTCGCATTGCTTGAGAACAAGCCCATGGACCTGCCCTACGAAGTCATAAAGTATGATTGATACAAAGGAGGAAAATCTTGGGTGAAACCAGCAAGATCATCATAGAGCCTGTTACCAGAGTGGAGGGGCACGGCAAAGTGTCTATTCTTCTCGACGAGAACGGGCAGGTTACAAGAGCCCGTCTGCACATAGTTGAATTCCGCGGTTTTGAAAGGTTTATTCAGGGCCGTCCCTACTGGGAGGTTCCCGTTACCGTTCAGCGTCTCTGCGGTATCTGTCCTGTGTCTCACCACCTTGCTGCGGCAAAGGCCATGGATGTTATCGTGGGAGCAGACAAGCTTACCCCCACTGCAGAGAAGATGCGTCGTCTTATGCACTACGGACAGATATACCAGTCCCACGCCCTTCACTTCTTCCACCTTGTTTCCCCTGACCTGCTTTTCGGCTTTGACGCAGACCCGGCGGTGAGAAATATCATAGGCGTGATCAAGAAATATCCTGAGCTTGCAGTTCAGGGAGTGATGATGCGCAAGTACGGTCAGGAAATCATCAAGGTTACAGCCGGAAAGAAAATTCATGGAACAGGTGCAATCCCCGGCGGTATCAACAAGAATCTCAGTATCGCAGAGAGGGATTCTCTCCTGAAAGATATCGATCAGCAGATCGAATGGTCGCGGGGAGCTTTGAAGATCGCGAAAGACTACACTGTTGAACACCTGGACGAGCTGTCTGACTTCGGTTCCTTCAACTCCAACCACCTCTCGCTTATCAGGGCAGACGGGGCCATGGATCTTTACGACGGCGGACTGAGGGCGATAGATGCAGAGGGAAACAGAATATTCGATCACGTGGATTCTCAGGATTACATCGACTACATTGCCGAAGAGGTAAAAGACTGGTCATACATGAAGTTCCCCTTTATGAAGCAGCTTGGAACAGATAAGGGCTGGTACAGGGTGGGACCTTTGGCCCGGGTGAACACGGCAGATTTCATAGATACTCCTGAAGCAGAAGAGGCGCGGGTGGAGTTCATGGCTCTCACCGGCGGGAAACCCAACAACATCACCATGGCCTATCACTGGGCCAGGATGATTGAGGTTCTTCACTCTGCTGAAAAGATTAGAGACCTTCTCAACGACACTGATCTGCAGGGAGATGACCTGGTGGTTAAGGGAGAACGCAGGTCTGAGGGTGTCGGCCTTATTGAAGCACCCAGGGGAACGCTGTTCCACCACTACAGGGTAAATGAGGATGACCAGGTAACAATGGCAAACCTGATTGTTTCCACAACCAGCAACAACGTTCCAATGAATCTGGCTGTTGAGAAGGTTGCGAAGAAATATCTTTCCGGGACAGAGGTAACCGAAGGTCTGTTGAACAGAGTTGAGGTTGCCATCAGAGCCTACGACCCGTGTCTGTCATGTGCCACCCACGCACTGGGTAAAATGCCTCTGACTGTCACTGTCGTTGATCACAACGGTCAGGTAATCAACAGGAGATCCACCTGATGGGCAGGCAGGGAAATAGGGTTTTGATCATTGGTTACGGAAACCCGGGCCGTCTTGATGACGGCCTGGGGCCGGAATTTGCCGCGAGAATGGAGAAACTGAACCTTGAAGGGGTTACTGTAGATTCCAACTATCAGCTGGCAGTTGAGGATGCGGCCGCTATTGCAGAGCACGATTTCGTGATCTTTGCAGATGCCGATACAGCAGGGGCTGAACCCTTTCACTTCGAGGCTGTGGTTCCCAGAAGTCACATGAGTTTTTCCTCGCACAGTATAAGCGCGGATGCGCTTATGGCAATGGCGGAAGACCTTCTGAACAGCAGGGCCGAAGCATACATGCTGGGCATAAGAGGGTACGAATTCAACCAGTTTGGTGAACGGATATCACCAAAGGCTCTGGAAAACCTTGACAGTGCACTGGATTTTATGAAACAGGCGCTTGAAGATTGTAATTTCGAAAACTATGTAACCCGGAACACGGCAGAAAACCGCTGAAGACAGATGCACTTCTGCTTGTGCAGTCGAAATGAGGAATACTATGAAAGACGGGAAACAGGTTATACTGTGTGTGGATGATGATACCGATATGCTCGATGCTCTCAGGATTCTCATTGAGAGTTTTGGCTACACGGTTTTGACCGCTTCCAGTGCTGAAGACGGACTGAAGAAGTTCAAGTCGGAGAAACCTGATCTGGTGATAGCCGATCTTATGATGGAGGAGGTAGATTCTGGAACTGGGCTGGCAAGAGACCTGAAATCTGCAGGCTGTGATGTACCTGTGTTTCTGCTGAGCTCTGTGGGTGATGCCTTAAGAAACAATGCCGATTACGCTGATCTTTCTCTTACAGGGGTTTTTCAAAAGCCTGTTCAGCCTGATATTCTTAAGAGAACCCTGAAGAAAGTGCTCGGCTAAACAAAAGAGGCAGTGTTGACCATTTCTTACATTCGTCTGACGGTTGAGCTCCGCGGTATTCTGCAGGGCGTGGGGTTCAGACCGGCAATGGCGCGTATTGTGAAACAGGCCGGGCTTACAGGGTGGGTCAGAAACCAGTCTGGAACTGTTCGTCTGGTGCTGGACGGCCCCTGTGAAACCGTAGAGGAATTTATCGGCAGTATTGCCGGAAAGCTTCCCCCCAGAGCCCGTCTTGAGGAAATCAGTACTGTCTCAAAACTGGTGATTGAGAAGCATGAGGCAGCTCCGGTATTTGAAATACTCCGGAGCAGTTCCACCGGCTCAACCCGTGTGTCTATTCCAGCTGATCTGGCCATGTGCGAAGACTGCAGGTCAGATGTGTTCAACCGGTCTTCGAGGTATTACCGCTATCCCTTTACAACTTGTACCAACTGCGGTCCAAGGTACACAGTTGTTGAAGCCATGCCATACGACAGAGAACGAACTGCTTTGAAGGAGTTTCCTCTGTGCAGCGAGTGTCGGGCTGAGTACACCGATGCCTCGAACCGGCGGTATCATGCCGAAAGTATCGCCTGTCCTGTGTGTGGTCCGCAGTTGTTCTGGGCAGACGGCGAAGGGAATATTAGGCAGGTTGAAGACCCTCTTTTAGAGGCACGACGTAAACTGGCACAGGGAAGTATTGTTGCGGTTCGGGGGCTTGGCGGGTATCTGCTGGTCACTGATGCGGCAAACAGAGTTGCGATTGAAAGGCTGAGACAGCGGAAAAAAAGACCTGCCAAGCCGTTTGCGGTAATGGCTCGGAACCTTGAAGTTCTGCGGAAACACTGCGTGGTTTCCACGGCAGAGAGGGAACTGTTAAGTTCTCCTTCGGCTCCCATCGTTGTTCTGGATACACTGAAGAGCAGCACACTTCCCCTGGATATTCTTGCCCCGAAGCTGAGAAACCTCGGCGTAATGCTTCCAACTACCCCCCTTCACGCTCTGCTTGCGGAACAGCTTGATGAAGATCCGGTAGAGAGTTTTGATTTTCTTGTGATGACAAGCGGCAACCGCGGGGGAGAGCCTGTGTGTATTTCCAACGCAGAAGCCTTTGATCGGCTTTCCGGTATTGCCGACTTCTTCCTGGGGCACAACAGAACCATCAATCTGCGGAATGACGATTCGCTGGCAGTGGTGGACAGGGAAGAGGTTCAGCTGTGGAGAAGAGCAAGAGGCTACGCCCCGGATAGCATTGTCACTGACAGAAATTCAGGCGGAACAGTCCTCGCCATGGGGGCGGAGCTGAAGAACACTGTCTGTCTGGCGTTCGACGGCCAGGCGGTTCTCTCTCCCCACATAGGCAACCTTGAAACACCGGAGGCTCTCGACGGGCTGGAGCAGGTGGTAAACAGTTTTCCAGGATACTTCAGCAGAATCCCGGAAGTTATCGCAGTTGACCTTCATCCGGATATGCATTCCACCAGAGTGGGCAGAACTCTGGGGAAAAAACTCGGTATCCCGGTGGTTGAGGTTCAGCACCATCACGCCCACGCTCTGTCTGTTATGTGTGAACACGGTATTGAGGAAGCAATCGCCGTGGTGTTTGACGGTACAGGCCTTGGAACAGACGGTGCTATCTGGGGCGGTGAGCTGCTTCATGTTTACCCTGGCGGGTGGAAGCGGCTCGGAACACTGTCGCCCTCTCTGCTTCTTGGAGGAGATACCGCGGTAAAGCGGCCAGCAAAACAGCTGGCAGCCAGATTCTGGCAGCTTGGACTTCCAGTAGACCGCCGGTGGCGCAGCCGTCTCGGTGTGAGCGAGTACGAACTGTCTCTCTGGAGAGCGCAGTTTGAGAAAAAGCTGAATAGTTTCGATACCCACGCGGCAGGAAGGGTTTTTGACGCATTCTCCGCAGGGCTTTCAATCAGCCCTTCAGAGGTAAGCTATGAGGGGCAGGCAGCCATCTGGCTTGAAAGCGTGGCAGCCGCAGACAGCACACAACGCCATCCGGATTTTGACATTGAGATAAAGATTGTGGATGGTTTGTCAGTAGTAGATTTATCAGCTGTGTTTGCCGCTCTTCATGGAGCATTTCCATCGGCAGACCAGGCAGGAAGCTGGGCAATGGCATTTCACCGGACCATGGCAAAAGCCGCTGTCGCCATGGTAGATAATGCCGGATCGGAGTCAGGTACACTGCCTGTTGTGCTTTCAGGCGGGGTGATGATGAACAGATTGTTTGTATCCATACTGGTTGAGAGGTTGCGGAGAAACGGGAAAGCAGTATTTACGCACAGACTTGTCCCGCCGAATGATGGTGGGATATCTCTGGGACAGGTGTGTGCCATTCAGGGAGATTACTGATATGTGTCTTGCAGTACCAATGAAGGTTATAGAGCTCAGGGAAGACAGAACAGGTGTGTGTGAACTTGAGAATATCCGTTACGATGTTGATCTGTCTCTGATAGAATCTGTTCAGCTCGATGATTTTGTGATTGTTCATGCCGGGTTTGCAATAGAAAAACTGGATATTGAGGAGGCAAACGAGAGGCTGCAGTTGTTTGAGGATCTGGCGGAAACCTACAGGGAAGATGTCTGATGAAGTACATTGACGGGTTCCGCAACCACAGAACTGCCAGGGTAATTACTGAGGAAATTCACGAGCTGGCAGAACAGGCAGGTGATGCCAGACTGATGGAAGTGTGTGGAAGTCACACAATGTCTATTGCCCGGTACGGAATAAGAAAGATTCTTCCACGCAGTGTTCGGCTGATAAGTGGTCCAGGATGTCCTGTGTGTGTTACAGATGCAGCCTACATTGATGCAGCAGTTGAGCTTGCAGGAAAAGGTATACATGTAGCCACATTCGGTGACATGCTGAAGGTGCCTGGAAGCTCCGGAACACTGGCCGGTGCCAGAAGTGAAGGTGCACATATTCATGTGTGCTATTCCCCGCTGGATGCTTTAAGGATTGCTGCGGAAAACCCTTCAGAACAGGTGGTTTTTCTTGCAATCGGGTTTGAAACCACCATTCCTCCTGTGATATCCATACTGAAAAGAGCTGCTGCACAGAACATTCAGAACGTTTCTATTCTTACTGCCTTTAAACTGGTCCCCCCTGCTCTGGAAGCACTTGCAGATGACAGGGATGTGGCGGTCAACGGCTTTCTTCTGCCCCCGCATGTTTCCGCTATCATAGGTGCCGGTGCATACAGAGGTTTTGTCAGAGATTACAGACTGCCGGGAGTGATCGCCGGGTTCGAACCACTGGATATTCTTCTGGGGGTAAGGGATCTTCTTCAGCAGCTTGCCGAAGGGAAAGCAGAGCTGGTCAACCAGTACGAAAGAGTGGTAAGGGAACAGGGGAACAGGATTGCCCTCGCCCTTATGGACCACTACCTGAAAACTGCAGATGCTTCATGGCGCGGAATTGGAACCATCCCCGGAAGCGGGCTGGTGCTTCGGGAAGAGTTTTTGAATTACGATGCCACGGTAAAATTCGGCGTCAGTGTACAGGGTGGAAAGCCGGACATGAGATGCCGGTGCGGCGATGTTCTAAGGGGTATTATTTTCCCGGATGAGTGCCCTCTGTTTAACACGGAATGCACTCCTGTTTCCCCTGTGGGGCCGTGCATGGTAAGTTCCGAGGGCAGCTGTGCTGCCTATTTCAAGTATTCGAGGTGATAGAAATGACTGATACAGAAAGAATTCTTCTTGGTCACGGCGGCGGCGGCAGACTCTCCAGAAACCTTATTGAAAATGAAATTGTGACAAGATTCGGGGGGAAAGGCCCCCTTGCCGGTCTTCCCGACGGAGCCAGACTTCAACTGGGCGGGGAAACGCTGGTATTTTCCACAGACAGCTTTGTTGTAAGTCCTCTTGAGTTTCCCGGGGGAGATATTGGGAAACTGGCCGTTCACGGTACGGTGAATGATGTATCTGTGTCCGGTGCCGTTCCTCTGTGGCTTTCTCTTGCCCTTATCATTGAAGAGGGGCTTGAAATGAACACACTCCGGCGGATACTTGATTCCATCAGGACCGCGTCGGAAGAGATCGGTGTTCAGGTTGTTACAGGAGACACCAAGGTGGTTGCCCGGGGGCAGTGCGACGGGATCTATATCAACACTGCAGGCATTGGTCGAGCTATTCCAGGATTGAATACAGCGGTAAACAAAATACTGCCTGGTGACGCAGTTATTGCAAGTGGAACCCTGGGTGATCACGGTATGGCTGTAATGGCCGCCAGGGAAAAACTGACACTTAACAACGCACTCGAAAGCGATACAGCTTCAGTTCACCGGCTGGTTGCCGCGGTGTCACAATGGGCTGACAGGGTTAAATTTATGAGGGATCCAACCCGGGGCGGGGCAGCAGCAGTTCTGGGTGAGATCGTGGAAAACAGTTCTTTTGGAATATCTCTCCGGGAAGAGAGTATTCCGTACAACCCGGATGCCAGGGCAGTTGCTGAGGTTCTTGGAATTGACCTTCTGCATGTTGCCAGTGAAGGCAGAATGCTGCTTGTTTGTTCGCCGGATATTGCAGACAGCCTGCTGCAAAGCTGGAAGAAACTTCCGGAAGGAGCTGGTGCTGCCATAATAGGAGAGGTAACCGAAGAGGCAGGCAGAGTTGTTCTGGAAACACAGATTGGCGGCAGGAGAATGGTGGACATTCCACAGGGCGAGCTTCTGCCGAGGATCTGCTGATGCATGAACTGAGTCTGGCGGTGGATATGGTAGAGCAGCTGTGTGAGGTTCTTGAGAGGGAAAACGCTCACAGGGTTGTTGAGTTAACCGTTGTTATGGGTGCGATGAGCGGAGTGGAAAGAGTTCCCTTCGAATTTGCTTTTCCCATTGCCGCAGAGAACACCCCTCTTGAAGGGGCAGAAATGAAAATTGAAGAGGTACCGCTGGTTATAAAGTGTGACGATTGCGATCTGGAAACAGAAATACAGGACCCTGTGATGATATGTCCCCGGTGTAACTCGGTATCAGTTGAAATAGTACAGGGAAAAGAGTTTCTTGTAAAATCCATGGAGGTTAAATAATGTGCGAGGACTGCGGTTGCGAAGAGGGAAACGCAAGGGTGTATTTCGAACACCACCACGACCACAACCACACACATGATACCCATTCACATGAGCATGATTCAGCTGGCAGCGGGGGAATCCACCTGCACATCTATGCTGACAAAAGTACAGATCTGCAGGAAAACGGTGTTCATATTCACATTCACCTGAGCGGAGAATCCCAGGTTCAACACGTACACGGGCATGATCACAGCCATGAACACCACCACGATCATGAGCCGGAACAGGCGAGCAGGGACACACGGGAGATAGTGCTTGAATCCCGTGTGCTTGCCAGAAACGATCAGTTCGCTGAGAAGAACAGAGCTTATCTGAAACAGCAGGGCTGTGTTGCTGTTAACTTCATCTCATCGCCGGGTTCAGGTAAAACCTACCTTCTTGAGAAAACGCTTGAAGGGCTCCGTGGCAGAGTAAAGTGTGCGGTGATTGCAGGAGACCAGCAGACAGACAATGACGCGCTGAGACTGCAGGAAAAAGGAGCACCGGTTGTTCAGATAGAAACCGGAAGTTCATGTCATCTTAATGCGGAGCAGATAGGTGAAACACTGGAGCAGGTTCTGGAAGAAGATACAGAACTCCTTTTTATAGAGAATGTGGGTAATCTTGTGTGCCCTGCTGCTTTCGATCTTGGAGAGAACATCAAGATAGCTGTTCTGTCGGTTACCGAAGGGGAAGACAAGCCACTGAAATACCCGGTTATTTTCCACGATGCTGCGGCCAGCGTGGTAACAAAGACCGATCTTATCGAACACCTGGATGTGGACATGGGCAGGTACAGAGACTCACTGAACAAAATACAGCCTGGTGGCAGAATCTTTGAATTGTCTGCTCTGACCGGCACGGGAATGGAAGCCTGGCTGGATTACCTGGAGGGACTTGTTCACTGAGTTGGCCGGATCAATTTATCGTTCGGGGTTTTTGAACACCTGTGTACCTGTGCGGAACCATGCAAATCGGAAAGGGCTGTTAGCGATCTGCATGGTCGTACACATTGATTTGTGGAATTAAATCTGTAAAGCTCGTGATTTCCTACCGATCAGGCTGAAGTCCGATCTTCAGTATCTCCGTTTCTCTGTTTTCTGATTTGGCGGCGTGCTTTTCCCTCAGGAGGTGAAAGTTGCTGCCTAAAAAATTCAGAACATGCTTGATGTCTCTTATCTGCGAAACAACCGGGCAAACACTGGTTTTCATGTTGATTTGTTTGAAGTTGGGGCTCATCTGACCTGCAATAATAAAGTCGATGCCTTCGCCCAGATATGAAATAATTGAGTTGCGCTTTTCTTTGGAACCGTGAGCTGTGCTTTCGTCAACATCTTTGAAGTTGTTCTTCATCTGTTCAAGCAGTTTGACTGTTCCAGTTTCGTCAATTTCGCCGATTACAAATATTTCTGAATCACCAAAATGCTTTGATGTCAACTGAATCCCGTCGCTGCTTGCAAGTGCGAATTTGTATTTTACCATTTTCTCCTGCACCGGTGAATTAAGGTGAAGCTCTGTATTCCGATTGAAAACCGGAGCTTTATTTGCCAACATAACTATGGATATTCCGGTTCTATGTCAAGTAACCGAGTGGTTCAAAAACCTGTAAAGTGCTATAATTCTGCAGGTTTTAGAGTTTGCTGGTATTAGTTGAGAGCAGAGGAGGATATCAGGTGTTATTCAGGAATACTACGGGTCTGTTGACCCTTGTTCTGTTTTTGTTTGCAGGTTCAGCAGTGGCGGGAATTCATGATGTCCAGATTCCAGACCCAGGCGAAGTGGGGCAGGATGTGTATCTGGAACACCCCGGTGTTCCACTTTCACCACCTGCAAATCCTGAAGTGGGAGACTCCTGGACATGGTGGTTGTGGACATGGCAGCCCATGCCTCCCCATTTTGAACAGAAGGTATGTACTGTCCGCGGTAAAAGTGACAGAGGATACGTGGTGGTTGAAGACAGTGAGTGGATGGTAACCATTGATCAGGCTGATGTTGATTCAATACTGGAACACTGGAACAATTCCAGTATAGGGTCATACCCGGATATGGGTATCTATGAGCTAGACAGTCTATGCTTCGGAGACCCGCCGGATGAGCTGGACAACGATCCCAGGATTTACCTTATGTGGTACGACTTTCAGATCAGTGCGGACGGTTTCTTTTTCTTTTTCGACGAGTATCCTGAGGGAACTTATCCGGAGTATCACAGCAATGAATGTGAAGTGCTCTATCTCAACACAACCAGTTCAGGCGGGCCCTCGGGCGATTATATGCATTCTGTTATGGCCCACGAGTTTCAGCATCTGATTCACTGGAAATACGACGATAATGAGGTTTCCTGGGTAAACGAGGGTTTGTCTGAACTGGCAATGTGGTTCTACGGGAACCCCGATAACATTTCATCTTTCAACAGTAATCCAGACAATGATCTCACAGTGTGGGACGGTGCATGGGCTGATTACATACAGACCTATCTGTGGACTCTGTATTTCTTCGAACAGTACGGTGGGAACCCGGCTGTTTACGCTCTGGTGCACGAGCCTGCTAATTCCATGGCCGGTTATGACATAATTCTCGATCAATTCGGATACTCCCAGAGTACACAGGATGTTTTTACAGACTGGACAGTGGCGAACTTTCTTGATGACACATCAATTGCAGATGGACAGTACGGTTATACAGGTGATGACCTGCCTGTCTTTTATTCAACAGCTTACTCCAGTTACCCGGTGGAAGCAACAAAATCTGTGCACCACTGGGCAGCGGACTACTACCGTTTTCAGAGCATTCCGTTCAGCGGGATGATACTTGCATTCGACGGTGCAGACGACAATCAGTACGGCGTAAATGCGCTTGTGCTGCACAGCGCAGCTGCAGCAGAGGTATTACCCATGTCTCTTGACCAGTCCACACAGAGTGGAACCCTCACGGTAAACGGTCTTTCCTCCGAGGACGAGGTTATTCTTGCTGTTGCTTCTGTATCCAGTACAGGAGGACCCACCTACCAGTTCTCCGCAGGCGATGCCACCGGGATTACAGGTGGTTCCGGTGAGCTAACAGATCTGACTCTTGTTCCCTCTGTGAATCCATTCAACAGCACAGTTACCATGCAGCTTGGCTGGAGCGGAAATCCAGGCAGTGTTTCTCCTTCTGTGAATGTCTTTGATACTCAGGGAAGACTTGTTTACACATCCTCTGCGGATATTGTTTCAGCAGGCTCAGCTGTTGTGCAGTGGAACGGCACACTGTCCGACGGCAGCGCAGCCTGTTCCGGCATATACTACGCCAGGGCGGAAGCGGGAACTGAACAGTGTACTGCAAAGCTGGTTCTGATTCGCTGACACCAGAGGTCGATACAGATGGACATTACCCGTTCTGTTATTTCAGTACGGACGGGTTTGTGTCCCGTTTTTCAGGTTTTGCAGTCAGATATTTTAGGCCTGCTGCATCTTTAAATGTTGCTGTACAATACCTTGGTATTTCCTGCCGAACTCGCTGGTTGACAAATTGACCGACGGTCAGAATAATAACCGCTGTTTGGAAGTCAGTGCCACAGAAAAGGACAGTAAATATGACCGAGGCCAGGAAGCAGCAGGAGATAGCATACAGGAAAAACCTGATTCTCGATGCTGCAAGAATCATATTTTTCGACAAGGGTTTTGAAAACTCAACAATGGAGGACATTGCCCACAAAGCCGGGTACAGCAAGGGCTCTCTTTATTCTTATTTTGACAGTAAAAATGAGATATGCTTCACCATTGTTAACGACTATTTTTCGAAAATAGTTAAATTGATTCAGAAAATTTCCAGTCAGGATATTTCCGGACTACAGAAACTGACAGGAATAAAAGATGCATTCGTTAATGAATACTCTCAGAACTCGCAGTTCTGCAATATTTATGAAACGTTCAAGTACCATCAGGGTCAGTGTGTAGAAATTCAGGGCGAAAAGAAGGTAAACGAATCCTACAGTGGCAGGATCAGAGAGCTTATTGTGGGTATTGTTCAGTCCGGAATCAACGACGGCTCCATAAAGAACACAGTTGATGTTGCAAAACTTTCAATGGCATTCTGGAATGAGAAGAACTGTTTTCTGGCAGAGACCATGTTTACCGAAATCAATGCTTACGATTATCTGTTCGATTTGATTATCGATTCCATTAAAGTAGAGAGAGCTCACAGCGAATGAGTATCCAGCAGAGATTACCTGGACGGAGTAGTGATATCCGCTGTGTCCCGGAGTTCAGGGCAGGATGTTCCTTTTCTGTGAATTCATCAGCGGAGGATATATGAGAAAAGCAAAATCAGCGTTTTTAGGAGTTATTATTCTGTTTGCGATCTGGGTGATGCTTACAGACACTTCGCGGCAGGAACTGATTTTTGGAGGGGCAACAGCACTTCTGATTGCTGCTCTTTTCCACAGCAGGCTGACGGTTCTGGGCGATATCAGGCTGAATCCGAAGTCCCTGTTGTACATGGTGATCTATGTGTTCGTTTTTCTCTGGGAACTGCTTAAATCCAACATTGATGTTGCCCTTCGGGTCATCAACCCCAGACTGCCTATCAATCCAGGTATTGTAAAGGTAAAAACTTCACTGAAAAGCCCTCTGGGAAGGGCCGTTCTGGCAAACTCCATAACGCTCACGCCTGGAACACTTACTGTGGAAATGAAAAACGACTACTTCTACATTCACTGGATAGATGTAACAAGCGATGACATCGAAGGTGCCACGAAGGCTATTGTTTCACACTTTGAAAAGTATTTGGAGACCATCTTTGGCTGATACAATCTATAACGTAGCTGCGATTATCGCCCTGATCGGCATTGTCTTTACATTTGTAAGGATGCTTCTGGGCCCCACAGTTGCAGACAGAACAGTTGCTCTTGATGCTATGACAATAATAGCAATCTCTGTGATTGTGTATTTAGGTTACTACCTGAATAGAATAATATATCTTGATGTGGCAATAGTTTATGCGCTGATGAGCTTTATCGGTGTTGTGGCTGTTGCCCGCTACATAGAAGGGAAAAAATAATGGAATTGACCGGGTCAATCATAACCTTGACAGGTTCCATTGTGCTGTTCCTGGGGGCTCTGGGGATTTTCAGAATGCCTGATGTGTACAACAGGATGCAGGCCGGTACAAAGGCAACCACTCTTGGAACGGTGCTTTTCCTCATTGGAGTTTCACTTGGACATCCGGGATGCGGATGTCAGGGTAAAATCTTCATCCTGATCGTTTTCATACTGGCAACCAATCCTGTTTCCTCCAACGCTCTCGCCAGAGCAGCTCACACTGCAGGAATCAAACTGACAGACCGTTCTGTGAAGGATGATCTGAAAGATGACACAGAAACGGGGGAGGCGAAATGATCCCCGTAATAGTGATTGTTCTTGGAATTGTCATGCTTGGCGCGGCATTTGCTGCCATCTACTTCAAGAGTCTTCTGGCTTCAATAATCAGTGCCGGTGTAATCAGCCTGCTTGCAAGCGTGCTGTACCTGATCCTGGGTTCTCCGGACGTGGCAATGACCGAAGCCACAATCGGTTCCGGGCTTACCACTGTAGTTTTCCTTTTTGCCCTTTACAGGGTACGGAAGGGGAATCCGGATGATTAAATACCTGGCGGTAATAGTTTCCGTTGTCGGGCTTGGTATGATTTTTCTGCCCATTGTAACAGGCTTTCATGAGGCGGAGCAGCTCAGCCCTCTTGCTGCGCAGTATGTTGAAGGGTCTATAAACGACCTTGAAACCCAGAATGTGGTAACATCTGTGATAGTGACATACCGAGGTCTTGATACTCTTGGCGAGGTTACTGTGCTGTTCCTTGCAACTGTCGGGGTTGGTCTGCTTCTGAAGGGTACGCAGGAAGACAGGCTGCTTATGCCTTTTTCCGAGCTGCTTGAAACTACCTCGTCAGTTCTGGTTGCTATGATAATGGTTCTGGGAATCTACATTTTCTCCCACGGCCACCTTACCCCTGGCGGGGGTTTTCAGGGTGGAGTGGTTATTGCGTCCGGTTTCCTTCTTCTGCTTCTGGCCAGCTCAGGAACAAAGATAAACCACCTGGTTCTTAATCTGGTTGAGTCTGTTTCCGGTGCCGCTTATGTGGGTATAGGCGCTGCCGGTCTCGTGCTTGCTGTTGGTTTCCTCAGTCCGGAGATTCTTCCTCTCGGAGATTTCGGCAGGTTGCTGAGTGCCGGTGCTATTCCGGTTATCTACTCCCTTATCGGCCTCAAGGTCGGATCGGAGCTCACCAGCATTCTGGTAACAATGGGAGGTGAATGATGATTTCAATATCGATGCTGTCACTGATCCTTGGAATCGCACTTCTTATCACAGGCATATTTGCAATGCTTACGAGAAAGAACCTGATCAGGATAGTGATCGGTTTTTCCATTGCAGATACAGGTACGCACATCATAATCGTCTCACTTGGTTACCTCAGAGGCAGAACGGCTCCGATTATTGACAGAGCCGTAAATGCTGCCGATGCTGTTCAGAAAGTTGTTGATCCCATACCTTCGGCACTGGTGCTTACGGCTATAGTGATCGGCCTTGCTGTAACTGCGGTAATGCTGAGTTTCGTTGTGGAGATGTACAGGAAAAACAGGTCGCTTTCAATAGATGACTATCAGGAGTTAAAATGGTAAGCCCTATTTACATACTTATACTGTCGCTGGCTGCTGGATTTCTGTTGTCTATTATCGACAGGGGCGGAAGAAAGATATCTCTTGCGGTGTTCTATGGTGTTCTCGCCTTCAATACTGCTCTGATCATTGACTGGACATACCGGTTTGTCTTTCTTCATGCGCCGACACTGGTAATCAATACCGCAGGATTCAGTGCTCCGGTCTCCATCAATCTGGAACTGGGAATGATTCAGGCATTTGTTCTGGTGTTCACGAACCTTACAGGGCTGCTTGCCGCAGTGTTCCTGTTCAGAAAATTCATGGAGAGCAAAGTATCCTCTCTTATTCTGTACCTGCTTCTTGTTATGAGTGTGAACGGTCTCGTGATGACAAGGGATCTCTTCAACATGTTTGTTTTTCTGGAGATTCTTTCCATCTCAACCTATGCACTCACAACGATCACCAGAACAAAAACCTCTCTTTCCGCCGGTTTTAAATACATGATGGCAGGTAGTGTCGCGTCTATTTTCTTCCTGATGGGCGTGGTGTTTGTCTACCACTTCACCGGTAACCTGAATCTTGACTTTATCCATGCGGACCAGTTTGCCGGCACAGGGCTGGTTGCTCTGTTTATGCTGACAATGGCTGTTTTTATAGAGCTCAAACCATTTCCGGCAAACGGCTGGGCACTTGATGTGTACCAGTCGGTGGATTCGGGTATCGTTTCGGTAATAGCGGTTATAAACTCTGCAGCCATCGGTTTTGTTTTCTACAGGCTGATACCTCTGATGCCGCAGAGCTTCCTCACTGTTTTCGGCGCTGCCGGTGTGATAACTTTTTTCTTCTCCAATATGATGGGCTTGAAACAGAAGAATGCCAAGAGACTTCTGGGATACTCTTCCATAGGTCATATGGGGCTTCTGATGGCAAGCATTGTGTTCACAATTGGAGCTCCGTCAACAGTTCGCTACCTGATAATCGGCGGTTTTTTTGTGAACCATCTGGTTGCCAAAGCCGGGCTTTTCTGGCTTTCAGGAATAGTCCGTCAGGAGAACATCAGAGGCTGGGCTGTTCTCAAGAACAACAGACTGCTTCTTGTGCTGTTCGGTGTGTTTATCTTCGCTCTTTCAGGTTTCCCGCCGTTCGCGGGCTTCTGGGCAAAGTGGGAGTTTGTAAAGGTGCTCATAGAGTCAAGAATGTTCTTCGTTCTGGGTGCCGTTCTTACAGGTTCGCTGTTTGAGCTGATCTTCCTGTTCAGATGGCTGACCATCACAGTGAAGGAAGACGAAACACAGCTGGAAAAGATAACAACACCAGACAGCGGAAGTGTTTTCGCAACTTCCGTGTTTGCCCTTCTGGCAACAGTTGTTGCCGCCGGCGTAATGAAGTACTTCTATAATTTCGGCTGGGTGCAGACACTGCCTGCAGCTGCGGCGCTTATCGTTTACCTTCTGGATTTCCTGCCTTCAAAGCTCAAGGGTTTTGTTTCTCTCGGGGCAGTGGCCGCATACGGGTACTACATCTATCCGCTTCTTGAAAGCAATCTGCAGCTGTTCTTCGGAGTGATATTTATTGTGGGAAGTGCCATCAACATAATCAGTACACTGAACAGAAAGAACCAGAATCGGGGGTTCTACGGTTTTCTGCTCATGATGATATTCTCCTTCGGGAATCTCCTGATTGCCTCTACGTACCTTGAGTTTTTCCTGAGCTGGGAGTTCATGACGATATCGTCTTTCCTGTTGATCCTCAGAGGTCAGAAGGCTCAGAGAGCTTCTCTGTTGTATATGATATTTTCAACAGCAGGTGCTTACCTGCTTATGACCGGGTTCAGTTTCGCACCGGCATTAACTTCCACTTCTGCTTTAATGCTGTCAATTGAGTTTGTGAAGCTGCCGCTCATATCGGTGATTGTCCTGGCAATAGGATTTATGATCAAGGCCGGTTCGGTGGGTGTTCACATCTGGCTGCCGGAAGCTCACGCCGAGGCAGAAGCGGATGTTTCGTCCTTTATATCGGCGATACTTCTGAAAGCCGGTGTGCTGGGGCTTCTGATGGTCGCAATTTCATGCATTGCCCATGCGCCTTCTTTCCCGGTGTTTTACTGGATTGGCTGGATCGGTGTGATAACAGCACTTGTGGGAGCTTTCATGGCTTCATTCCAGGAAGATGCCAAGAGGCTGCTTGCGTATTCAAGCATGAGCCAGGTCGGTTATGTGGTAGCTGCTCTTGCCATGATAACCCATCTCGGGTGGGTTTCCGCTCTGTATCTGGCCTTCAATCACATGATGTTTAAATCCGCTTTGTTCATAGCCATTGCCGGTGTCTACTACCGTACACACACGAGAAAAATGTATGAGATGGGCGGGCTTATTTCAAGGATGCCCTGGTCATACATGACAGTGCTGATCTCTATCATAGCGGTATCAGGTGTTCCGCCTCTCTCAGGCTTTGGGGCAAAGTGGCTGATCTATACGGCATTTATCACAAAGGGATGGTACCTGCAGGCAGGAGTTCTGTTCTTTGCCTCCGCGGTGAGTTTCCTGTATCTGTATCGTCTGATACACGCAATATTCCTTGGACAGCTGAAATCGGAACATCAGGAAATAAAAGAAGCTCCGGCGTGGTTCATTATTCCCCAGTACATCTTCCTGGCTGGAATAATGGTGTTGTCCATGTTCCCCAACCTGATGATCAGGCCGCTGAACTCCATAGCTATGCACTACTTTAATTCGTCAATTTCCATTGAAGGATTAACCGTAGTAAGCGATCTTGGTTACTGGAACGGGAACTTTGTGATGCACATAACAATGGCAATCTTCGCCGTACCGTTTGTTGTGTTGCTTCTGCTCAGGGGGAAAACCCAGAGGGTAAAGCAGTTTAACATCGTGTACGCCGCAGAGAGGCCGGAAAGCCCTGAAACAACCCATGTCGCGTACAACATGTACGCCCACTACAGAAAGGCTCTTGGCGGATGGGCCAGCCCCCGGATTGAAAACTTCTGGAACGGTGTTGCCGAGTGGTCGCACACGCTGGGTGATTTCTTCCGCAGAGTGTACACTGGAAACGGCCAAACATATATTTTGCATATCATAATGTATATTGTGGCTATATATGTTGTGATGGGGGTAAAATAATGAGTATATGGACAAAGGTTTTATATGCAGTTGTTTCTGTATCCGTTGCAACGGTGTATGGATTAACACTGGGTGGAATTGTTCGGAAACTGTACGCAAGAGTTCACGGCAGGTTCGGTCCCCCTGTGTGGCAACCGTTCCTGGATATAATCCAGACTTACAGCAGGAGAGTTGCCGTTTCACACGGAAACATGTTCTTCCTGGGACCCGTGCTCAGGCTTGCAGGAGGGCTGGGTACATACCTGTTCATTCCGGTGATCTTTGGTTCGGCGCTGTTCTCCAACTTCTCCATGGCTGGTGACCTTCTTCTGGTGATGTACTTCGTGTTCTTCGGGCAGCTGGGAATGGCACTGGGAGCAGGGCAGGGAGGGCATCCGTACTCTCCTCTGGGAATAGCAAGGGGACTTGCTCAGATGTCGGCTTTTGAAGTACCATTCTCCCTTGCGGTAATTGCCGTTGCAATACAGTACAACTCGCTGAATATCACATCAATTGTTGCCGCTCAGCAGGGTGGTTTCATGCACTGGACTCTGTTTACCAACCCTCTGGCTGTGATTGCGGCAATGATCTCAATTCTGGGAATGAATATGCATGCTCCATTCAGTATCGTTATGGCTCCTCAGGAGATTCCGATAGGTCCTCCAATTGAGATGAACGGTAGTTTTTTAAGCATACTGCAGACGAACAGAGGTCTGTTCGCGGCGGCAAAACTTGTACTGTTCATGAATCTGTTTTTTGGCGGAGCTACCAATATCATTGAAATGATAGTAAAGACTTTCTTTATCTACATGTTCTCTGTGTTTGTCGGGGCTGCATACCCACGGTTCAGACCTGAGCAGTCTTTCAGGTTCTTCCTTAAGTGGCCGGCCTTTATAGGAGTTCTTTCAATAATCTACATTACATATCTTGGAGGGGCATCGTGAACAGGAAACACATAGATGAGATAGAAAAACAGATGAAGCTCGCAAACGAAGGACTTCCTGAAGAGGAACGCAAGTTCTTTGCAGATGTTATTCCCACACGGGTTGATCCCTTCAATAAGTACTGGGAACAGTTTCTTAACTGGGCCAGATCCCGTTCTCTGTGGATGCTTGCATTCGGTACCGGATGCGGAGCCACGGAACTGAGGCCTCTGATGACCTCCAGGTTTGATATGGCAAGGTTCGGTATTTTCCCAAGACCCACACCCAGACAGGCTTCAGTTTTTGTTGTAGGCGGCTATGCCTCAATAAAAACGATCAAGAGAATTATCCGCAGTTACGAGCAGATGCAGGGGCCCAAGTATGTGATCGCACTTGGAAGCTGCACCATAAACGGCGGTATGTACTACGATAGCTACAACACCATCAACAGGCTCGACTACTACATCCCGGTTGATGTTTACATTGCAGGCTGCATGCCCCGCCCTGAAGCTCTTATTGCAGGTTTCAACCGGTTGAAGGAGAAGATTGTGGCCGGTGAGTGCGAGGGCATGAACGAGTACACGGACAAGTTTGACTGGTTCAAGAAAAACCAGAAAGAGATCATCAAAGACTGGAATATGCCGGACTACAACTGGTAGGAGTAAATACATGGAGCAGTTAGTAAAAAGGATAAACGGGATGATCCATCTAAAAGCCTACAACAGGCAAAGGGATGATCTCTTCTTTATCACCGTGGAAAAGAGTCAGCTTGAGCTGGTTCTTTCACATTTAAAGAACAACGAGGGATTCACCCATCTTGCCTTCCTTCAGGCGGTGGATTTTCTTGAGGATTCGAAGTTTCAGCTTACCTACATGCTTTACAACTATGACATCAGAGTAAACCTTGGAGTTAAAGTTCTGATAGGTAGAGACAAAGCAGAAATGACTTCAATCCACAAGCTGTGGGCTCACGCATGGCAGTACCAGCGTGAACTTCATGAGTTGTTTGGTATTAATTTCCCGGGGTCACCGCGGGTGGAGGAGTCTTTTGTTCTGGAGGGCTGGGAGGAAATGCCTCCAATGAGAAGGGATTTCGATACAAAGGAATATTCGGAAAGAACTTTTTACCAGCGTCCCGGCAGGTCTACAAATGACCCGAAAGAATACATGAAAGAGAAGATGTACAAAAACTATGCGGCATCTCCCAGGATCAGGAGAGATGATGAGTAATTTATCTGAGAGCAAATACAGAGGCTTTAAGGCAGACAGATCCAAGTATCCGGAAATGGAAAACGGGAAACCTGTGATCGATCTGGAGTCGCACAGGTACACAAAGCTCTGGCAGGGGCCACAGCATCCCGGTGTAACCGGTAACATGGCCGTTGAACTTATCGTAAATGGAGATGAAATCGTTTCTGCGAAAACTCATGTCGGTTACCTGCACCGTGCATTCGAGAAGCTTATGGAAAGAAGAAGGTACATCCAGTGTTTTCCCCTTGTCTGCCGTATCTGTGTGCCCGAACCGGACACCAACGAGTACTGCGTATCCGCGGCGATGGAAGACCTCGCAGGAATAACGGTTCCTGAAAGGGCTCTGTGGCTTCGTACTCTGAACCTCGAGATGTCGCGGATCGGCAGTTATCTCATGTGGCTTGGTGGTCAAGCCGGTTCTCTGGGTATGGGTGCCGTCGGGCAGTGGACTATTGGAATGCGTGACTTCTGGCTGGATCTGTTTGAAGAGATGACAGGCGGCAGGGTTTACCACATGTACATGATTCCAGGCGGAGTGAGAAAGACTCTTCCGGATGGTTTCCGCGATAGAGCCAGAGGGCTGATAGTTCGCACCAGAAAATTGCTGTATGATGTGGAGAACACTTTCCTTTCAAACGCTATTATCAAGTCGAGGCTCCAGGGGCTGGGAGTGATCACTACTGAGATGGTTGACGAATTTGGAATTGTGGGTCCTATCGCCCGGGCTACAGGCAGAGAGTGCGACATCAGAATTAATAATCCCTATGTGAAGTACGGGGAGCTGGATGTAAAAATGCTTACTTCCACCGTGGGAGATGCTTACGCCAGAGCCGAACTAAGATACAGGGATCTTCACCAGAGTCTCGACCTTGTAACTGAAATACTGAACAGAATACCTGAAGACGGTCCGATCCAGGCTGATATGCCCAATCTTCTTAACTGGAAGATACCTGCGGGGCAAACCTATGTTAAAGCGGAGTCAACCCGTGGAGAACATGGGTTCTATATGGTTTCTGACGGGTCGGGAAAACCAAGAAGAGTGTTTGCAAGAGGTGCCAGTTATACCCATGCAATATCACTTCTTGAAGAACTGGCAGTGAACATCAGTATTTCCGACCTTGCCGGGCTGATGGTTTCTCTGCACACCTGTCCACCGGAAATTGAGAGGTGAAAAAATGAAACTCAAAGATGTACTATCACCTTTAAGAGTATGGGAAAGGGCTGCTAAAAAGCCCATGACCATCAAAGACCCCATTAACGAAAGACCCGGTGCAGCAAACTACAGAGGATTTCACAAGAACGATTTCAGTAAATGCATAGGGTGCGGTACATGTGAGGAAATCTGCCAGAACGATGCCATTGACCTCGTCCCTGTAGAAGGCCAGGAGACTGTTGAAGGAGACAGCGGACTGAGGCCGATGATCGACTATGGACGGTGCTGCTGGTGTGCTCTGTGTGTTGATGTTTGCCCTACAGGGGCACTCACAATGTCCAATGATTACACGTGGATTGCAGACAATCCGGAAGACTACAGGTTTGTTCCTGGAGCTGATAAAACAAAATGGCAGGAGTCCGAGAAAGGCTATACCAGATCACCGGATATACAGATAATCGACTACGACCGTGTGGATATGCAGGAACTGAAACCTGAAGAACGCGACAAGTCGTTCATTGAGATAGTCAAGGGATACAACAAAGAGCAGGCGATGAAAGAGGCGGAAAGATGCCTTGAATGCGGTTTGTGCATTGCCACATGCCCTGCTCATATGGACATTCCCGGTTACATCGCCGCAATCAGAGATGACGATCTGGACAATGCCCTTAGAATACTGTACGAAACAAACCCCATGCCTGAGATCTGCGGCCGTATCTGTACGCACAAGTGTGAGACTGCGTGTGCCCTTCACAACAACGGAGACCCACTGGCTATCAGATGGCTGAAGAGGTACATCGTAGATCAGGTTCCTGCAGACAAGTACAGTGAAATTCTGGGAACGGATCATCTGGAAGATGAGGTTCTGAACAGAAAAGTTGCCATTATCGGAGCCGGTCCCGCCGGGCTGTCCGCAGCTTACTATCTTGCCATAATGGGTTACAAAACAAAGGTGTATGAAGCCCTCCCGGGCCCTGGAGGTATGGCCAGGTACGGTATTCCTGAATACAGGCTGCCCTACGACCAGATCGACAAGGACATAGACTACATCAGGTCACTGGGTGTTGAGATTCAGTTCAATACCCGTGTGGGTACAGATATCACACTTGAAGAACTGCATAGCAGCTACGATGCCGTGTTTGCGGGAACCGGTCTTCACCTTGGCAGAAGTACAAGAGTTCCAGGCAGCGACAACAAGAGAGTTTATTTTGCAACTGATCTTCTTCGTGAAGTAACTCTTGGCAACGAGATTGATGTTGCGAAAAACATCGTTGTTATTGGCGGAGGTAATGTGGCAATGGATATCACCAGAACCCTTGCCAGACTGCAGAATCAGAAGTACGGGAAAGTTCAGATTCTCACAACATGCCTTGAAACAGAAGACATCATGCCTGCGGATGTTGAAGAAATTGTTGAAGCAAGAGAGGAAAAAGCCGTTATCGATCCTGGCTGGGGTCCCAAAGAGATAGAGATCCGGGACGGGGAAGTGTACGGCCTTCATGTGGTGAAGTGTCTTTCCGTGTTTGATGAGAACGGCAGATTCAGCCCGAAATTTGATGAGGAGCAGAAGAAATTCTTCAAAGCAGATATGGTTGTTGAATCCATCGGACAGGGCATGGATCTTTCCTATCTTTCCGAAAACATCAAATCGAATTTGAAGTTCACCCCAAGAGGTAGAATTGAAGTTGATGACAACTTCCAGTCCAGCCTCCAGTGGCTTTTCGTCGGTGGAGACATCATACAGGGTCCCGATGTGATACACGGAATTGCAAACGGTTACATCGCCGCAAAGGGAATAGACACCTATCTCAACCGGAAATAGTTTCTGATACCCGCCTGGGCGTAACAGTTCAGGCGGGTCAGTTTACAAAAACAGGCAGCTATCAATTGACAGGAATGATAATCTTCAATAAGGTTACTGCTGTGGTGTTTCCACACAGTTTCATCAGGGAGGTTGATATGTGCAGGGTATTGATTCTGTCAGTTTGCAGTTTGTCGTTTCTTCTGATATCTGCATGTAACAAATCCACAGGTCCTTCAGTTGAACTGCCTGAAGGGATGGAAGTTGTGTCTATTTCTTCAGGTTCTTTTTAGATGGGTGCCCCGGAAGGTGAAGCCGGCTCGAACAGCGACGAACGACCGGTTCATGCTGTAGCCTTTGAGTATTCATTTCAAATAATGACAACTAAGGTTACACAGGGGATGTGGGAAGAACTCATGGGCAGCAACCCCGCTGCAGATAATGGTGTCGGTTCTGATTATCCGGTTTACAATGTATCCTGGCAGGATTGTCAGGAGTTTGTTGCCGGGATGAATCAACTTGATCCGGAATATGCATATCGATTACCCACAGAGGCGGAATGGGAGTACTGCTGCCGTGGAACATCATTCACAAGACACTACTGGGGTGATGATCTTCAGGGTCTTTTGATCCTGAACAGTGCATGGTATAAATACAACTCCGGGGCAGAGACTCATCCGGTTGCTCAGAAGAACCCTAATGCATGGGGTCTGTATGACATGAGCGGGAATGTATATGAATGGTGTCAGGACTGCTCTCATTTCAATTACCTGGGGGTTCCTTCAGACGGCAGTGCCTGGGAGAATCCAGCTGCTTCTGACCGCGTAATCCGCGGAGGCAGCTGGGATACGGAACCGGAAGGTTGTCGCCCGGCACTCCGCAATCCATCTAATCCTGATTCCGGGAGAAGTACTGTTGGTCTTCGCCTAAAGGTAAACTTCAAATGTCCTTTGCAGGCCGGCTGAGTTTTCTGGCATAATATGGACAGAGGATAGCTAACTTTGCGAGGAGTGATTTTATGAGTCAGTTTGACAATGTGACCGTGATAAGAGAGGCGAATTTCTACTTTGAAGGTAAAGTTTCCAGCAGAACTGTGGTTTTTCCCGACGGGTCGAAGAAAACGCTGGGAGTAATGCTTCCCGGTGAATACACATTCAATACCAGTTCCCATGAAACCATGGAGATACTTGCAGGAGAGCTTGATGTCGTTCTTCCAGAAGCAGATTCGGCAGTTTCAGTAAGCGGTGGGGAAACATTTGAAGTAGCTGCAGATACATCGTTTACGGTAACAGTAAAGGCAGTAACCGACTACTGCTGTTCTTACTCTTAGGAACAGGGGGAGCAATGGAGCGAAACATCCTGCGGAAGTACGCGAATCTGTTTAGCGGTTACACTGAACTGCGCCTGCAGGAAAACCGGACAAGCAGAATCTCAGTAGTTGACGGAACTGTAATGGGAAATAGCAGCAGCTCAGAAAGCGGCGTCAGTGCCAGGAGCTACAAAGGCGGTTCGTGGGGTTTTGCTTCCAGTCCGGAGACAGACAGCGAGGCCATAGAGCATGTTATAGAAGCAGCTACAGAGAACGCCGTTTTCCTCGACAGTCATCTTGAAAAAGCTATGCGGCAGCTGCCTGTGAGCAGTGCTGAAGGTACATGGGATTACTCTACGAAAAGGTCAGTCGTTTCCAGGAAAGACAAGATAGATTTTGCCAGGGAAGTAGACTCCTATATTTCGCAGAAGTTCAGAAAATTGTCTACCAGAACAGTTGTAATCCACAACCTGGATATGGAAAAGCAGCTGATTACCTCTACCGGCTCAAATGCTTACTCAATGGTTCCAAGATCCATCATGTATGCCATGCTGACGGTTGATACACAAGATGGTCCTGTACAGCTTTACGAGGCAATCGGCGGACTTGGACAGTTCGAGGATGTCTTTGCCAGGCCGTCTGACTACTACAGTCGGATTGATTCACTGTATGAACACCTTCTACGGAAAGCGGAAGGTGTGTTTCCGGAACCGGGGATCAGCCAGTGTATTCTGGATGCAGATATTGCAGGAATACTTGCCCATGAGGCAATTGGTCATACAACCGAGGCAGACATTGTTCGCGGAGGGTCTGTTGCGGCGGACTACATGGATCAGACTGTGGCCAGCCCTCTTGTTACACTTGTGGATTTTGCCCATACTGCCATGGGGAAGACCTGTCCGGTTCCCGTTCACATCGATGACGAGGGAACTCCTGCAGAGGATGTAACGATAATCAGAGACGGTGTTCTGAAAAGCTACATGCACAACAGAGAATCTGCCATGGAGTTCGGTGTAACACCAACAGGAAATGCAAGAGGATACAGTTTCAGCGATGAGCCTATTATCAGAATGCGCAACACTGCCTTTCTTCCCGGAACATCAAGTCTCGAAGAGATGATACAGTCTGTGGACAACGGTTACTACCTGATAAAGTCCAGCAACGGCCAGGCTGACTCCACCAGCGAGTTCATGTTTGGTGTTACTCTTGGATACGAGATCAAAAACGGGAAACTGGGAAGAGCACTCAAGGATACAACCATTTCAGGTGTGGCGTTTGATATGCTTAAAACTGTAACAGCTGTTTCCGGTGAGATGTCATGGAACAACGCAGGGATGTGCGGCAAGAAGCAGATGATACCTGTTGGAATGGGTGGTCCTGCCATAAAATGCATGATAAATATTGGAGGCAGATAATGTCCGGTATGAACAAGGTGTCAAAGCTTTACATTGAAGCTGTTCTGGAATCCGGCATACAAAAGGCACAGAGCAACCTGCTGTTTACAAGAAAAACCGAGCTGAATGCTGAATCGGGAAATATATCGCTGCTTAGAACA
The DNA here is from genome assembly GCA_003646025.1 of Candidatus Fermentibacterota bacterium. Classification (GTDB taxonomy): domain Bacteria; phylum Fermentibacterota; class Fermentibacteria; order Fermentibacterales; family JCC-6; genus Sabulitectum. Next base: position 31,749 of record QNDR01000011.1, read on the forward strand.
ACAGAGGATGTCAGTCTTTCACTCACAGGCATTACAGAAGGCAGGAAGGGCTCGGTTTCCATAAACAAAACCGACAGAAATTCCATTGAAAAATCCATTGCCGAACTGGTTGAAATAATAGATGCAGGTCAGGCAGACCCGGCGAATGAGATAGCGGAGTTTCAGCAGTCGGAAGAATTCAGCAGGGGTTCTGAAGAACCGGACATGGATCTGATGTACACAAGGCTGAATGCATTTCTCCAGCGCAGCAGTTCCAGATATCCGAACCTGCTGCTGGAGCAGGTTATCCTGGACCATACTGCTCGGTACAGATTCTTCAACAACAGCAACGGTGTCGATTTCACATCTATGCGTGGTGCCTACAATTTGATGGTGATGTTCACAAGCAAAGACGGCTCGAACACATCTTCTTTCAACTATGCTGCAGTGTCTTTTCCAGATCTTTCAGAGGAGCTGCACCTGGCGGGGGGACTGGACAGACTGATGCAACAGTCAACCGAACAGACTGAAACACAGATGATTGAAGGCAGTTTTGTGGGAGATGTAATTATTACTCCCGAGTGTATGGGCGGTTTCGTTCACACACTTACAGGTTATCTTGGTGATCATTCGCTTGTGACACAGGTGTCCATCTACAAAGATATGCTTGGAGAGATTATTGCCGATGAACGGTTGAGTCTTCATTCCAGACCTGTTTCGGATGAATTGGCCGGAGGATACTTTTTTACATCAGACGGGTTCAAAGCCGGGAACAGCACAATCATTGACAGGGGAGTGCTGAAGACATTCCTTCTCAGTCTTTATGGCTCTCTGAAAACCGGCGGTTCAAGAGCGGTGAATTCAGGTGGGAACTACATGATTGATCCCGGCGATACGGACTTCAGTGAAATGGTGAAATCCGTTAAGAAAGGTATTCTGCTTTGCCGTTTCTCAGGTGGAAACCCAAGCAGCAGCGGAGAGTTTTCCGGAGTAGCCAAGAACAGCTACTACATTGAAAACGGAGTAGTAAAATATCCTGTTTCCGAAACAATGATAGCAGGTAACATCAAAGACCTGCTGAATTCTGTAAAACATATTTCAAAGCAGACGGTTAACGACGGCAACAGTGTATTCCCGTGGATAACTTTCAGTGGAGTAACAGTTTCCGGTAAATAAGGAGAACATAGTTACAGTGAGATTTGTGTTTCTTGTTCTTACCGTTGTTACAGGTTCGTTTGCTCTGCAGTCATGCTGGGACGGTGTAGGTCGTGTTGTGGCTGTTGGGGATGTACACGGTGACTACGGTCAGTTTATAAAGATACTGGAAGCTGCCGGTCTGGTGGATGACAGCATGAACTGGACAGGGGGCAAGACGCACCTTGTTCAGATAGGTGATGTCCTCGACAGGAGCCCTGATTCCAGGGCGGTAATGGATCTTCTGATATCTCTGGAACAGCAGGCTCCTCTTTACGGAGGATACGTCCACTGTCTTCTGGGTAACCACGAAATAATGCTTATGAAGACTGATCTCAGGTATGTGCATCCCGGCGAGATTGAATCCTATGGTGGGCTAAAAGAGATGGTCAGGGCTTTGCGACCGACCGGTGAGTACGGCAGCTGGCTGGCCGGGCACAACACGGTTATCAGAATAAACAATGCTCTGTTTGTACATGCCGGGATTTCGGCTGATTTTTCAGGTTTTACTGCGGATTCAATAAACAGCATGGTCAGAAGAGAAATCAGTAACAACTTGTCAAACCCTTCCGGGGTGCTTTCCTCGACAGGCCCGGTGTGGTACAGGGGGCTTGCCCTTGACAGGGGCAGCGATGTTCAACGGGCTCTGGAGGAGACTCTTTCTGTTAACTCTGCTGATATCATAGTGATAGGGCACACTGTAACAATTGAAGGAATCACAGCGCGGTTCAGCGGCAGAGTTGTTATGATAGACGCAGGAATGTCGGATTGTTACGGAGGTACTGCCCAGTACCTGGAGCTTGACAGCAAAGGATACAAGGTGTGTTTTCCATCTCGTCCGCAGGGCGCTGCTGTTCAGTGTCGATTCTCGGACAAGTTCCCCGACTTCCAACTCGCAAGTTGGCTTTCTGCTGCTCTGTATCCTTCCGCAATAATTTCCTCTGCACGGTAAAAACCCATGAAATTGATATGCTGCAGGTCTGGCTGAATTAGTATATCAGGAGGATATAGTTCCATATTTATAGCTGTAATCCGTCTTTTCATAATTTTAATAGATGTCATCAATACATCGAAAATACCTGGAGAAGAGTCTTTTGTGATTTTCTGTCTGCTGTAACGCGCTCTTGTTACATCAAGGAAGCGAAGCTTCTTATTCAGCATGGATAATGTGCTGTCTGCAGAGGCGGGAGAATCTGCTGACCTTTTCTCCGGAGTATCAGCATTTTCAGGGTTATTCAGTCTTTCCTCAGATCCCCTTTCTCTGTTAAGATCAACCGCGATAATAAAATCTGCTCCCATTTCCTTTGCTGTACTTACGGGGACAGGATTTACCAGTCCACCATCAACCAGAAGATCCCCGTCTTTCCAAACCGGAGTAAACACTCCTGGAATGGAGAGGCTGGCCCTTACTGCTTCGACGATGTCTCCCTTTCTCATCACGACTTCCGTGCCGGTAGTCAGATCTGTTGCAAGAATGCGAAGTGGAAGAGGCAGGGACTCCATAGAGGAGTTGAGCACATACTGCTCAACCAGATTTGTGATTTTCCTGCCGTCAATAAGACCTGATTTCGGAAGAATAATATCACTGAACATGAGAATCTGTTTCCGATTCAGTCTAAGAGCAGCTTCCTCCATTTCAAGAATTTTCCCGGAAGCATAAACCGCACCCACCAGTGCTCCTATACTTGTTCCTGCCACACAATCAATGGTAATACCAGCCTCCTCCAGTGCACGAATTGCACCTATGTGAGCCCACCCGCGAGCAGAGCCACTTCCCAGAGCAAGACCGATTTTTCCTGATGGTATGAAATTGCTAACCATCTGAACCGTCCTTCAAATTTCTTTCTATTTCTGCTTTTATCAACTTCATTGTATTCTGCTGTTCCTGTCTGTCCATGCTGTACGCATCAAGTGGCTCTGAAATTTTTATCCCCACCTGAAGACCGAAGTGTATCCACGGACTTTCCCGAAGCCTGATCTTTCTTGTATCAATGATAGTTACAGGTACAATTGGAACCCGGGCTTTTGCTGCCAGAAGAGCAGCACCTCTTTTGAAGGAACCAAGCTCACCTGTTCTACTGGTGGTGCCCTCTGGAAACACAACAAGGGACAAACCGGAATCAAACACTACAGTAGCGTTGTCAATACTGTTCACAGCTTCTCGAGCCCGTTCACGGTCAACACAGATAAAATGCAGGCGTCGCATTATGTAGCTGTAAACAGGAACTTTGAACATTTCTTTCTTCGAAGCGAAAGTTACTGGTACAGGCAGAACGGTGCTGAGAACAAAAGAATCAAACCAGCTCTCATGGTTGGCCACAAAAATCTGAGGTTTCTCTTTAAGAACATTTTCCATTCCCTTTACCCGAACCTTAACTCCAGCTGTTTTCAGAAGCAGTGCTGACGCTGTCTTCAGAGCAATGCCATTACGGAAACGATCCGGCAGGAATAATAGCGTTAGAGCAAAGATGAGAGCATCAAAGACAAGGATCGTCCACCACACCAGTGTTACTACTACCGTTTTGCATTTCCTTAACACTGTAGCAGCTCCCTTTCTTGCACTACTCCCATTTTCTGCCTCAGTTTTCTGAATTCATGTAGAAACAGTCCTGGACTAGAAACTGGCCCTGATTTTAAGAAACAGATCATCAAGATCGCCAAGTTGACTGAATATGTTATCGCCCTCACCGTGCATAACCGAACAACTCGGCTACACTTCACCGTACAAGATCAAAAACAATAAAAACCGTAAAAATGCCACAGCAGCGATTACAAGACACGAAACTTAACCACCATTTCAGCAAGTCTTTTCATTTAAAACCTCTACCGTGTTTCAAGACCGTGGAACAATATCTCGAGCATGGTATCAACAGTAGAATCCAGTTCATCCATAGATTTGCTGATCACCAGTCGCAGTTCCAGTGCCTTCATGATAATTATTATTGTTTTTGCTGTTGCAAGAATATCTCTTCCCCGAAAGATTCCCTTTAACACTCCCTCGCTAAGAATTTTGCTCACAGCATCAATCTCAAACGCAGTAAATGCTTCCCGCTCCTGCTCAATAAACGAATACTGCTCAAGATAAGCCTCACTCAAAGAGGCATAGTAAACACTCAACTCGAAAAGAAGATGCATTCGTGTAACTACATATTCCCGCAATTTCTGCTGAGGTGAAATGTCCTGTTGAATTGCATGCTGCAGCTTCCTTGTAAGCGTAAGTGACTCCTGCTTAACAACAGAAGAGAGAATATCTCTCTTACTTTTAAAATAGTAATAGAGTGATGATTTTGACATACCGGCTGATTCGGCAATGTCCCTCATTGTTGTTTTCCGGAGGCCATATTTGTCAAATACTTTCACCGCTGCAAGTAGAATTTTGTGTGCAACATCTCTTTTCTCTCTATGCATTTGATTGTCTCCTTGATTTTTCGACCAATTTAGTCGAATTATACAAACAAGGACAGGCTACAGTCAAGCCATCCACTTTTGCTATTGTTCAATAATTGAATCGGTACTATCTACACAGCATCGTATTGGTATGCAGTCATTGGTGATACCAATTATAGTCGGGGATTGATCCCCCCTCTTGATTAAACAAATACCTGAACATCTTGACTGGTATGAGTTACCGGAAGCGGAAAGGTTCAAGCGTCTACCGCCAAGCCAAAAACGGTTGACCGACACAATTAAGATGATCGCTTAGAGGGTTGAGACTGCAATGGCAAACACTGTCAGCGAGAAGATGCGAAGAAGGATAATGTACGAGCTCTTTTGGTAAGCACGTTTCAGATGGATGCAGACATTCTGCATGGTGTTGCTTCTGGTATGTTAACAGAAAGACTTCATCAGATGTCATCCCAGCGAAATAATGAGCCCAGTAATGCATTTGCTCAAGAATCTCAACGAAACAGAAACCACTTATCACGGAACCGGCCACGACTGATTTATGAAATGGTGAGAGCCAAAAGGAAAATATGATTTTCAGAGAAAGGTTTCTCTTCAAATTCACAGAGGTCAGAAGTTATGTTCAGCTCAACCTGACGTGAGGTCTGAGACTACACAAAACAGTGCGCTTCCCTGGCTTTGACCTCTGAAGATATTCCATCCAGTCATCCAGAGTAACATTAATTGATAGACACTTTCCTTCGGCGAAACCTCGGCCATCTCATCCCTGTTCCACCGCTGTTTGTGGATTGCATTCAGTCAAGGATAGAGCACTCCGGGATTTACCGTGGCTATATGTTGACTTTCGTCACTCAGTGAACTTATATACCACTAAGTAAGTATTCAAAGAAAGGAGAATAAGGGTTGCATAACTCAATAGAAACTAAAATAATAATACAAGATTACGGAATTATATTATTAGCAGGGCACTCATTTGCTAATATTGCAATGTCAGATATTCCTGATACCTGTGGCTTAACTAAACCCTCCGTTTACTGCCATTTCAAGAACAAAAAAGGACTGTTTCTTGCTTTGACCCGGAGGATATTGGAGTGGATTAAATCAATATTCATCACCATTCTTCCCCCGAGAGAAGCACTTATTCTTATAGTCAAGGCTCCTAATGAGTCTTTCGAGAACCAAACGGATCTGGTTCGAGTGTGTCTTTCTTTTCTCCTTGTCCCAGATAACCAGTTGTTAATTCGAACATTGAAAGTACGGTGAAAAGTATGAAAATAAAATCAGATATTTGCGTAGATACAACTTTTAGCTTTGAAATATTACTATATGTAATTTTATCGTTCCTATTAGTTTCTGCTGTATTAATGATTCATTACTCTCCTTCCGTCTATCAAGCTTTTGTTGCTGAAGATGGTCCCCTGGAATGGATTGCAACTTTAAGTCTTCTTAGCACAGCAGTAATTTGTCTTCAACGATCTATTCAGAATGGGCAAGAGAAAGGTCGGCCATTCAAGATATTCTATATAGTGGCAGCAGTTGTTTTCTTGTTTGGAGTAGGCGAAGAGCTATCATGGGGGCAGAGGATTTTCCATCGGGAAAGCTCGGAATTCTTTGTTGAACACAATCTTCAGGAAGAAACAAATTTTCATAACCTTTCTCTGGGTTCGTTTAATATAAACAAAGTGATTTTTGGCTCTATAATGGGAGCAGGTATAGGTCTATTTCTTATTGTACTGCCTCTGGCGTACAGCAAGTCGAACTCTATAAGAAAAATCGTAGATAGAATAGGGGTGCCTGTTCCACGGAAGCATCAATCCGCAGGGATACTAGCTGTTTCTGTCTTTGTGCAAATTGCCAATTGGCCGGATGGATGGGAACTTATGGAACTTGCTGGCTCAATGATATTTCTTTCAATTTTCCTATTCCCCGCCAATAGAAAAATATTTAACTATTCAATAGATAATCAGGAGAAGACTGTATGAAAAGCAAGTAATATTAAGGAGACTTTGCAGAATAATGAAGTCTTCATTGACATGTATTACCAGCCTGCTTATATACCACTAAGTAAGTATGTGAGAAAGGAGATTGAGAATTGCATAATTCCAAAGAAACTAGGGAAATGATACTTGATACCGGTATTGAGTTATTTGCCAGGCAATCTTTTGCCAGTGTTTCAATGTCTGATATTGCTGAAGCCTGCGGCTTAACTAAACCCTCCATTTACTACCATTTCAAGAACAAACAAGGACTGTTTATTGCTTTAGCCCAGAGGATTCACGAGCGGATTAAATCAGAATTGATGACCATTATTGAGTATGCTCTTCCTTTGAGAGAAACGCTTATTCTAATAGCCGAGGCTCGGTTCGAGTCTCTCGAGAAACAACCGGATCTGGTTCGAACTCATCTTTCTTTTCTCTTTGTCCCCGATATAAGAGACCTTATCGATTCCCTGCAGGATGATATTATGGCACTGCAACAGTTAATAATTCCAAAATTTACAGAGGCAATTGCTGTCGGAGAGATAAAGTCTTCTACTGACCCTCTACTCACTTCAATAATGTTTCACTCTACTTTGACTACTTATTTGATTCGTGCGCTTCATGGATTCATGGATAGTGAGGAATTGCCTGCGGCTGAAACTGTTGTAGATGCTATTCTGGACGGAATAAGCACTGAAAATTACCGAAAAAAGAGAGAGATCAATAAATGAAATCACTGACTCTGGTTTTAATAATCATCTATATTGCTGGAGCGGTTACTCTAGATGAAGCTATTCAGACCGCCCTCAGTTCCAGAAGCGACATTATTGCATCGAGAAATTCGCTTCAAAGTTCGATCTGGGAAGGTAGAGCAGCTTCTCTCTGGTTCCTTCCTAGAATATCCGCTGGCCTGACATATATTCACTCTGCGGATGTGCAGCAACTCGATATTCCCGGCATGGGTTCAATTTCCATGGGCAGCGAATATATGTCAGAGGCTGGTATTAATGTTGATGTACCACTCTATGTCCCACAAGCCGTAGCTGGAAGTAGTCTGTCCGGGATTGCCACCGAGATGGCTGAAGCATCACTTACAGTAAGTGAGCAAAATGCGGTTGAAGAAGTTACTGCAGTTTTCTATGGTGCCCTGCTTGCCGAAGAACTTTCAGTAGTAGCCGAAGAAGCTCTATCAATCGCCGAGGAGGCTTACTCAGTTTCAAGAATTAAGTATGAGTCCGGAATGATTTCTAGACTTGATCTTCTCCAGAGCGAGGTCGCCTGGGAGAATCGGAAACCAGGAGTTATTGAAACCAGAATGGCGGCAGAGGATGCTAGAACAGCACTTGCATTTGCCATGGGGCTTGAGATAAGAGAAGTAGTTCCGGAAGGATACCTTGAAGAACCACTTCCACTCGGTATCCCGGCATCGTTTGAAGAAGCGGAAACCCTCATGAGAGAAAATAATCCTGATTTGGATATAGCGTCTGATCTCAGAGAGATGGGTTCATCACAGGTAAGAATGGCGAGGGCCGAATTCATGCCCAGTCTTTTGTTTCGTACTTCATACAGTTTTCAGGCAATGAGGGACGACTGGCATTTTACTGATACCGATTATGACAGAGATCTCAGCTTTATGATTTCACTTCAGATTCCACTCTTTGACGGTTACTCGGACATATCCGGGTACAAATCTGCCCAAATGTCAAAACTTACTTCGGATGCAAATGCATTTGCTCTCGAGAATGCAGTCTCTTTTTCTCTTCAACAGGCATGGAGCAGTCTTGAGGCTGCACGGGAACGGGTGAATGCAACAGACTACACACTGCTTCAGGCTGAAGAAGTTGTTGAAATAGCCCAGGTGTCTTTTGAAACCGGAGTAATCAGTCAGCTGGAAATGGATCAGGCTCTTCTTGCACTCACCATGGCTAGAACAAACAGGGCAGCTGCCCTGTTCAGCCTCAGGGTAGCTGAGGCTTCTGTTCTGAGAGTGTGCGGAGCGCTTGACTGGTATTCCAAAGATAATACACTTACACAACATAAAATACAGGAGTAAACATGAAAACTACTTATATGCCGTTAGTAGTGGCATTAATTGTCTTGTTCACAGGTTGCGGAGGTACTGACGAGACGGAGGAAAAAGCCGTACCTGTGGCTTCAATCGAGATTAGAACTGCTGAGATTACCAGAAAGATAATGGTTGATGCTCGACTTGAAGGAATGGAAGAGGCTGTTATTTACGCAGCCATGCCTGGGATTATTGAAGGAGTTCTGGTTCGTGAAGGCGACACCGTTATACAGGGTCAGCAATTAGTTCAACTTGATTCCGACCAGCAGACAAGTGCCGCAACAGCTGCGGCTAGTGCCGCAGTCAGTGCTGCCAGGGCTAATGCTGATAACGCCGCAACCAACCTGGAAAGGCTTTCAATGCTCTTTGAAGCAGGCAGTGTAAGTGAGCAGCAATATGACGCTGCTTCCGTAGGTGCTACTGCTGCAGCTGCAGCTGTGAACAGGGCTTACGCTGGCTACACTCAGGCCAGGGCTTTGAGCGATCGCTCTTACATCGAAGCTCCCTTTGACGGTGTCGTTGGAAGAATATGGGCCAGAACTGGAAATTCCGCCATGGGTCAACCACTTATTTCAATAGTCAATCCTTCTGGTGTCAAAGCTCATGTATATGTTTCTGAGAATCATATACATGAGCTCTCTGCAGGTCTTCCTGCTGTTATCACCCTAAGCTCTCTCGGAGGGACCTCTTACCCTGGTGTGGTTTCTGCAGTATCATCAGTTGTGGATCCCGTATCCGGACTTGTTCCAGTTGAAATCCAGTTCGAAGATTCCCATGGTCTTATAAGACCAGGTATGACAGGAAGAATAACCATTGAGGTTGAGACAAAGGAAGCCCTTGTAATACCAGAGTCGGCCTTGCTAAGAACAGTCGAGGGTAACCAGGTTGCTATTGTAGTTAACGGAATGGCTGAGTTAAGAGGAATAGAAACAGGCATTTTCTCTGAAGGAATGGTTGAAGTAATATCAGGCCTTTCTACCGGTGATTCCTTGATTGTCCGAGGTCAGAGCCGTGTTGCTGATGGCTCAGAAGTGGTATTGGTGTCAGAATGAGATTACCGGAAATAGCTGTACGCCGTAGTATCTCGATGATTATGGTATTTATCGCATTTATCGGATTTGGAATATTCTCTCTTTCACAGCTCGGTCTTGATCTTTTTCCGAAACTTGAGTTTCCGCAGATCGTGATTGTAAGTATGATGCGTGGAACCGGTCCGGAGGAAATGGAACGTCTGGTTACAGATGTTCTTGAAGAATCTGTCTCTCAGGTTATGAATCTTAAGAATATTGAATCAACCTCCGGCTCTGGTAGCAGTGTTATTTTCGCTGAGTTCGAATGGGGAACCGACATGAACCAGGCGGAGATTGATATTCGCAATGCACTGGATCTCTATGAAGATCAGCTTCCTGAAGATGTAACTGATCCAATGGTAATTGCTCTTGATCCCAGTCTCTCTCCGATTATGTTTCTTTCTTTTTCAAGTGACGTCCTAAACGAAGCAGAGTTGAGATACTTAATAGAGAATGATATTGAGCCACTCATCAACAGGATTGATGGAGTTGGTTCCACTATGACCAGAGGTGGAATTGAGGAACAGATAAATGTTGATGTCAATCCGATAATTCTCTCCGAACAAGGACTTTCTTTAAGCCAGCTTGTAGGAGCACTCAGTTCAGTAAGGGAAGATGTACCGGCAGGTGATTTCAGCTTCAACGGAACCTACATGAACATGAAGGTAGAAACAGCATTTCATAGCCTTGAAGAGATCGGGCGTCTTGTTGTTGGACAGAACGCGGGGATGCCAGTTCAACTTCAAAATGTTGCATCTATTTATCGCGGGTACAAAGATATAAAATCAATCGTTCGTGTAGATGGCAGCAGTTCAGTAGTTATGGTTGTTTTCAGGCGGGCTGACGCCAATACTGTCAATGTCTGCGGGAGGGTTGTCGATTCCCTTTCCGAAATTGATGACAGCTTTGGAAGTGCGTTCTCTTCGAGTATAGTGTTCAGTCAGGCTGATTTCATAAACAAATCGATAATGAATCTTGCTGATACCGGTTTGATTGCACTGGTTGTGGCGTCGCTTGTTCTTCTTTTCTTCCTGCGGTCCTGGAGGACTTCTCTCGTGGTCGCAATCTCTATTCCGGTCTCCGTTATTCTCTGCTTCATTGCATTGAGGTTGTTCGACATCACCCTAAATCTGATTTCACTTTCCGGCCTTGTTCTCGCTGTTGGTATGCTTGTTGACAACTCTATTGTTGTCCTTGAAAATATTTTCAGACA
>QNDR01000012.1 GCA_003646025.1 Candidatus Fermentibacterota bacterium
CCCGGTGTTCCCCAGCACACTGCGTCTCCACCGGCATCCGCGGTTGGATTGGCATAGTCTTCCGATGGCTGCCAGTTTGTTGAATCGTTGGGTCCGGCCGGGTCTATTCTTTCAAGAGATGCCCCGTCTCCATCTGCAGGAGAAGGCTCTGTGCCACTTGCTCCCCAGCTCTGGTCGTAACGGATGGATTCCATAACGGTGCCGTCTTCGCTGTAAAGAATCAGCTCATCTGTTGAATTGCGCAGCCTTGTCCACTCTCCACTCCACGGAATCAATCGGATTTCCGTACCATATGCGGCCTTGAAGGAAAGATCGTTGGCACATATCACTCCGTAGGAACCCGGTGAAAGCAGGTAGTGTCCAAGAAAAACCTGATTGTTGCCATCAGAAATCATCATCCCGGCGAGGTTAATACCTTCTGAAGAGGGATTGTATATTTCAATCCATTCCAGGTGCTCATCAAGGCCAAGGGTACTCCCATCCGGATTGTACATAATCTCGTTAAGAATAATGTCACCGGGAGATTGAGAAATCAGCGCAGCACAGACCAGTACAAATATCATTTTCGCTCCATTCGCTTACGAATTGCCTCACACACTTTCCTTATACCCGGTTTGTCTGTGAGTGTTTCCTTCTAAGAATAATAAATCCCAGGATTCCAAGAAATCCCAGGGCAAGAACCGGAATGGTAACAGCAAGCAGAGATGTTGTAACAGCAGCCCCGTCTTCAACTGCGGCCACAACTCCCGAAGCTCCAGCCGGTGCTACCACAGACCGAACAGACACTGTAGCAAGCTGAACTCCGCCAGCTACAGCTCCTCCTGCAACAACAGCCAGACTCCACCGAAGAAAAGGGGAGATATCTCCCACAAGCGATGCGGTAAGAACAGTTCCTGCAACGGCAGCTGCCGGTGTTGCTATCACATCAAGAGCGTTGTTGACTATCGGGATAAAATAGGCTGCGATCTCAAGCACAGTGGCAACACCGAACCCCACGAGAGCCGGCCAGCTGCCAAGCCACATAAACCCGTCTGAAGGAACAAGATGCCCGGAGTGTACCGCTATGCTCATTACAAGCATGGGGACAAATACACGAAATCCGCATGCCGCACTCAGAGCGACACCAACAAGTATACTGAGAACCCACTCCATAAACTATCTCCAGGGGGGGTGGTCCCCCACCCCCCGGCGGTACTAGGAGCATGTCCGAGAACAGTACACTGGCATTTACATCCACATAATCGGCCACAATACCCGCGTATTCTCAGACAAGCTCCTAGAGAGCTCTACCTCTTCTAAAAGCCTCCAGGTTTACCTCAAGAGCCTTTGGCGGTACCCTTTCCTCAACAGCCTGGAACCAGTTTTCTTCAGAAATTTCAGGCAGATGTTTTGATGCCGCACCAAGAAGAATAATGTTAACAACCCTGTTGTTGCCCAGCTCTTTTGCTATCTCTCTCACTGGCAGCATCAGGTTCGGAATATTCATTTCGTCCATGATCTTCTCAACATCCGGATAAACAGCAGACCCGGTGTTTACCGTCATGGGTTCTATCTTTACGTCACAGGTTATCAGCTTCCCGTGGGGGGCAAGGTAGCTGACCCACCTGAGGCTTTCCATCTTCTCCAGAGCGAGTATTACATCTGCGGCGCCTTTTTCAACAAGAACGCTGTTGACCTTCTCCCCGAATCTCACATGACTGGACACGGAACCGCCTCTCTGGGCCATACCGTGAACCTCACTTTTCTTCACATCGAACCCGGAGCGCCAGGCCGCACTGCAGAGAACTTCACTTGCCATAAGAATACCCTGGCCGCCTGTTCCGCAGATTATGATATTTTTTGTCCTTCTCATTATACAACCCCCTCAAGGTCTTTGGAGAGAGCATCTTTGGGGCACACCTGTACGCAGAGATTACAGTTAGGCCAGCACAGAGTCTCGTTTATAACAGGAATTCTCTTCTCCGCATCCCAGCTGATTGCCGGACATCCCAGCTTCACACACAGTTTGCAGTGAACACACTTATCCGGATGGTGTACTGCTACAGTTATCCGCTTTGGTTTGTACTGCATTATGCAGGGTCTTCTTGTGATGATTACGCTGAGTTCTTCCCTGGCGAATTCTTCCTCAAACGCTCTTCTCATTTCAGGAAGATCATGGGGATCCACAACGCGCACATACTTTACGCCACAGGCGAGAACCATTTTTTCCAGGTCAAGCACCGGTGCCGGTTCTCCCCGCAGATTTTTGCCTGTTGTGGGGTTTTCCTGTCCTCCGGTCATGGCGGTAAGGCTGTTGTCCATTATCATAACCGTACCGGTACTTCCGTTGTAAACCATGTCTATAAGACCTGTTATCCCGGAATGCACAAATGTTGATTCCCCTATGGCACTTACAAGCTTCGGCATGTCACTTCTGCCCACGGCTTTCTCAATTCCGGAGAGAACACCAATTGAAGCACCCATACACACCACGGTTTCCAGGGCATTGTAGGGAGGCATAAGACCAAGAGTATAGCAACCTATATCACCGGTTGAACTGGCTTTCATCTTCGAAAGAATGTGAAAAGCCCCTCTGTGCGGACAACCTGGACACAGGGCGGGAGGTCTTCCGGGAAGTTCAACCCCGGTAAATGTCAGAGGAAGCTCTTCTCCGTTTTTTATCCCTGCTCTTACAAGTTCCGGATTAAGCTCTCCTTCCACTGAAATCAATTCGCTGCCGGTTCCGTCAACGAGGAATCTGGAACGGATTCTTTCTTCCAGGTAGGGTTCCCCTTCTTCAACAAACATCACGCTGTCAACCTGATCTATGAATTCTCCTATAAGTTTCCATGGAAGGGGGTTTGTTAAGCCCAGTTTCAGAACACTGGCTTCCGGATACACCTCCTTCACATACTGATAGCTGATTCCGCTGGTGATGATACCAATAGACTTGTCTCCCATTTCAATTCTGTTCAGCGGGCTGCTGTATCCCCACTCCTCGATAGCTTTCAGTCTAGCCTCTACTCTGGAATGCATTTTTCTGGCATTCGCAGGAATTGGTACCCTTTTTGCGATGTCTTTGGTGTAACCCTTTACAGGAACCTCCATGCGGGGACCTGCCTCAACCAGACTCTTGGAATGACAGATTCTGGTTGTAATCCGAAGAAGCACCGGGGTATCAAATTCTTCGCTGATATCATAGCCCAGAGCAGTAAAATCTTTGGCTTCCTGACTGTCTGAAGGCTCGAGAATCACTACCTTGGCTGCTCTGCCAAGCAGTCTGTTGTCCTGCTCATTCTGAGACGAGTGCATCCCGGGATCGTCGGCACTTACTATCACTATGCCTCCGGTTGCACCTATATAGCTTAGAGTGAAAAAGGGATCTGCTGCAACATTAAGACCAACATGCTTCATGGTGGAAAGAACCCTTGCTCCGGCAAACGATGCTCCGGCAATGACCTCCACCCCAACTTTTTCATTGGGTGCCCACTGGGCATCTATCTCTGGATATTCTTCTCCGATAGTTTCCATGATCTCCGTGGAAGGAGTTCCCGGGTATGAGCTTGCAAAATGCACGCCTTTTTCCCACGCGCCTCTGGCAATGGCTTCGTTACCTGACAGGAACAGTTTTCCGGAATCGACTTCATTGAGCTTCTTCCTCATTGTCTGCCTTTCTTGCTGTTTTGTCTACCAGGAGCGTATCCGAGAATAGTACACTGGCATTTACATCCACATAATCAGCCACAATACCCGCGTATTATCATCAAATAGCGCTGCTATTTTCTTCAAATCCGCATGTATTCTGACTCGATCCTGCGGCGTAACTGCACAGCGCTTATTGTCAGACACGCTCCTAAATGTATTCTTTCTCATCTTCAATGTTGTCCATTACCCTTAAAACCCCTCTGGTGAGGGCTTCAAGCTCTGCCTCTCCTGGAAAAATAAGAATCTTTCCCAGGTATGACAGATACTCTGTGAGAAGGTCGGTTACCCACGGGTTATACGCAATACCTCCGGTGATGACAACGGCATCCACGTCGCCCTGCAGGGCTGCGGCCATGGCCCCTGCTTCCTTGGCCATCTGGTAAACCATCGCCTTCAGAACAAGGTCTGATTTCTTGTCTCCCGCCTGTGCTTTCTCTCTGATTCTGCCAACGTGCTCTTCCTGAAGGTAGGCAAAAACCCCTCCTTTTTTGAGAAGCATCTTCTTAAGTTCGGAGGCGGTGTATTTTCCGCTGAAACACAATTTCATGAGACCTGTGACAGGAAGCCCTCCTGTTCGAGTCGAGCTGAAAGGACCATCATCGTTCGCGTTGTTGGTATCTATCATTCTGCCTTTTCTAAGGGCGTTTACGCTGATTCCACTTCCCAGATGCATAACCACCAGATTGAGCTCGTTAATTGGTCTGCCCAGCTCTTCTGCCGCCTTGTAGGCAACCATCCTGATGTTCAATGCGTGACTGAGACTTATTCTCGGCAGCAGGGGATGCCCGCTGAGACGGGCTTCTTCTATCATCTCATCCACACACACCGGGTCTACAAAATAGGCAGGAACGCCGGCTTTCTGCGCAATTGCCCAGGCAATGGGAGCTCCCAGATTTGAAGGATGGTCTGCCTGCAGAGTAGAACCGTCTCTGATATCTTCCAGAAGTTTCTCGTTAACCAGATAGGTACCGCTTTCAAGAGGCTTGAATGTTCCTCCTCTACCCACCACCGCAGAGAGTTCTTCCGGTCTGTACCCTTTTTCTTCCAGAATTTCCAGAACTATGTCTCTTCGGAAGTTCATCTGGTCAAATGTAGAGGAAAACTTTTCAAGTTCGGAGGGATCATGGTGCACGCTCTCTTCGAACAACAGATCTTCGTCTCTGTAAAGACCGGCTTTCGTGGAGGTTCCACCTGGGTTTACCGCGAGTATCAGCCTGTTCTTCATTTTCTGCTCCCTGCCACCACTGCGCCAAGAGCAAGACTGTTCAGCTTCGTTGAAGAGGTATCCGACCGGCTCAACATCACTATAGGTGCCGATGCTCCGGCAATCAGCCCTCCAACATCTGTGTCTGTCATGTACATGAAACCCTTGGCAAAGATGTTGCCTGTGGCAATATCGTGTGTTACAAGCACATTTGCCCTGCCGGCAACAGGACCCTGCATTTTCTTTATGGCCGCCGCTTCCGGATCCATTGCCCCGTCAACCGCCACAGGCCCCGCAACATCCATGCCAAGTATTCCTTCTTCTGCTATTTCTTTCCAGAGAAGCGTTTCCGGCATTTTATCGTTGGCAACTTCAACTGCGGCCAGAAGTGCAACCCTTGCGCGATCTGCTCCGAGTTTAAGCATTGTGTCCGCTGCATTGGAGGCTATCTGTATTACCTCCTGTTTGTCTGGACGAATGTTCATTCCTCCATCTGTAATCGCCACAAGGCGATCCTGCCTGGGCACATGGACAACAGCGATATGACTGAGAACTCTCCCTGTTCGAAGACCTACTTCCTTATCAAGCACCGCTTTCAGGAAAATGGATGTCTTGATAAGCCCCTTCATAAGCATACCGGCTTTACCGGAACTCACAAGACCAGCAGCCTTCAGTGCGGCTTCGTGGGGATCTGTGCAGTCTACAACGGAAATGTCGCCAGGAAGCTCTCTCCCCAGTTCTGCAAGAGATTTTTTAACCTCTTCTTTGGAGCCTACAATGATGCTTCCGGCAAAACCGGAGTCTGAGGCTTCTATCAAAGCCTTCAGCGAAGAAACATCATGGCCCATGGGAACTGCAACAGTCGAACCGGAAAGAGCCCTGGCAGCCTCCCTTATCTCAGAAAAATTGGATAGCAATGGAACCTCCGTTTTCTATGGGATTTACTCACAACAATAGATATGATACTATGATTGAAACTTGCTGATTCTGCCAGACCCCGGGGGGAGATAATCTGACACTTACTGAGTTGTGGAGTAACGCACAGGCCGTTGTATTTGATTTTGACGGTGTTCTCGCAGACAGCGAACCCTTCTACCGGAGATCATGGAACTCTGTTCTTGAAGGTTACGGGCATGCAGTTCCCGAAGAAATTTACTGGAAATACTGGGCTTTTCTGGGCCGGGGTCTTGAAGGCGAGATAAGCAGAACCGGGCTTGTTGTTCCCGATCTGGAAGCCGCACGCGTGCAGCAGCTTTCCATTTACACCGGGTACTGTACAAACGGTGATATCCCGCTGTTTCCGCTGGCGGGGGAAGTATTAAACAATGTCTCCCGTTTAAAAAAGTGTGTTATTGCTTCAAACACATCCAGCTCCCTTGTGCGATCTGTTCTTGAAAACAGCGTTGATGCATTTCCCGGCATCATTGGAGGTGAGGGGCTGAGATCGAAACCCTTTCCTGATATATTCCTCAGAGCGGCTGAATCCCTCTGTGTGGAACCTTCCAGATGCCTTGTTTTTGAGGACGCCTGGAAGGGCATTAAAGCTGCAGAAGAAGCTGGAATGCCTGCCGTTCTTGTAAGAAACCGTTACAACGCTGGTTTTCAGGCTCCGGAAGCAGCTTGTGAGATAGCCGGTCTGAGCGAGCTCCATCTCTTTCTGAAAGAAGTCACCAATGGGTGAGCTGGTCATGTATCACACTTTAATTGTCCCCGCTGTTCTGCTGGCCGCAGGGCTTGTTCTTTGTTTGTTCGGCAGAAAGATCGTTCCCTTCGCTCTTGTTCTTGCATCGGTAATAACAGCTCTTCTTTATTCCGGATCACTTCTTTCCGCCATCACAGACAACCCTGATATTCTACGGTTCGGCCCTGTGGTTGTTGCTGTTCTTTTAGCGGTGCTGGTGTCTTTTCTGTACAGAGCTGCTTTTTTTGTAGCAGGGCTCTTCATTGGTTTTTTTATCTCTTCCGCTCTGTTCCCCGATGCCCACGCGCTTATTAAGCTTGCTTCTGCCCTTCTTGCAGGTTCTCTTGTGTATATATCAAGAAATTTTGTATTCTCGGTACTTACTTCTGTTATGGGGGCCGGGCTCGCGGCGACAGGTTCAGTAAACCTGATTGCCTGGGCAGGTGTTTCTGCCGGTGTAACTGTTTACTGGGTCGTATTCGCTGTAACTGCTGTCACCGGTGCTGTGTATCAGACCATGGGAAGTAAAGGAAGGAAATAATTTTGTCTCAACGTTTTACAGACTACGGAATAGTACTTGTTGTGGTTCTCCTTCTCTCGGGACTCTTTCGGCTTTCCCGGTATCTGCTGGGTGTTTTCATCAGAAGCCGCGAAAAAAACGGGGTAGAATTCTCTTCTGATCAGGCCCTTGTGTGGGGGATGCGCTTCCTGCTGGGAGGGATGCTGCTGCTGCCTTTTGTAACCAGTATTCTGGCTTTCCTGCAGAATCGTCATCTTATTGGCGGAATGCCTCTGCATCTGGGTTTAACCGCAATATCGGTTGTTCTTTTCAGCTTTGCAGAAGATCTATTCCGCGATTACAATAAATATCAAACTAAAGTTCTT
The DNA here is from genome assembly GCA_003646025.1 of Candidatus Fermentibacterota bacterium. Taxonomy (GTDB): domain Bacteria; phylum Fermentibacterota; class Fermentibacteria; order Fermentibacterales; family JCC-6; genus Sabulitectum. Next base: position 7,455 of record QNDR01000012.1, read on the forward strand.
AAATCTGTAAGCTGGCATGTGCGTATTCTTCTTGTTCCTGTGATTGTTTTCTGGGTCATTGGCTGCGTTTTTCTCAGCCCGTTGTTTTATTCAGCCTTAACTATCTTACTGGTAATCTTTTACAGGCTCTGTCTTTACTTCAGAAAAAGACCGGAGCCTTCCGGTAAGAAGAAAAAAAGACACAAATGACACAAACCACTGTTCTTCATATAATCACAAAAATGGCTGTTGGCGGTGCTCAGATGAATACCCTGATAAGCTGCCGGGAAATAACCAGAATGGGTTATCCCTCTGCCGTTCTTACCGGTCCTGAAATTTCTCCAGAAGGCACTTTCAGCGATCTTTCAGACAAGTATGGTATCCCTGTCTTTACAGCTCCACACTTGATCAGAAAGCTTTCTCCCTACCATGATTTCAGAGCCTTTTTTGAAATACGTAACATCATAGACCAGAATCAGTATTCCATAGTTCACACTCATGGCTCAAAAGCAAAATTCCTCGGCAGGCTTGCAGCAGCAAGTGCGAAAACACCGGTAAAAATAGTTCAGACCGTCCACGGATGGTCTTTTTTTGATACCATGCCTCTTTTACAGAAAGCTTTCTATTCCGTTCTTGAACGTTTTGGTTACAAACTGGCCCACGCCAACATTGTTGTCAGCCCTCATGACATCAAAAAGGGTGTTAACTGGGGAATAGGGAAACCTGAAGATTATCAGCTGATACGAAGCGGAGTTGAATTTGAGTCTTTCCTGGCCCAGCGGGGCAATAACCAGGCGGCAAAGCAAAGGCTTGGCATCCCAAAGTCGTGTCCTGTTGTCGGCACAGTGATAAGGCTGGCCTCCCAGAAACATCCGGAAGCTATTGTTGATGTTGCCAGTAAAGTACGGAAATTGTTTCCGGATGTGAAGTTCATGATAGTGGGAGACGGCCCTCTGGCCGGCTACATGAAACACTATATTGCCGAAATGAACCTGAAAGAAAATTTCATGATGCTGGGCAGCCGAAAGGATGTTGCCGAAATTCTGCCAGCGTTCGACGTTTTTCTGCTAACCTCAAGAAGCGAAGGTCTGCCCAGGGCCATGCTTGAAGCTCTTGCCGTAAAAATTCCAGTGGTTGCCACTGATGTAGGAGGAATTGCTGAACTTGTAAACGGTCTTAAAAACGGTTTTTTGTGCAGCCACGGAGACATCGACTGCCTTGCGACAGGAATAAACAACCTTCTTAAATCCCCTGAACTGCGTTCAGAGCTGCTCTCCACGGTAGATCAGGACCTTGCTCCTTTTTCCGCGAAAATAATGGTGGAACAACTGTTTCAGCTCTACACATTCCTTGTAAAAAACATGTAGCCGCACTGGCATAAAAGCCAGCACGGCTACTTCATATGAAACAAAACTACGGTGCTTCTATAGCACTCACCGGGCATACAGCCGCGCATGCTCCGCAGTCGATGCAAACTGCAGCATCAATAACATACGGCGTTCCCTCTTTGATGCACTCAACAGGGCATTCTCCCTGACACGCACCGCAACTGATGCAGGTATCGTTAATTTTGTAAGCCATGAAAACCTCCGTTTTAAACTATCTTCACAAATTACACCGAGTTCCCCCGGCTCCTTAATATACTAAGAATCCTGTCAAGCTCGTCCAGTGAGCTGTATTCTACTTCCAGTTTGCCTCTCCCGCCAGAGTCTTTAAGAAAAACTCTTGTTCCCAGAATTCTCTGCAGCTCTTTTTCCAGCCGCTTTATCTCCGGAATAACGGCAGCCTTCTTCTTTGCAGATTTCTTTCCTGATCCTTTTCTTACCGCGTCTTCCAGCGCCCTTACGCTGTATCCTCTTACTAGACAAGTCTTTGCATATCTTATCATAGATTCTTCGTTCGGCAGACCAAGCAATGCTCTTCCGTGCCCCATTGAAAGTTTGCCGGACCGCACCATTGTTTTAACAGTTTCCGGCAGTTCCATGAGCCTTTGAAAATTGGCAACAGCTGAACGGCTGATTCCGACCTGTTTACCCAGTTCCTCCTGGGTCATGCTGAATTCGCTGCAGAACCTGCTGAATGCCTCGGCCTTTTCCATGGGATTGAGATCCTGCCTCTGTATGTTCTCAATCAGAGCAAGAGCCATCATCTGCCTGTCATCTGCCTCTCTAACGTAAGCAGGAACGGTTTCAAGCCCTGCGATTATTGATGCTCTCAATCTTCTTTCGCCGGCAATCAGCTGATAACGCTTTCCCTTTTTTCTAAGAACAAGCGGCTGGAGAACCCCCTGCTGCCTGATAGACTCCGCCAGGGAAGAAAGCTCGGTATCGTCCCAGTCAATCCGCGGTTGAAAGGGATTGGGATCAATGGAACCAACAGGAACATCCGCAGGCACGCCTTTTACCGATTCGGTTTCCGGTGCCGAAGGAAGCAGAGATTCCAAGCCCCGTCCCAATGCTCTTTTCTTTTTCATCTTGCCAGTACCTCCCTTGCAAGACTCATGTAACTTCTGGCGCCACTGGAAAATGCATCATACAAAATGACAGGCTTTCCGAAACTTGGTGCTTCGCTGAGCCGGACATTTCTTGGTATTCGGGTCTTGAAAAGGGTCTCCCCGAGATATTCATCCGCCTCCTCTTCCACTTCTCTGCTGAGCCTGAGGCGTTTGTCATACATTGTAAGAACCACTCCAAAGATGGAGAGAGCCTTGTTCCAGTGAGCTTTGATCCTGTTTATGGTGTCTACAAGATGAGACAGCCCCTCAAGAGCGTAGTATTCGCTCTGCACCGTAAGGATAACTCCATCCGCTGCAACAAGGGCATTTATGGTAAGCAAACCCAGAGACGGAGGACAATCGATAAGAACATAATCGTACTTTGACAGATTTGAGGCTGTGAGAGACTCTGCCAGGAAAAACTCTCTGTTCTCCTGGGATGCCAGCTCTATCTCCGTTCCGGCAAGATGCCTGGCCCCTCTCACCAGATACAAACCATCCACTTCTGTCTTTACAGTACATTCTTCAAGAGAATGCTCTCCTGAAATAAAACTGTGCACTCCGTAGACGTCTGCCTCTTTGCTTCCCAGGCCGCTGGTTGCATTAGCCTGCGGATCCAGGTCGATAACCAGCACTTCTTTGTCGTGAACAGCGATGCTGGCTCCGAGGTTGATGACAGTGGTTGTTTTACCAACTCCACCTTTCTGGTTAGCCACAGCAAGGATTCTGGTCATTCGGTCACCTTTCCGCTTAATTCAATTTACAGGGGTGTCGATACTGCAGGATAAACCCGCTGCGGTCAAGCGGCGGGACGGGCAGTATTTCAGATATTGCTGCATTGGAGCATGTTTCAATTTTCGTTGAAATCCTGGTCACCAGAGAAAATTCACCGGTTGCCGCTGGTTTTATCAGTTCAATCATTTTTTCCGGATCCTTCACCGCCCTTGAAGTAAAGGTAGTGTGTTCCGGAAAAGGATCCAGATCCTCTATGCGACTGTTGATAATTCTGCAGGAAACACCGCAGATGCGTGCAGCGGTTTCTAAAAAAGCGCACCTTTTTCTTCTGGATTCAACCATTGTTATATCAAACCCGCATATGGCAAGGATCATTCCCGGAAAACCTGCTCCTGTTCCAACATCAATTACCTTTCTCGAGTGAAGAAAGGGGATAAAAGCAACAGATTCCAGAACATGTCTGGTCCAGAGTCTGTTGATCTCCGCAGGTCCTACCAGATTTGTTTTTCCTGCTGTTCTCATGAGAAGATCAAGGAATACTTCGATTTTTCCGTATGAATCCTCTGTGATGCCGGCCCCCAGCGTGGAGCTTTGTATCGAAGCTTCCCGAAAGGTCGCCGGAAGGTCATGTTTCACGTGAAACACTTCTCTTCATCAGATACAGAGCAAGTCCATCCAGATCGGCCTGGCGAACAGCGGGTATTGACTCTGCCTCCAGCAGTGTTGCCGGTCGCCTTTCGTTCAGAGCTTCCCTGGCTTCAATGGTAATAGTTTCTACCAGATTGTAATCTTTTATGGACTCAAGAGAAGCACTGCCGTATCTTTTTCTGACACTGTGTCTCTTTTCGGCTCGCTTCACATAACCGGAATACTTGATATCAAGCACCGCTGTCCTCAGTATCTCTCTTTCATCTATACTCTGCGTCTGCAGGTCTATTAACCCCCCAGCCTCCTCCGGTGTTATCTCCGGCCTTCTGCATATACTCTCTACTGTTTTTCCATGAATTCTTGTTTCCATCAGTTTTTTTCTCATATGCCTGTATTTTCTGTCCCGCTTCTGGTACTCCGCTATTTTCTTTTCTGAAAGAACCCCCAGTTTCTCGGCAAACTCAAAAACTCTTCTGTCCGCGTTGTCCTGTCTCAGACCAAGCCTGTTCTCCGACCTGCTGGAGAAAAGCCTGTATGGCTCTTCTGTGCCTATTGAAACCAGATCATCCACCATTACTCCCAGGTAACTGTTCAGTCTATCCGGTATCGTCTGTTCTAACCCAAGCGCGCTTCTTGCCGCACATGCACCGGCAAACAACCCCGTTGCTGCTGCTTCTTCGTATCCGGAGGTTCCCAGAATCTGACCACATACGTAAAGATTCTCTGTTTCCCGCAGTTTCAGAGTATGGTCGAATTCTCCGGTTTCAAAGCATGTGTACTCTACAGTGTATCCGTAAGCTGCTATAACAGCGTTGCTGAACCCCGGGAGAGACCTCACGATTTTTTCCTGTATCTCTTCCGGCATACTTGTAGACAGCCCGTTCAGATACATAATTCTTGATGACTTTCCCATTGGTTCCAGGTGTATAGGATGACCTGTTCTCTCCGGGAACTTCGTTACTTTGTCTTCAAAGCTGGGGCAGTATCTCGGGCCCCTGCCGTGTATTCTGCCTGAGTACAGTGCAGATTTTGTAAGGCTGTCTTTTACAAGTTTTTCCGTTTCTCCTGTTGTTCTTGTTACCCAGCATTTCTCTGTGTTCGCAACTCCCTGCTTCGATGCCCAGCTGAACCTGAACTGTAAATCATGCGATATCTGTTCCTCTAGAATAGATGTGTCAATTGAGTTTCTCAGCACCCTGGGAGACGTTCCTGTCTTGAATCGTTTCACGTGAAACATTCTTTTCCGTATATCTCTTTCAAGAGAAACCGACGAAGTGTCTCCTCTTCTGCCACCGGGCCATGTAACCTGTCCTCTGTGCAGCATACCATCCAGGAATGTTCCAGCAGCAAGAACAAAAGTCTGTGCCTTTATTTCCCTTCCATCCTCAAGAAGCACCGCTTTTATTCGTTTGTTTGGCCCCACGAGCCTGCGGACAAGACCCTCTACAATATGAACCCCTGCTGCTCTCAACTGCTGTATCTGCTTTACAGTGTACATGTCAACATCTGATTGTACTCTAGGACCCCACACTGCAGGCCCTTTTTTCATGTTCAACATTCTGAACTGAAGTGCAGTTGCATCTGCGCTCTCAGCCGTTACTCCTCCCAGTCCATCTATCTCCCGCACCAGTGTTCCCTTTGCTATTCCTCCTATTGCCGGATTGCAGGACATCAGGGATATCTTTTCTGTGCTCGGCGTTACAAGTACTGTTGTGCATCCAAGTGATGCTGCCGCTGCTGCCGCCTCAACACCTGCGTGCCCTCCCCCTATCACAAGCACCTGATATTTCTGTTTCATTTTCCCACACAGAATCTCTCCAGAGCCCTTTCAACAGCATCTGCATTTTTTACCGGCTCTTCCGCCTCTCTGAGAACTTCTGATACAATTTCTGCAGCAAGAGCGACATCACTGTCTGCTGCTTCAATTGCTTTCTTCAGCAGTTCTACCATTTTCTCAAGCCGCCATGATGAACCCTCTTTTTCCGTTGCGCTTATGAACTCTTCAATCTGTTGCAGTCCCTGTCCGGTTACAGAGGATACGGATAGCCAGCCTGTTTTTTCCATTGTGTTCTTTTTGTCGCACATTGAGCACACTCTCAACACTTCATAGCCTTGTTTAATTCTTTCTGGTATATCGTTGCACTGCGGGTCCATCCATACAATTCTGTCCCCCCGCCCAAGAGATTTCTCTGAAATCGTCAGAGCCTTCCCATCCAGTCTCTGTCCTCCGTATCCTGCACTGTCTGTTATTTCTACTCTCCTGCCGTAAACATTCAGTATTCTTGTTGCTCCATCTCTTGTTGTTCCCGGTGTGCTTGACACTACTACAGTTTCTTTGCCATACAGCTTGTTGAACAGTGTTGATTTGCCTGCATTCACCGGCCCCATTATAAATACCTTCGGCAGTATTTCAGCTCTTTTAACTTTTTCAGCCAGATCATTTGTCCTCTGCAGTATCCTTTTCAGCAGGTCTGATATTTTCTGCTCTTCGGAAATCTCATGATCTTCATTGAATTCTATAAAACCCTCAATTTCGCTTGTGAGCTCCTGAAGTTCTCTTGATAGATCTTTGTCTTTTCCCGGTCTACCCCCTCCGCTGAACTGTGATGAAAGCGCCAGCACATCCATTTCTGTTATTCTGCCGTTGATCCATGCTCTTCTTGTAAACTCTCCAGGCTGTGCCTGTCTAGCTCCCTTTTCCAGCAGTTTTCCAATAATTTTTCCAGCTGTTCCTGGAGAGCCGTGACACATGAGATCAACCATTTCCTCTCCAGTGTAACTCTTTCCCACAGCCCATGAAATTGCAACAATGTGATCTATTCCGGCAAAATCACCTACTGCTCTTTTTTTTCCTTTCAGTCTTCCGCTCTTCAGTTTCATTAACAACTCCACAACGGCAGAGGCTCCCTTTCCAGAGAGCCTTACCACTGCTATTGCTGAAACTGCGTCCGGCGTTGCCTGTGCAACAATCAGATCATTTTGCTGTTCCATCAGCCTGATCCGATGCCAGCTTTTTCTTTATAAGTTCCTGGTGTATCAGGGTTAAAATATTGAAGACAAGCCAGTACAGCGTAAGCCCTGATGCAAATCGCATGAACAAAAATGTCATGAACACCGGCATCATGTACATCATCATCTTCTGCTGCTGTGCAGCCGATCCTGTTCCACTTGTTCCTGTAAGCTTCTGCTGCAGGAACATTATTACACCCAGCAGAAGAGCCATAAGACCTATTCCCTCCAGCCCCAGTACTTTTGTCTGGAAATGAAGAATCATTTCCGGCCTCGATAAATCGTTTATCCACAGGATAAACCCGGCTCCTCTGAGTTCAACCATGTTTGCCAGCACTCTGTACATCGCGAAAAATACAGGCATCTGCAACAGCATTGGAAGACAGCCTCCAAGAGGATTAACTCCCTTTTCTTTGTACAGTTTCTGCATTTCGGACTGTTGCGTCTTCGGATCTTTTGCGTACTTCTTCTGTATTTCCTGCATGGCAGGCTGTATCTTCTGCATCTTCTGCATGGATACATAACTTTTCGTAGTCAGCGGAGAAAGCAGAATCTTCAGGGCAAAGGCGAGAATAACTATTCTCAACCCCCAGTTTGTAACAAAGGAAAGAACAGTTGTAAGAAACAGAAAAATCAATTTTCCTATCCATCTGATGATAGGCCATCCAAAATCAATCATGTCTGTTGTTGACCTGCCCAGATCACTTAGAAGACCGTATGCCTTAGGCCCGGCATACACGGTTATCATGTTGTCGTCCAAGGCAATATACGCAGATCCTCCCTCTCCGGGAGCCACGTAACCATCTGCTCTTTCCATGGTTTCCGGCATCAATATAACGGTAAAATACTTACTGCTTGACGCTATCCATGAGACATTACCTGTGGATTCGAGTCCTTCTATTTTTTCAGAATTCTTTTTCTTGTGTTTGTTTGTATACCATGAAGCAGTAAAATATCCATTTGTTGTTGTCTGCTCCTCTGTTACCGGGATGGTACCGGCTCCCAGTGAAGAAGTTATATCCAGGCCGCTTTTTTCCAGCCTGAATCCATAGAATTCCTGTTCAAATACAAATGTTTTTGTTGATGTTCCAGACACAAACGTTACAGTTGCACCTTGTTCACCAACATATACAGTATCTGGTCCGCTGTATTCAAATAGTACAGGCGTTCCGTCCTGATCTTCTGAAATAAGCCAGGGGTTCTCAACCAGGTCGACAAGCTGATTGATCTGCTGATCCGGATGATCCTTGTAATCCTGCAGTATCCAGGACTCCACAGCACCGCCAGTTGTCGATAGTCTGGCCACAACAATGGTTTCTCCAGGATTGTCGCCTGAAACAATAACTGTAACTCTTTTTTGTTCATAATTCTGCGGATCTTCTGCCGGCTGCATGGGAACAGGGTCATTCTGAATATCCTGTTCTTCAGTGTTTTCCGGTTCCTGTTCCGGAATCTGTGCAACCTGTTGTGTCTGCTGGCTGGATATAGTCGTTTCGACACTACCCTGACTGCTGTTTTTTCCAGTAACAAACCAGCTTACAAGTAAAACACCCAACATAAGAACTGCAGCTAGAAACAGCCGGGACTGATCACTCATCTTTTTTAACCTCCGGTACGGGGTCATAGCCCCCTGTATGCCATGGGTGACACCTGAGAATTCTCTTTACAGCAAGAACCGAACCTTTAACAGCACCATGTTTCTGAAGAGCCTCCTCGGCATAAGCGCTGCATGTCGGTGTGTAAATACAACTTGGTGGAAGAAGGGGTGATATTGTCTTTCTGTATACTCTTACTGCGAAAATAAGTATCTTTTTCAATTAATATTCTTCTCCGCCTGTTTTACAAGTTTCTCCATATCTGCCTTCACTCCGCGCCAGTTTACCTGTTTCAGCGGTTTCACCGGAAAAATCACAGCGTCAAACCCGATATGTACTTTCTTCTCCACAGAGAACTGCCTCAGCCTTCTCTTAAACAGGTTTCTTTTTACTGCATTACCTGTCTTTGCAGACACAGAAAACCCCAGGCGCACACTGCCCAGGGTGTTCTTCAGATATCTTGCCCTTAAAACATCACCGTGGAACCTGTAACCCTGTCTTAAGAGCCTTCTGAACTGCCAGCTGTTTTTTATGCTTTTAAGACAGTGCTTTCCCAAAACTTATGGAACAAGACGCTTGCGACCTTTGCGCCTTCTTGCGTTAATTACTTTTCTTCCACCCTTTGTCGCCATCCGGGCTCTGAACCCGTGAGTCCTTTTTCTTGAAAGGTTGCTCGGCTGAAATGTTCTCTTCATTGTCTTCCTCTTGTATCTGTTTCAGTAATTGCCAAAAGCTCATTTCTGCTTCTTTTCCGGAAGCGGAAAGCTATCTAAATAGTGTGCTGTTGTCAAGTTCTGCCGTATCAATTATCCGCTGCCTTGTTTTTTTTCTGTTTTTATTTATTTTGTGTTGCTTATCCAGTTTGTCACTATACACTTTTGGAGTATTCCGGATGCAGTTTTTACCAGAGGATGTGTTTGATCTTTGCCTCGACCGGGCGAAAAAACTCATGGGTCCTGAAAAATACAATTCCTGGCTGGCCAATGCTTCTTTCCGATCTTTTGAAAAAGGTGTTTTTACCGTTGGTCTCGATTCTGAGATAAGAGTAAACTTTGTAACTCACAATTACAAGGACAACCTCGAGAATCTACTCAGAGAATTGTCCGGAGATCCCGATGTCCGGGTTGTTTTTACCCACGAGCCGGAATCACTGTCTCTTGGTAAAATTACAAACTCATCGAGACACGAATTGTTCTCAAACTTTCTTAAGCCAGGTTATATTTTTGACAGATTCATCCAGGGACCAAACAACAGACTTGCTTATGCAACAGCTTTTTCTGTGGCCTGTGAAATGGGACAGGCTTCTTCTAATCCGTTGTTTATATACGGTGGTGTAGGCCTTGGGAAAACACACCTCATTCAGGCTATCGCTCACTATGTAAAAACAAACCAGCCGGACAAAACATTCTGTTACATCTCCAGTGAAGAGTTTTTAACTATGTTTCTGAAAGCCATGATACCAAACAAAAATAACTTCATAGAGCTGGAACACTTCAAAGACCGCTTTCGTAATTCACACTATCTGATAATGGATGATGTTCAGTTTCTGTCTGACAAGGAAACCACACAGGATCTTTTCTTCCATCTGTTCAACGATCTCTACAATCGCGGTAGACAGATAATAGTAACCTCTGATCGCCCCCCGCACGAACTTGAACCTCTTGCAGAACGTCTGATATCCCGGTTTCAGTCCGGTATGGTCGTCGATATAAAACCACCGAAACTGGAGACCAGGCTTGTTATATTGAATCAGAAATTAAAAGATGAAAACATACAGCTCAGCAAAGAAATAGTATTTTATCTTGCGGAAACTGTTAAATCAAACGTAAGACAACTTGAAGGCGCAGTCAACCTTCTGGCGGCAAACATTAGAATACAGAACCTTGATCTGACTCTTGATAATGTCCGTTCCATTATTACGGAGTACCTCGGTGCTTCATCCAGACGGCTTAACCCGTCTACGATAACATCTTCCGTGGGGGATTTCTTTGGTATCAACCCCAACGCTCTCAAAGGTAAAAAAAGAAACAGAGAGATTCTTGTTCCAAGACAGGTTTCCATGTTCCTTCTGCGGGAACTTACCAACCTCTCTCTTGAGCAGATTGGAGAATTCTTCGGCCGGGACCATTCCACTGTTCTCAATGCTATCAAGCGAATCAACACACTTATGACCAAAGATTCTGTTTTCAAAAGAAAGATTCTCGATATACAGGAATCTCTTCTTGGTTGATTTCTCTGTTGAAAAAATCTTTACTTGTCTGGTTTCCCGCTGTGTTGTTGAAAACTCTTATTTTGCTGGAGCGTTTTCCACTTTTTTTGAACATGCTTCCCGCCCGGCTCAGACAACTGAGGGTTACTTTTGAACAGTCTCTGCGGTATAATTACTATTACTGTATTTCTGTGTTTTAAGATTTATATATTGAATCTGTGGAGGGCTCCAAATGGTAAAAATGCTAGTCGATCTAAGAACTCTCTTGAACGGTCTGAATACGGTCTCTGCCGCTCTTCCATCTAAAACCAGTCTTCCTTCTCTTTCAAACATTCTTCTTGAAACAGAAGGTGATCAATTGAGGCTTGCAGCTACTGATCTTGACACTACCGTAATTACCCTTATCCCGGCAACTATTTCTACCCAGGGTTCTGTTGCTCTTCCAGGGAAAAAACTTCTGGAAATAGTCAGAGAGCTTTCAGGTTCAGATGTCAGTATTACCACCAGCGGATCCAGAACTACCATCAGCTGTGACAAAAGTTCTTTTACTCTTCCCAGCAGCAGCAAAGACAGTTATCCTTCTCTTCCGTCATCGGTTTTAGAATCCGATAAAATAAGCTTGCCCCATGACGTTGTTAAAAAGGCAATCAGGAAGACTGTTTACGCCGTTGCTGGTGCCAGTGAAATCCGAGCCTCGCTTACCGGCCTGTTCTGGAAACTCAATTCTGAACATCTTGAGATGGTAGCAACAGACGGTCACCGGCTTGCCAAGGTAAAAATAACAAGCGTTAACGGCGAGACAGATATGGAAGTAATTCTCGCTCCAAAAGCTCTTAATCTTCTTCTGAAAATAGATTCTGAACAACCTGTGTTTATGACTTCTCAGGGTTCTCAGGTAAGTTTTCATATAGAAAATATCAGTATATACAGCAGAATGATTGAGGGTCCTTATCCTCCGTACGAAAAAGTAATTCCGCAGAACAATACAGATGTTCTTAAGATAAACAGGGAAGATCTGTTCTCTGCTCTGAAGAGAATGCGAATCATCGCAAACCCGGCAACGCACCAGATAATGTTCACTTTGGAGCGCAATCGTGTTATTCTTCATGCCGAGAATACAGATGCTGGAGAAGCAAAAGAAGAAATAGAGGCAGTATACGAAAAAGATCCTCTTCAGATAGCTTTCAACGGTAACCTGATCATGGACATTCTTCGAAACATGAGCAGTGAAGATGTTCTCTTTCACCTGCACGACAGCAGCACAGCTGTGATAATCACAGAAGAAGAACTGTCTGACGATACAGATTATCTCACTCTTGTAATGCCTGTGAGACTTCCAGATACCGTCTGATATCCATGAAAAGTGTTCGGAACCTGGTTGAAGATCTGTGGTCTGATCTGGAGATAAACAAATTTCCTTCCAGAAGACGGGCACTGGAAAGATGGAGCCAGGCAACCGGAGAAAGAATCTCTACTTATTGTTTTGTTGAGGGCTTCACAGAATCTACTGTTGTTGTAAGAGCACTCAACCCGGCTGTAGCCATGGAGCTCAGGTACAGAAGCAGAGAGATCATAGCTTTTTTGAATGAATCTGCCGGAGAAGAACTTTTCAAAATACTGAAAATAGTTGTTCGTCCAACCAGTCACAGAGAAAGGTAACATTTTGACCGACAAAGGAATAGCTGCATACGGAGCGGATTCAATTCAGATTCTTGAGGGTCTGGAAGCGGTTCGCAAAAGACCGTCAATGTACATTGGGTCCACATCATCAGCTGGTCTGCACCATCTTGTATATGAAGTTGTAGATAACAGTGTAGACGAAGCTCAAGGCGGTTATTGTAATACCATCGATATTGTTCTTGAAAAAGATGGTTCTGTGGCTGTCTGGGATAATGGCAGAGGTATCCCCACGGATATGCATCCCAAAATGGGGGTATCCGCCCTGCAGGTTGTAATGACTACCCTTCACGCAGGCGGTAAGTTCGATGATCGTTCCTACAAGGTTTCCGGTGGTCTTCACGGAGTAGGTGTCAGCGTCGTAAATGCCCTGTCCAGCTCTCTTCATGTTGAGGTGAGAAAAGAGAACAGTACTTTTGTTCAGGATTATGTCAGGGGAATCCCCATAGACCCGCTGAAAGAAATCAAAGAGAAAAACAAAGAAACCGGCACATCAATAAAGTTTGTTCCGGATTCAGAGATCTTTGAAACAACAGATTACAGTTTTGATATTCTGGCAAAGAGACTCAGAGAACTCGCATTTCTTAACAGCGGGCTTAGTATTTCAATTTCAGACAACAGGACAGAAGAGGGAAAAACAAGAAAATTCAAATACGACGGAGGTATCAAGTCCTTTGTCAGCTTTCTTAACGAAAACAAGCATCCTCTGCACAGCCCACCCATACAGCTTACCAGGGAAGGCAAACTTGAAGATGGATCTTTTGTTTTAACAGATATAGCTATTCAGTACAATTCCGGTTACCAGGAGGATGTTTTCAGTTTTGCCAACAACATCAACACGGTAGATGGCGGAACACATATGACAGGCTTTCGTTCAGCTCTTACAAGATGTCTGAACGATTACGGAACAAAGAATGGCATGTTTAAAAAAACAGGTCAGACCTTTACAGGCAACGATGTGCGCGAGGGCCTTTCTGCCGTAATAAGCATCAAAATTTCTAACCCGCAGTTTGAAGGACAGACAAAAACAAGACTTGGAAACAGAGAGATCAAGAGTGTTACAGAAACAATGGTGTATTCCGGTCTGGAGCAGTTTTTTGAAGAAAATCCTGCAATTGCGCGAAAAATTATACAGAAATGTATCGACACCAGTGCTGCAAGGCAGGCGGCCAGAAAAGCTCGTGAACTGACCAGAAGAAAGGGAGCTCTTGAAACAGCCTCGCTGCCTGGAAAGCTGGCTGACTGTACCGTTCGAAATTCAGAAGAGGCAGAGCTCTTTATTGTTGAGGGAGATTCTGCAGGTGGAAGTGCCAAGCAGGGAAGAAACAGATACTTCCAGGCCATACTGCCTCTTAGAGGTAAAATACTGAACGTGGAAAAGGCACCTCTGCACAAAATATTGAACAACATGGAAATACGCACACTGGTAACAGCTGCAGGCACTGGAATAGGAGAGGAAGATTTTGATATAGAAAAGCTCCGTTACGGAAAGATCGTTATCATGACAGATGCCGATGTTGACGGAGCACACATAAGAACTCTTCTTCTCACATTCTTCTTTAGGTACATGCCACGACTGATCGAAGACGGAAACATCTTTATTGCGCAGCCCCCTCTGTTCAGACTTAAATGGGGGAAGAAGGAAAAGTATGTTTTCTCAGAGGCGGAACGAGACCGAATTGTTACCGAAGAGGTCGGTTCTCAAAAGGTATCAATACAGCGGTTCAAGGGTCTTGGTGAGATGAATCCGGAGCAGCTCTGGGCAACAACCATGGACCCGGAAAGAAGGCTGCTGCTGAAGGTTAAAATTGACGATGCCATTGAAGCAGACAGAATTTTCTCGATTTTGATGGGCGACGAGGTAGAGCCTCGCAGGCTATTCATAGAAGAACATGCGGCGGAGGTGAAGAATCTTGACTACTGACAACAACAAAAACCTCCAGCAGAGGGAAACACAACCATCCATACAGCTTGAAGACGAGATGAAAAACTCCTACATTGAATACTCCATGAGTGTTCTTGTTGGCAGGGCTCTTCCAGATGTGCGGGACGGCCTTAAGCCGGTTCACAGAAGAATCCTTTACAGCATGTACGAGCAGAAGCTTACACACCAGAGGCCTTACCGGAAGTCTGCAACCGTTGTCGGTGATGTTCTTGGAAAGTACCACCCCCACGGAGACAGTTCTGTTTACGATGCAATGGTAAGGATGGCCCAGGACTTTTCTCTCAGGCATCCACTTGTTCAGGGTCAGGGTAACTTTGGTTCGGTAGATGGGGATCCGGCAGCAGCTTACAGATATACCGAAGCCAGAATGGCTCGCATCGGCGAGGAAATGCTTTCAGATATTGAAAAAGAAACAGTGGAATTTGAGCCCAACTTCGATCAGAGGCTGAAAGAACCTGTTGTCCTTCCATCCGGGATACCTAATCTTCTTGTTAACGGATCATCAGGTATTGCTGTTGGAATGGCTACCAACATTCCTCCCCACAACCTCAGGGAAATAGTTGATGCCTGCATCAGACTTATAGAAGATCCGGAAGTTTCCGACGATGATATAATAGATCTGGTTAAGGCGCCGGATTTTCCAACCGGCGGAGTCATCATGGGGCTTGGTGGAGTTAGAAACGCATACAGAACCGGCAGAGGACGAATTATCGTTCGAAGCAAAATCAGCTCAGAAGAAGTTAACGGAAGAGCCTGCATAATTGTAACAGAACTACCCTACATGGTGAACAAAGCCAGGTTGATTTCTTCCATTGCAAATCTGGTAAAAGACAAAAAAATAACAGGCATAGCTGATCTCCGTGATGAATCCGACAGAGACGGAATGCGTGTGGTGATCGTGCTGAAGCGTGATGCCATTGAAGAGGTAGTTCTGAACCAGCTGTTCAAACACACCACACTTGAAACCACATTCGGCGCAAATCTCATTGCTATAGTCAACAAAATACCCATGAGGTTGAGTCTTCGCGAAATGCTGTCCTACTACATTGAGCACAGGCACGAGGTGATACTCAGACGAAGCAGATTCGAATACGCCAAAGCGGAAGCCAGAGCTCATATTCTTCGTGGACTGATAAAAGCGCAGGATAACATTGATGAGGTTATCAGAATAATAAAAGCCGCTTCCAGCCAGGCCGCTGCGAAGCAGAGTCTTGTTGAAGCTTTTGGTTTTTCAGAAAAGCAGACCCAGGCAATTATGGAAATGCGACTGGGAAAACTTACGGCACTGGACAGAAAGTCGCTCGAAGAAGAGCTAGGTGAGCTTGAAGTACTTCTTGCGGAGCTGAAAGAAATTCTGGGAAACAGAAGCCGGAGAATGGAGATAGTGGTCGATGAGCTCAGGTCGGTTGCCGACCAGTACGGAGAAGACAGAAGAACGGAAATTGTACCCTGGACGCCGGACGGAATAGATGTCGAAGACATGATACCCGATGATTCCATGGTAATAGTGGTTTCCCACAGAGGTTACATCAAAAGACTGCCTGTTGATACGTGGCGCAGCCAGTCCAGAGGCGGTCGTGGAAAAACAGGAGTAACAACCAGAGACGAAGACTTTATCGAACAGGTTTTCACTTCTACCAACCATGCCTACATATTGTTTTTCACAAACCTTGGAAGGTGCCACTGGCTGAAGGTGTGGAAAATTCCGGAAGCAGGAAGAAACAGCCGGGGCAAAGCCATTATTAACCTGCTTGAACTTCTTCCAGACGAAAGGCCGGTGGCCAGAGTTACCGTTAAAGATTTCAGTGGAGACCGTTTTGTAGTAATGGCTACAAGTGACGGACGGGTTAAAAAGAGTTCCCTCGATATGTACAGTCACCCGAGAAGAAACGGGATAAAGGCAATCAGACTTGTAGAAAACTCCGAGCTGGTACAGGCTGTTATGACAGATGGTAACTCCAGTGTAATTATCGCCACATCACACGGGAAGGCTATAAAATTCTCTGAAAAAGAGCTTCGTGTACAGGGTAGAGATACCATGGGGGTATCTGGAATGAGGCTTAAAGACGGAGACAGGGTCGTTGGTCTTGTAACAGCTTCACCCGGGGATGTTCTTATGTCTGTTACTGAAAACGGTTACGGAAAGAAAACTCCTGTTTCTGAATACAGAGAAACCCATCGAGGCGGTAGTGGGGTTATCAACATTATCACAGATGAAAGAAACGGACACGTTGTAACTATATCGGTACCTTCAGAGGGAGATGAAATACTTCTGGTAACGCTGTCCGGAATGGTTATCCGATTCAATGGTTCCGATGTCAGACAGATAGGCAGGGCAACTAAAGGTGTTCGGCTTATGAATCTTCACGAGAAAGATACAGTTTCCGATGTTGCCCTGATTCCTGCCGAACTGCTGGCAGACGAGGAGGCTGAAGCAGAGAAGGAAACCCAAGAGGAAGAGAGTTGATGACAGCACAGGGGAAGCTTGATCGACGAATCAAAGCCTGGATAGAGATAAAGGAACTGGATCAGATTCCTATCCGAACTCCCTACGTTAATGTGCCGGATTTTCCAGAGAGCTCCCGGGTAAAATTAAAGGATGTTCCCAAGCTTACAGCTTCGGTAAGGCGGCTGGACATCTCAAAACAGCTGGACTCTGGTGTTCCGGCCCTCGCTTCTTTGATTTCTCTGATGGACAGAGCTGATGCTGAAGAGCTGTATAACAACCTGTCATCTTTGAGTTCTCCCATGGATTTCGATGAATTTACCGCTCTGGAGTGGTTTACAGCATGTCATAATCTGAAGACAGAAACAATAGGCAGCGCGGTTTCCGGATTTTTCCTGCTTGCTGAAATTAACTACACAGAGAAAGCCCTTTTTGACTTTTCTGAAGCCCTGGCCTGTTTCTACAAGGTGCTGCAGAACAACAATATAAAGCAGAATAATCGTATAGAGATCCTCTTCAGGGTAGCCAGGCTGTTCCCACACAGATTCACTTTTGTCTGTGTAAGAATTGTTTCAGGAGGAAACAAAATTCTTCCTGCTGTAGAAAACATGCTTTCACGGCTCAACGAGCTTGACCTGAGCAAAGAAGAGTCTACTTCCGTTCTTGATTTCACTATGGAAACAGGCTGGCTGCTCAGCAGTCAGGACTTTGATCAGGTCTGGAAGCTCATTTCCAGGAAAGGCAGCAGAATTCAGGGCCGATTAACTGGCGGCATGGTCCCTATGAGCTCAATAAGGTTTTTGGCCGGCCTTTTCCGCGGGATAGAAGAAAAGAAAGGCATGGATGAATTTCTTGCCGGAGAGAGAAGAGACAGAGTTGGAAGGCTGTTCAACATTTCATCTTCACGAAGAAAGGAAAAAGCTCTTTCCTCATTTCCTAAGCTGAAACAATTGATAGATCAGCAGATTCAGCTTGATCTTACAGTGGAAGCAATTTCTCACAGAATAGCAGAGAACAACCATTCAAAGCTTGGTTTTACCGTTATTGTATTTCTTGAGAAAGTATTAAACGGGGTGACGTTCAACAGTTTAATGAAATTTCTCGCTGCAGCAGCAGGCGAATTATCCTTTGAAGTAATGAAATTTCTGGAAAAGCTTGTTGTTGAATCTACCTCCGAGAACAGGCTTCCTGTTTCAGATTTCATGCTCTTTACAAGCGTGGTTACAAGAGTTTTCTCCGTGTGCACCATGCGGGAAAGAACAGCTCTCAAGTCGTTTTACAGGGCCCTGACGAATATGGATCAGTTACAGACAAAATGGGCAGTAGAGCAACTTGATCAGGCCCTGGTCAGTGTCTCTGATGTTTCCAGTGTTCTGTCTGCAACTTCCCTGATTTTAAGGGCTTCAGGAGAGGAGAGCAGAGGAGAGTTTCTCTCCCGTATCAGTGTGACTGGCAGACTTCTTGACACTTTTTCAGAGTCAGACAGAGAAAAAGCCCTCTCCGGTCTTGTCCCGGCCTGGGTGGAAATCCTTCTCTCATTCAGTCTGGAAACAGAGGAAAAAGTAATAGAATTTCTTCTGAAGATAAATGATAGGAACAACAGAAGCAGATATCTGGAAAAAGTTGTTACCGGCCTTCTGGGCGAAATTCATCCCAATGACACAGTTTTCGATGACTGCCTTGCTTTTGCCGTTGACGGATACAACTCCTCAGGAGTAATTGAGAAGCTTCGGGAAGTGGAACACGAAGTATTCAAAAAAGTTTTCCGGGCAGGAGGCCGAATCAAAAAGGTTGACGGTTTGATGGTAGATCTTCTTGCCATGCCTGGATTTGAAGGAGAAAAAACAGGGCAGCTTATTTCCGGAATCCGCTTGATCTGCAACAGATTCAGCAGGCTTGCAGTGTGGGAGGAAAGTGGAGATTCCCTGTTTGATGAATTTATCGTTCATGGGGTTGGGGACATTCTCAGATCTTTTGTCGATAATCCGTCTTCGCTTGAATATGTAACGGAAGAAACAATAGAACTTCTCCTGGATAAACTAATTCAAGACGGGCAGGAGCACACCAGTTCATCGCGGATGGTAAACCCAGGCGGAACAGCCCAGACCTTTTTTGGCTCCATCCTGCCAGCGGCAATTCACCTCTTCAGCAGAAAAGCACAGGCTCTGCCTGCTTTTCTCTTCGATATCTCCAGTGAGTTTTCAAGAAGTGTCGGTGGAATGACCGCTGACGAGGATTTCGTAGATTTTCTGGTCGGAAAACTGGAAATGGAGATACAGCAGGACAGAGTAACTGTTCTTGAATCGTGGCTTTCCCAGAAGACTCCGCCCCCGCTTCAGATACCGGAGAGATGGTCCAATAAGAGACGCAAAGAGTGGAATTCTCTCAGGGTAAGAGAAGATACATCCAGGATGAAACTGTTTGGTGCCGTCTCGGCCATTGTCGGTTCCTCCGGAAGTAGAGAGAAAGAAGCTATTTTGAGCACGGCAGGCTGTCTCTCAAGACAACTTGAAAGAGCAGCGGTCCCTGGAGCTTCAGTCCTGTCTCTTAAGTGGGACAGAGCAATGATGGATCAGCTGCTTTCTCTGTGTGGCGAAACACCTTTGTTTGAGTTTTTCAAAGGTGGTTTTTCTCTCCGCGGGATAGATCCGGATATGTTGTCATATCTGGAATCAATTCCCGGATTTATGGAACAGGATATCTTTCATGCCTGGCGACAGGCGGCACTGCCCCCCCTGCTTAACTGTGCCATGGAAATTGTTCTGGTCTCCGGAAATTCACAGGCACATGCCATGAAAATGGCAAAGTCTGCTACAGAAGCGGTGGAATTCCTCGGATATGACAGTGCCAACAGTTTTCTCTCCACGCTGCAGGAAAGTATCCGATATACGTCAAGTTACGAAAACGCTTCGTCGCAGATGGAAAAGAATTTTCTTCTTCCGCTGTGGAAACGGAATTCAGCTGAAAGGCTGGATCTTCTTATGCTGGGCTTGAAAGACAGCAGATTACTGACAACTATTCTTCACGAAAGATTGTCTCTTGAAGATCGCGTGGTGGGCAAAGTAAGATTTATGAAACACTACGCAACTCTATTCATTACCGTTGAAAAAGCACTGCTTGGTATACAATCAGATTTTGAGAAATCAAAATTAGCAGACGGACTTATGGATTCCTGGATATTCAGCGGTACAGGTTCCAGCACGAAGAAACCTGTCGTTGAGATTTCCGAAACAGTGGAACTCGTCCAGGATGTGTTCAGAAGAGTCAAGTACGGAAGCGGTATTGTAAGTGCCAGTGAAGCCGGTGAAATAAGTGCAGATATGCGCCGTAAATACCGTGATAATGCTGATTCTGTAGCTATAATACTGCGGTGGACAGTTGATCCTGCAAGGGAAGGTCTGCTTCAGTTACTCGAGGAAAGTCAGCTTCTTCTTCAGGCCGCTGGAACCGATGCTGAACTTATGAAGCTTCTTGATATGCATGGAGCAAGAAGTGGTTTCCTGAAAGAAGCACAACCCTATTCGGAAAATCCGTCTGCCCTGAAGAAGTATTTGATGACACTGTCTGAAGATGGTGAGCAGGATTGAAAAAAATACTGATTATTTCCACCGGCGGAACTATAGAGATGCAGCCAGACAGCCACGGACTTTCAATAAGCCCTCTATCAAAAGTTGATATAAGCAGCATAGAAGCACTGCAGGATGTGGAAATCTTCGTCCGAAAGTTTCTCAGCCTCCCCAGCCCCCATGTTACTCCTGAGATCATGGCAGACCTGGCAAGGGAATTAAGAACCATAGAAAAGTCAGGAGAATTTGATGGTGTGGTTGTTACCCACGGAACAGATACACTCGAAGAGACCGCATTCATGGTTGATATCTACCTTGAGGGAACTCTTCCTGTTGTTTTTACCGCAGCGATGCGCAGCAGCAGTGAGCTGGGTGTAGACGGTCCGCGCAACATCCGCAGTGCAGTGCGTGTTGCCTGTACGGAAAGACAGAATCTGGGAGTTACCATTGTGTTGAACGACGAGATTCACGCTGCTGGCAGAGTTACAAAAACCTGTACATCCAATGTAAGCAGTTTCGATTCCCCTGGCTATGGCCCGCTTGGTTTTGTAGATGATGACAGAGTTATCTACCATCGATTACCAATATGGAGAATGAACCTTCCGGAAGGTCCTCTTGTTCTGGAAAACAGAGTGGGTCTTGTGAGAACTGCAGCCGGTTTTGGTCACGATGTCATCGATTTTCTCGCTGATAACGGGTACAGGGGAATCGTTGTTGAGGCATTCGGCCGCGGGAATGTTCATCCGGATACAGCAGACGCCATTGAAAGAGCGATTAAATCAGGGGTATTGGTAATAATTACCAGCAGGTGCCACGAAGGAAGGGTTCTTGGTGTTTATTCTTATCCCGGTGGGGGTAAAGATCTGGAGAACAGGGGCGTTCTCTCCGCCGGGGATATGGCAGGAAATAAAATAAGGATTTTCCTTATGGCCTGTCTTGGCCTTGGGCTGGGAAAACAGGAGATAGCAGGAATACTTTCAGGTCTGTAGCTTCCGGGAATCTACCGTTTGACCCTGCGAAACTTCGGTTTTAGATTAGTGCATATTATGGAGGGGACTTGGAGAAATATTGGCCAACAGAGATAAAAGCTTTACGATTAATATAATACCACATGATGCCACCGGAAATAGAAAAGAATGGATAGTATCCGGCAGGAAGCTTGTAGTTTTTAGAATTCTGGCCGTGCTTATTCTGGTGGCTGTTGCGGGGTCTGTTGCTGTTCTATCAGTTGGAACAGCGGAGTTTACAAGAACTGCCCGATTGAGGGAGACAAACAGGCTTCTTGCGGATTCTCTTTCTGCATCCAGAGAGTTGAATCTACGGCTTGATGAGGTTGAACAGGAGTTACAGGAGATACGGAACACAAGAGCGGTTATTGAAAATCTGGCTACCGCCGGAGTGTCCGGGGATTACCCCGAGTAGAAGAGGGAAGTGTTATGTCTAGAGATGATTCTTACAATGCCATTAATTCTACGATTGGCGGTGGCAGTTCCGTCAACGGCATTCTAAACATCAAAGGTGGTCTTCGGGTCGATGGATTCATAGAAGGAGAAGTGAATGTAGCCGGCACTCTGACCGTTGGTCATGAGGGTAGAATTAAAGGTAATGTATCTGTTACGCACGCAATAATAGGTGGAACTGTGGATGGAACGATCAAGGCTGAAAAACAGCTTGAACTTCAAAATGGTTCCCGTATCGAAGGTGACATAATTACAAAATCCCTTACCATTGAGGAGGGTGTTTTCTTTGAGGGGCACTGCAGTATGAGCGGTGGAGAGGCAAAGCCTAAACAGTAGCTGCAAGCCAATTTCAAGACAAATGTTAATAACTTCCACTTTTTGTGGAGAACGCTCTAACGCAAAGAGCTCATGTCAGTTATGGGGAAGACTTAGAGTGATTTATGGAATGATATCCACAACTTACACGGGGATTGAGAATTCTTTCATGAGTGGCCGTATGAACAGGACAGGTGGTGAACTTAGTGAGCGAAAAATTTAGCGATCTTCTCTCTTCGGAAGACAAGGCTCGGGAGGCAGTGGAGAATGCCACGAAGGAAGCCCGGAGAATAAGAACCGGAATTCCGGAAGAGGTTTCCAGGATAGAGAAGGAATACAAATCCGAACTTCAGAAATTTGAGGAAGCCGGAATGTTGAAGGTTGAGGAAGAAATAGCCGTTCTCCGCGAGAAGCAGGAAAAAATACTTGAAGAAAGAAAAAGTGTCCTGGAAACAAAATCGGCGGAACTGGCTCCGGTGGCGCTTGAGCTGATTCACTCTGCCATCAAAGGAGACAGAGGATAATGGCAAGAGATAAGGTTGTAAAAGCCGAGATACTCTGCCATTCCACAAGGAAAGAAGAGGTTCTGGCTGCTCTGGAAAAAACGGGTGGAGTTCATCTCATCGATATATCCGTTGTTGAGGATGCTCCGCTTTCCCGGCCGGAGGAAATTGAACGGCCTTCTCTTCATACCCTTTCTGCCTCTCTTGATAAGACCATCCCGTTTCTTCAGAGCAGGGAGCTTTCAAAAAAGAGAGAACCCGTTCCGGCGGTTACCGTTGATGAACTGTCATCCCTGCTGGATAATCACGAAGATCTTGAGGAAAAGACTAACAGGTCTGTTTCCCTCTCGGATGAACTGATCAATCTTCATTCAAAGTCAGAAGAGATTCAGAGAAAAATAGCTTTTCTTGAGGAGTGGTCAGATTTTCCCCTGCGTTTTGATCAGCTGGTTCACGGTGATGTTCTGATAATGAAAGCTGGACACGTGTCTGCTGGAGAGGGCCTTGCTGTTCTTGAAAGACTGGAAAAACAGTACGATCTTTTTCATGTTATTGAGCTTTCAGAAGACCGATCAGTTGTGGTGTGGCACAAGGAGATCAACGAAGAAATTTCCGCAGGCCTCTCTGAATGCGGCTTTGTCGCGGCGGATTTCACAGGTTTTTCGGGTACCCCGGAACAAGAGCTGAAAAAGTTCAGGGATAGTCTTTCAGAGGTACAGAAAAGAACACAAGAGCTTTCTGCTGAAGCGGATCTTCTTGTTCAGAGTCTTCCCCGGCTGAAAACTCTTTTCGATGCCGCAGGGCTTCAAACTCTCAGAGAAGACGCGGCTTCCAGGGGGCGGGTCAGCAGCTCATCGCTGCTTCTTCATCTCTGGCTCCGGCAGGAGGATGTTGCCAGTATAAAAACAGAGCTGGAAAAGCTTGGCGAAGTGGATGTTTCTCTTACAGAAGCAAAGAGTGAAGAAACTCCTCCGGTTTCTCTCACGGAATCTGCTTCTGCTGACCCCTATCTGATGCTTACAGATATGTACGGCAGACCCGACGGAGCCGACCCGGATCCCACACCGCTTATGGCGCCATTTTATGCAATATTCTTTGGAATCTGTGTCGGTGATGCCGGGTACGGTATTGCTCTGGCAGCAGGCGCAGCCATAGGATGGTACCTTACGAGCAGGAAACAGGGAAACACAAGGCTTTTCAGGCTGATGTTCCAGGGTGGCCTTGCCAGTGTTGTCTGGGGGTTTCTTCTGGGTGGCTGGTTCGGAATGCCCTTCGACAGTTTACCCACTTTCCTTCAGAATGCAGCTATGCCCCTTAACAACCTGGTCCCAGGATACTCCCGTGGGGAAACAGACGGTTTTGCTCTTTCGCAGCAGTTCCTCTACCTGACTCTGGGCTTTGGTATTGTTCAGCTGGGCTGGGGAATAATAGTGAACCTTAAGAAAAGGCTTGCGGCTGGAGAGGGAGTGTGGGCGGTTGTGGATCAAACCGGATGGATGCTGGCACTACTCGGTCTGTTCCCCTGGCTTTTTAATCACTATCTGCTGGACGGAACTCTGTACCCGCTGGGCACAGTGTGGGACAGCGTATTTCTTGGCATGCTGGCTGTTGGCGCGGTACTTATTTTCATCATGGGAGGAAAAGAGGCTGAAGGTATTGGCGGGAAAGCCGGTCTTGGTGCCTATGCCTGTTATGGGATAGTGAACCTGCTTGGAGATGTTCTCAGTTATTCCAGGCTGTTTGCTCTTGCCCTGTCCAGTGCGATTATTGCTTCTGTTGTTAATGAAATAGCTGGCATGCTTCAGAGCATTCCGGTCTTTGGAATAGTTCTTACTGTTCTGGTTCTGGTTGCCGGGCACCTGTTTAACCTTGCCATGGCGGTGTTAAGCGGATTTATTCACACAGCCAGGCTTCAATTTGTAGAATTTTTTGGAAAGTTCTATGATGGAACAGGGACTCCATTTAAAGCTCTTCGATACGAACCCAGATACGTTAGAATAAAAAGATAACCAAACGGATAGAAACAAACACAAGGAGGAAATGAATTGAATTACTTAGTTGCATACCTGGGCGTTGCCCTTGCCTGTGCTCTTGCTGGAATCGGAAGTGCAGTGGGAGTGGGAATCGCCGCTCAGGCAAGTACAGGAGTAATGAGTGTCGATCCAAAAAAATTCGGTAAACTTCTTCTTCTCTCCGCCCTTCCAGGTACCCAGGGTATCTACGGATTTGTTATTGCGTTCCTTCTTATACAGAAGATTGCTCTTTTCACCGGTGATAACCCTCTTACAATGGCAATCGGCTGGAAGATTTTTGCGGCAGGTCTGCCAATTGCTCTGGCCGGTCTTATGTCTGGGATACACCAGGGTAAAGTATGTGCAGGCGGAGCCATGATGACTGCAAAACAGCCTGATGACAGCGCAAAAGCCCTGATTCTTGCTGTGTTTGTCGAGTTCTACGCTATCCTCGGATTCCTCGTATCATTCCTCATGCTGGGTCAGATAGGCTAGCTGTATGTCACTTCAAGCCATACTGGCGAAGATTGAGAACGACGGAAAAATTCGGGCAGAGCAGATTATTCAGTCTGCCAGAGATGAAGAAAAAGAGTCTCTTCATCAGGTTAATTCCCGGATAAAAGAAAGACGCCACAGAGATGTAGAAAGAATCAGGAACCGGATACAGGCCCACTCCAGGCAGATGGACAGCCATGTTCGTAGAGAAATGGAGAAAGCTCTGCTCAGCCACCGCAGAAAGCTTGTTGATCGGGCGATAAAGGATTCGGTAAAGAAGATTGCGTCTGTTCCTGATTATCTGGAACTCATAGGTGTGCTTCTTGAAGGCTGTGATCTTCAGGGAGAAGTTGAAGTTCTCATCTGCGCACAAGACAGCAACAGAATAACAGCAGACTATCTGAAGAAGTTTTCTTCTGCGGATCGTCAGTTTGTTCTTTCCAGTGATAACCATGCGGACTACGGCGGTATCATAATGCGCTCCGGGGACATAAGCCTTAATGCTACTCTTTCAATGATTGCCGAGCTCAACCATGAATCCATGGTGATGGAGCTTTCGCGGCTGCTGCCGCTGGAGGGTCAGGAGGAGTAAAGTGTCAGGCAGTTCTTACGCATATGCCAGTGGTAGAGTAAGCGGTCTTGAAGAGACTCTTCTTTCCGAGAGGATCTGGAGCCAGCTTATCGCCGCAGAAGACAGAGATGAAGTGTTGAGAATTCTGGGTGATTCATGGTACGGGACCCTTCTTCAGGCTGAGGAGAATCTGGGTGAAGCTCTTAGAAGTGCTGTTTCCCATGCGGAAGAAGAACTCTCCGAGCTCTCCAGTGATCCGGCTTTTACCAGAGGAATTCTTCAGAGAAGAGATGCCAGGAACGCCAGATATCTTTGGAAGAGTTTCGCTGCGGGAGAAAATGGTGAGGTTGAGGTGGAACCTTCCGGGATGATTCCCACGGAAGAGCTGAAAAGAGCCTGGGCAGACAGCAATGCCGCTGATTCTCTGCCGACAATATTCAAACAGGCTCTTGAGGAAATACAGGAACTTCACTCGCCATCGGCATCGGAAACAGATGCGGTTCTTGACAGACTTGCCGCCAGCGTGGAAGCGGATAATCTGGGACAGATGGAAGGACTGATTGCATCTATTCCTGCAGTAAAAATTGAGTTAAGAAATTTTCTTGCGGCAGCCAGAGGCAGAAGCGAGGAAATGACACCGTCTGCCATTGAGGAAATACTGCTGGATGGCGGATACCACAGCCCATCAGACATTGCTGAGGCTGTGAGAACTAACAGACTCTCTGCTCTGCTGGGGGAAACACAGGGTTTTGAAGACTCTGCTCTCGCCCTGGAAGAAGGGCTGGAGTCCGGATCTTTTCTCGGTTTTCAGAAGGAAAGTGACAGGATGACTATGGACATTCTAGAAAAAGTGTCCGGTGACCTGTTCAGTCCGGGTCCCCTTGCCGCCTATGTTCTTCGCAGAGAGCTGGAGGCGTCTCACCTTAAATTAGTAGCTGCCGGCAAAGCAGCCGGTATTGATTCCAGGCGTCTCAGCGCCAGGATACCCAGAGGATAGGAGGAAGTATGGCAGAGAAGGGCAGACTGGCCTTTGTTGGAGATGCTGATTCCGTGCTGGGTTTCCGGGCTCTGGGAGTGGAGACATACACACCGGAATCGGGGACTGAAGCGGTAACAATCTTCAAGTCTCTGGTTAAGGAAAAAGTTTCAGTGATAATGATCACCGAGGATATGCTGGATCACCTCCAGGGCGAAGTTGATGAGGTTGTCAGTATGCCGGTTCCCGCCGTTGTGGTTCTTCCCGGAGTTTCCGGGTCCAGACACAGAGGAGAGGACACGATCAGAAACCTTATCATCAGAGCCGTGGGTGTTGACCTGATGGCGGAGGATGAGCAGTGAGTCGGAGGAAGCAATGATACATGGCAGGATTGACAAAATAGCCGGTCCGCTGGTGGTTGCCACCGGGATGACGGAAGCAAAGATGTTTGATGTGGTCTTTGTTTCCGATTTTCGATTGATCGGTGAGATTATAGAATTAAAGGGAGAAAAGGCCTCAATTCAGGTTTATGAGGAAACTGGTGGTCTGAAGCCGGGAGATCCGGTTTACCAGACTGGTCACCCTCTTTCGGTTCAACTTGGACCGGGCCTGTTAACGTCCATCTATGATGGAATTCAGCGCCCTCTGGACAAAGTAAGAGAGCAGGCTGGGGACTGGATTACAAGGGGAATAAACATTCCAGGTCTTGATCATGAAAAAAACTGGTCATTTACTCCTGATCTTCAGGAGGGAGCGGAAGTTACCGGTGGAGAAGCAATAGGTTCTGTTCCGGAAACGGAACTTATTAAACACCTGATAATGGTTCCGCCTGGAATTTCCGGTAAGGTTACCTGGGTTGCTCCGGCTGGAGAATACAACATCGACACCGTTGTGGCAAAAGTTCTTACAGAGTCGGGAAAAACAGCAGAGCTTAACATGTACCAGGAATGGCCCGTACGGAAATCGAGACCCGTTGCAACAAAACTTGCTCCTGATGAGCCTCTTGTAACAGGTCAGAGGGCTATCGATACCTTTTTTCCCGTCGGAAAGGGTGGAACAGCATGTGTTCCCGGTCCGTTCGGCAGTGGAAAAACGGTTATTCAGCACCAGCTGGCAAAGTGGGCGGATACAGAAATAGTTATCTATGTGGGGTGTGGAGAACGCGGTAACGAGATGACAGACGTTCTTCAGGAATTCCCGGAGCTTAAGGACCCTAAAAGCGGCAAAGCTCTTATTCTGAAAACGGTTCTGGTTGCCAACACATCCAATATGCCTGTTGCTGCCCGCGAGGCAAGCGTGTACACAGGAATAACCATTGCAGAGTACTTCCGCGATATGGGTTACTCTGTAGCCCTTATGGCAGACTCTACCAGCCGCTGGGCAGAGGCCATGAGAGAGATGTCCGGAAGGCTCGAAGAGATGCCTGGAGAAGAGGGTTATCCTGCATACCTTGGAACAAGAATTGCCGAGTTTTATGAAAGAGCAGGCAAGGTGCACTGTCTCGGAGGAGGCAGAGTGGGAGAACTTACCGTTGTGGGAGCTGTCAGCCCGGCTGGTGGAGATCTGTCCGACCCGGTTGTTCAGTCAACTCTGCGGGTTGTGAAGGTTTTCTGGAGTCTTCAGGCAGAGCTTGCGTACATGCGTCACTTCCCGGCTATCGGATGGCTGGACAGTTACAGCCTCTACACCAAGAACCTCCGCGAATACTACGATAAAGCCCTTGGTACAGACTGGGTTCCTTCAGTGCAAAGAGCAATGGCTCTTCTTCAGGACGAGTCGAACCTTCTGGAAATAGCCAGACTGGTTGGAGCGGAAAGTCTTTCCCCAGAGGATCAGTTGATTCTGTTTACCTCCAGAAGTCTCAGAGAAGACTATCTGCACCAGAATGCTTTTCACCCCATTGATACATACGCTTCCAGCAGGAAGCAGCAGTTGATGCTGACAACAATCCTGCACACTTACGATGAGATGACAAGGGCAATAAATGCAGAGGTGCACCCCAGGGTGCTGTTTGATTTTCCTCTTTCCGAGGATATAGCGAAGATGCGCTATATGCACGAGGACGACATAGAACAGATTCTGGAGTTGCAGAAAAAGATAACAAAAGCTGTAAACGAAAAAATACAGCTTGAGAACGCCTAGAAAAGGAGGTTGTGAAATGATACGGGAGTACAAAACGACCGTGGAGATATCCGGCCCCCTGATGCTGGTGGATCGGGTAACAGATGTAAGTTACGAAGAGCTTGTGGAAATAGAACTGGCAAGCGGTGAAATTCGTCACGGCAAGGTTCTTGAAATAGACAGCACCCGTGCCCTGGTCCAGCTGTTTGAGGGCTCAAGCGGTACCGACCTTGAAACAGGGAAGGTAAGATTTCTCGGCAAGGGAGTAGAACTCGGCGTTTCCACGGAGATGCTGGGCAGGGTTTTTGACGGACAGGGACGCCCGCGGCCGCCGTTCGACAACGATCCTCCAATTGTTCCGGAAAAGATGAACAACATTAACGGAGCACCTATAAATCCCTATGCCAGAGATTACCCCGCAGAGTTCATACAGACAGGCTTCAGTTCCATTGATGGAATCAACACACTTGTACGAGGACAGAAGTTGCCTATTTTCAGTGCCAACGGTCTGCCCCACGGTGCCGTTGCCGCTCAGATTGCCAGGCAGGCCAAAGTTAAAGGTGGAGAAGGGAACTTTGCCGTTATCTTTGCCGCCATGGGAATCACATTTGAGGAAGCGGATTATTTCATAAAAGACTTCAGGGCAACGGGAGCCATGGACAGGGCTGTTGTTTTCATGAACCTTGCAGATGATCCTGCCATCGAAAGAATCAGTACACCAAGAATGGCACTTACTGCTGCAGAGTACCTCGCCTACGAGAAGGACATGCACATCCTGGTTATCATGACAGACATGACCAACTACTGTGACGCTCTTCGTGAAATAAGTGCCGCAAGACGGGAAGTCCCCGGCAGAAGAGGTTATCCCGGCTATCTCTACACTGATCTCGCTTCTCTGTACGAGCGTGCTGGTAGAATCAAGGGGAGAAAGGGTTCAATCACCCAGATCCCTATTCTTACAATGCCGGAAGATGATAAAACCCATCCAATCCCGGATCTTACCGGTTACATCACAGAGGGGCAGCTCATCCTGAACAGAGAGCTGCACAAGAAAGGCATCTACCCGCCTATGGATGTGATGGAATCCCTCAGCCGACTGAAAGACAAGGGAATTGGCAAAGGTAAAACCAGAGAAGACCACGCTGATCTTTTCAACCAGCTTATGGCTGCCTACTCTGCAGGAAAGAATGCAAGAGAGCTTTCAGTAATTCTGGGAGTGGCAGCACTCAGTGAGCTTGACAGGAAGTATCTGAACTTTGCTGCCGAGTATGAAAAACGCTACATCAGTCAGGAAGAGCACGAGGAAAGGGATATAATTGAAACCCTTGATCTTGGCTGGGAGCTTCTCAAATTGCTTCCAAGAACAGAAATGAAGCGTGTCCGGCCGGAAAACCTGGACAAATACTGGCCTGTGGATGAAGGCAGCACAGATGGCGATTGAAGTAAGAGCAACCAGAATGGAGATGCTTCAGCTTAAGAAGCGTCTCAAGCTGGCGAAAAAGGGGCACAAGCTTCTTAAAGACAAACTCGATGAACTCATGCGTCAGTTCAAGATTCTTATTGGCCAGTACGAAGGAGCCCGGGCGAAACTTGAGGATCAGCTGGAAGTAGCCTACGGCGAGTTTCTGTTTGCCAGAGCGGCGATGGAAGAAGAGGGCCTTCTTGATGCTCTTCGATACCCTGGAGCAAGAGCCGTTGTAAACTCAACCACAAGAAGAGTAATGAATCTTACCCTTCCTGTGTTCAAGGTTTCTATTGAGGGCAGGGTGAGAAATTACGGTATGTATGACACCCCCCCAGAGCTTGATGAAGCCCTGGAAGTTTACAAAAAGGTTCTTCCGGAGATAATCCGCCTGGCTGAACAGGAAAAAGCGATAATTCTTATCGCCCAGGAGATAGATACCACGCGGCGCAGGGTGAATTCTCTGGAGTATGTAATGATTCCGGAGATCAACCAGGCGATAAGATACATCCGCCTTAAACTTGATGAGATGGAAAGGGGAAACACCACCCGTCTTATGAAGGTGAAGGAAATGGTAGAGGCGAACAAGTCCTACTGATACTCAGTCGAGTCATAAACAACAGAAAAGGGGGTCCGCTATGGACTCCCTTTTCTGTGCTGGAAATATCAGCAGCACATCCATTCCATAGAATATCTGGCCAGCTGTGTAAAAAAGGGGAGAGCCGAAGCTCTCCCCACAAAACAGGAACGATTCTAGAAGGAAGCCTTGATTCCACCCCAGGTCTCGCGACTGAGCGCAGTATCTCTCCACATGAAGTTGTAGACATTTGTCCAGAGATCGTCTGCCTGCGCGGCATAGGCAAGAGTGTATCCATTGACAATGCTGTACCCGTCGTTTGCAACGCAGATGCCTGCTTGCCCTGCTGATGCGGAAGCTGTCCACCCGGTAACAGGGACTGCGTCGGTAACAGTGAGTCTGCAGTTAAGAATTCCAAGACCAGGATCTGCCCAGCTCCAGTCGGAGATACCACTGCAAATATCGTGTGAAGGTTCCCAGGCATAGTGAGGAATGACGGGAGTACCGAACCCGGCAAAGCTTGAAACACCCATGGCAGCACCAAGAGCGGCCTGACCGGATGTTCCGGACTGCCACTGCCAGTTGGAAACGTAGAGAATAAAGTCGCCTGCGTTGTAGTGTGCAAGCAGAGAGGCCCAGTCGATGTCGTTGGTGTTGGCATACCAGCACTCAAGAACAACAATGTCCCAGTCTGTTCCACCATCAAGAGCAGCGTTAAAAGCTGCCTGCTGACCTCCCGGCTGACCAGTGTAGGATTCAATATTTGCAGAGGACCACAGAGCCTGAGCCGCAGTGTCTACTGTGTCACCGTATCCACCAGATACATCATGGTAGATGAGAATATTGGCTGGGTCCTGTGCAAAAGCGGCAATGGCGAGCACTGCAAGCAAAGACAATAACAATTTCATAAAAACCTCCCTTATTAAGTCACCCACAATGAATGACATTTGAACACATAGGTCCCTACTATATTTGTCAATAATCTGAGAGGATGCGAAGGTAGCAGCTTTATTAGGTATTGTATACTCAGGAAGACCCGAAAGACAGTTCAAAGTAGAGTGCCCCTGGGTAGACGAAAACACCCCGCAGGGGGTGTTGTCTGGTTGGCGCTCCCACGGGGAATCGAACCCCGCTTGCCCTCACCACAGAAACGGGTGGAGTTGTTTCGGGGACGCGGGGGTAAGGTATGAGCTACAAGGAAGATAAAAGATAAGTTGGCGCTCCCACGGGGAATCGAACCCCGCTTTCCGGCGTGAGAGGCCAGCGTCCTAGCCGATAGACGATGGGAGCATCCACCGAGGGCGAAATATCTGTCTGGTTTACAATATTGTCAAGGTTTGTACTTCTTTTCCAGTTTCTTCAGTTTCTTCCCGGAAATGCCGCCTAGCACAGTAATTGCTGAAGAAATTCTGGTACGGCACAGGTCACTCCCCAGTACCTCCATTGAATCAAACAGAGGAGGTGCAACCCTGCTTCCGCAGATGGCGCCGTACAGGGGGGCTGTAAGAGCTTTCAGCTTCAACTGAAAAATCTCGGAAACATCCTTCAATGCGGCTGAAATAGCCAGGTTGTTCCACTCACGGAGTTTCTCCAGTTTCCACAGAGTTACCTGTAGAAGCTCAAGTACCTGGTCTTTCTCCATATCTTTTACTGCAAGAAGGTCTTCTGTAACCGGAACGGAATCACTGAAGAACATTGCCGTGAAGTAGCCCCAGTCGGAAAGGGTCTCAAGCCTTGAAGCAACAACGGCGGCGACCTTTGATACATACTCGGGGTTGATTGCCCAGCTCTGTAGTTTTTGTGAAAGTTCAGAAACAGTGTTGTCTTCTCTGATGTACCGCCCGTTCAGCCATCTGAGTTTTGCTCTGTCAAAAACAGGGCTTCCAAGAGAGATATCCTCCAGTTTGAAGTTGTCTATCATCTGTTGAATTGTAAACTTCTCCGAGCCATCAGGCATGTGCCAGCCCATCATTCCCAGATAGTTGAGAAGGGCTTCCGGAAGGTATCCGGCCTTTCTGTAGTAGTTGATGGATGTGGGGTTTTTTCTTTTTGAGAGCTTTGACTTGTCGGGGTTTCGAAGAAGAGGCAGATGGCAGTAAACAGGGGGTTCCCAGCCGAAATCCTCGTACAAAAGCACATGCTTGGGCACAGAGTTTATCCACTCCTCTCCCCTGATAATGTGGGAAATCTTCATGAGGTGGTCATCTACAACAACGGCGAGATGGTAGGTGGGAAAACCGTCGGCTTTCATAATCACCTGATCATCAATGGATGCCCAGTCTTTTTTTACTTCTCCCCGGAGCATGTCGTTAAACAGGCATTCCCCCTGAAGAGGAACCTTCATGCGAATAACATAAGGCTCGCCTGCGGCAATTCTTCTTTTGGCTTCCTCTGGTGGTATGTCCCGGCACTTCCTGTCGTAACCTCTGTTAGGAGCTTTTTCCGCAATAAGTTTTTTCCTTACTTCATCCAGC